>NZ_LR134173.1:2223571-2561428 GCF_900635815.1 Legionella cherrii
TAAAAAAATAATTTGATCTGATTTTTTTATCTAACAAAGCCTCTCAACATTCAAGGGCAACAAGAGTGTTTTGGGCTCTCTTGCACAAGTTCAGCCATGTTGAAATTTTTGTATTGTTTAATACACTCTTTATTAGAATAGTCCGATTCAGAGTGTTAACTATAATTATCAGACAATAAGAAAGAGAAATTGGATAATAATAATAAGGATGTTCTCTCATGAAAAAAATTATAGTTTGTGGCGCATTATTTCATTTAAGCATGGTTCCAATATATGCTGCACAAACTCCAGCTATTCTTTCTGAAAGCATATCTACGAATTTCAAATCTCATCAAGGGATACAAAAAGCAGACACAACTAACCCCAAAAAGAACACGACATCAAAAAAGCCGCAATCAGTTGGAATCAATTGTGATTATCGGATTTCTGGTGACACTCAAAAAATTGATAAAGCCTTGGTTGTAAGGTGGGCCGAATATGCTGTGCTCCATTCTTTTGATTTTGATTTTCAGTCTTTTGATACCCAGTTAAAAAATTTAAGAGCTTGCTATACTAAAAATGGGTGGACTAGTTTCGTTAATGCATTACACGATTCAAAAAATATTAATTCAATTAAAACTCAAAATCTAATGGTGAGCAGCAGCTTAGATGGGGAAGTTCAATTGATTGATACTCAGGAAAATCAGTGGCAAATGAATGTGCCCATTAAAGTTTTTTATAAAAATGATAAAGAAGAGGTGACGCATTTCCTTAATGTTTACATAGTTATCAGCTGGAGAAACGCATTTAAACTCGGCATAGCTCAAATTGTCGCAACACCACGTGCTGCCCCGTTATCTCAAAAAGCAATAACAATAAGAGAAGCAATGAAAGGTTTCTCTTTGAGTGTAACTCAGCAAATGGATAATGTTGAAAACATACAAAAAACGGTTGGTTCGTTTCTCACTTCGTTATTCACCAGGGCTCCAATAAAATCTTTTTCTGAACTAGATAAAGCACTAAACCTGCCCAAATTATGTCTAAAATCAGTGCGCGATGATGCAAAAAAGACCCGACCTCAATTACAAAAACATCAGGTACAAAATCATAAGAAATCAATGGAAGCTCAGCCAGTAAATTTAGCTTCTATTGATAAAAATCCTGAGGAAGTTGTAGCGATAGCAAATCCTTCCAAAGCCAATGGATTTGAATGGGCTCAAAATCAGTTGCTTGCTATTAAATCAGATTTCGTGGATACAAAATTGCCTCAGTTATTCACCTATTTGAAAGAACAAGGTGCAGTTGGATTAAAGGTTGCATTAGAACATTTAGATAAAATAGAAACGCTGAAAACTCAAAATTTAGATAGCCAACAGAGAGACAAGAAACGTCAACTCGCCAAAAATAAAAAAAATCAATGGAATATTAGTTTCCCCATGCAACTAGTCCACCCAAATGATAAAAATCAAATTACTCAATTAAATGTAAATTTAACCATAGGCAGGAAAAACAGTGGTGAGCTTGTCATTTTAAAAACGAACGCTATTCCTAGTGTTAATTCCTCATCTTTCAATCATGCTGAAGTTTTGGTATCCAATGCGCATATCCCTTCCATTAACCAGCGACCTGGTTCCATGCAACAGACTAATAAAATTCAACCTGTACAAGCTCTCGAACTTTTGCAAGCCACGCAGGTCCCCAAAATAATTTTTAACACTACTTCTGAACTACTAAAGACCCCAGAGGCTATCAATTGTGAATTCAAAGTTCCGGACGGAATCACCAAGATCGATGAAGAACTAGTTAAAAAATGGGCTGAAAATGCCGCAATCCAATCTTTTGATTTTAACTCGGATTCTATAGATACTCAGTTACAGAAATTAAAATCTTGTTATACAGCAAAAGGTTGGGAGCACTTTAAGAATGCTTTAGATAAATCAGGAAACATTGAGGCAATCAAATCACAAAATCTTATGATGAGCAGTAAGGTGAGTGGTCAAACAAAACTCATTGCAACACGAAATAATCAATGGAATATGGAGTTACTTTTACAAGTTGTTTATCAAAACAAACAAATTAAAGTAATTAAATTTTTGAATGTTGATTTAACCATGGAGCGTAAACCTTCTGGTGATTTTGGTATTGCGCGAATTATTGCTACCCTTAATGATCCCGCTAACGCAAATACAGCAGTGACTCATTTATCCAATAAGAACATTGACCCAGTTCAAAAAGCGCAACAAGTTCAAGCAGAACAACAAAAGAAAGCAGAGTTGATTGATTGTGATTATAAAGTTTCTGCTGAAACTCATGAAATCAATGAAAACATTATATCGGATTGGGCTCAGTATGCTGTAACAAAATCGTTTAATTTTGACTCCGAGGCCATAGATTTACAATTGAAGAAATTGCAGTCTTGTTATACCGAGCAGGCTTGGTATGAGTTTATAAGTTCCTTGGAAAAATCAGGCAACATGAGAACATTTAAAACCAAAAAATTAAGGGCAACAAGCCAAATAGATGGAAAAATACAAATTGTTGAATCTAGGGACAATACATGGACACTAACCCTTCCTTTAAAGATTAATTATCAATATGAAAATGGGAATGTAATCCAATTACTTAAAGTTGATTTAACTATAGGTCGGAAAAATACTGGTGGCCTTGGGATTATCCAACTCAATTCCTCTTTACGTGTCGCTTCTATACCAAGAAGTATGGAGCTTCTTGCAAATCCTGAGTATGCATTCGGTTAAAAAATGAGGGAAATGGGGGAGGGGGGCCATCCCTAGTGCAACGGGAGATCTCCTATTATAAATAAGATGCTACAGCTTGGAGATCTCTCGTTGCACTAGGGATGACGTTGGCTCGTTGTGCACCAAGAATCAATTTTTTTTCAATTTAAATGGCAAATATCTTGGTTCCCAAAACATATCTGCTACCAATTTCTCCAAATCTGCGTCATGGTTTTTTTGCGCAAGGCCAGAATCGATTGCACAACGTGCTACAGCTACTGCTATTTCCTTAGCAACAGTTTGGGCATCATCTAGAGAAGGTAATAAAGGTAAATAACTTTCCTTTTTACTCGGTGCAAATTTACATAATGCATGTGCTGCAGCCAGAATCATTTCCTTTGTTAATTTTGTTGCATTAACAGCAAGTACTCCCAAGCCTATCCCGGGAAAAACCAATGCATTATTGCATTGAGCAATTTGTACCATGCGATTATGGTATTCAACAGCAGGAAACGCTGTCCCTGTAGCAATTAATGCCCGTCCTTGACTCCATGTTAAGATATCTGCAGGTTTCGCTTCGCATCGTTCATCAGGATTTGATAATGGAAATATAATAGGGCGTTCACAATTAATGGACATCGTCTCAATGATGTCTTGAGAGAATGCTCCTGGTTGAGCAGAACAACCGATAAGAATAGTCGGTTTAACATGTCTTACAGTATCAGTCAGTGAAGGGTGTTGTTTTTCATTGATAGCCCATGCCTCAATTTCTTTGGAGTTACGAGCATAGCATTTCTGTGCCTCAGTTAGGTCAGGGTCAGTATTGAGTAATAGCCCTTGGCGGTCTATGAGCCAAAAACGTTGATAGGCTTCTTCATGACTGAGTCCTTCGCGAACCATAGCGTCAATAATCTGATCGCTAATCCCTGTTCCTGCCGATCCTGCGCCAAATACCACAATACGTTGTTCATGTAATTTTGAACCGGTTACATCGCATGCCGCCAATAAAGCAGCTAATGTCACCGCACCAGTACCTTGAATATCATCATTAAAGGTACACAGTTGATCTTGAAATTTATCCAGAATGCGTCGTGCATTGCCTCGACCAAAATCCTCCCAGTGTAAAAAGGCATTGGGGAATTGTTTGTGAATTTCATGAACAAAGGTTGAAATGAATTCATCGTATGCTGCTGAATTAATTCGTGGATGGCGGCAGCCCAGGTACATGGGATCATTAAGAAGCTCTTGGTTGTTTGTACCTGCATCTAGAAAAATTGGCAGGGTACGGGTCGGCTCAATACCGCCGCATAAACAATAAACCATCAGTTTGGCAACAGGAATATCCATGCCTCCAATCCCTTGGTCCCCAATCCCCAGAACACCTTCTCCATCGGTAACCACTATTACATCAATTTCAGGATTGGATCGATTTTTTAATATTTCATCGATTTGATTTTTATCTGAATGAGAAATATACAATCCTCTCGGCTGCCTGTACTCATGACTAAAGCGTTTTACAGCGGTTCCTACTATAGGGGTATATATTACAGGCAGCATTTCACCTAAATGCCGATTGATTAATTTATAGAAAAGGATCTGATTCTTATCATGTAAGTTATTGAGATAAATATTTTGTTGTAACCGTGTGGTATAACTCGAATATTGTAAGTAGGCGCGTTTGACTTGTTCATCCAATGTTTCAACTCGATGAGGAAGCTTACCTAAAAGTCCAAACTCTTTTCTTTCTTCATTAGTAAATGCTGTACCCTTATTTAATTGGGGCGTAGTAAGGAGTGGTTTACCACAAAGAGAAGTTTCAATATATTGTTCTCCTGTTTGCAGATCACGTAGCAATTTAAAATCAAGCATGGTTATCTCTTAAGATGGCGTTAGCAGTTGTCTAATGATAATATCGCTTTTTTGTAGTTTATAATAGGTTGAGTATGAATAAATATTTGGCAGTGCTATTCGTAATTTTAGGAGTGACATCATGTTCGCAAAGCAATGAACATTATTACAAATCGCACCCCAATGAATTGCAACAAGCGATAAAGAGTTGTCCAAAAAGACAACCACGGGGCTTGACCTGCGACCAACTCGAAGCCCTTGCCAATCGGATGAACCAACTGGCTTATCAATTACAGCTCAGTCCCCAAGGTTTTGGGAAAAAAATACTGGCTTTGCAGGAAACCATAGCAAAGCAGCAGGAACAATTAAAAACTGGGGCTACTAATACCAATTTACAAGCCGAGTTAACTAAAAACAAAAGTGACTTAACGGATCATTTGGCAGTAGTAAAATGGTTTGAATCACCAACGAGTTAAAAATGAATGTATTGATAAGTAATGATGATGGAGTTTTTGCACCCGGAATTAATGTGCTGGCAAAAGAATTATCAACTTGTGTGACTGTTGATGTGGTTGCGCCAGATAGAAATCGAAGCGGAGCAAGTAACTCTTTAACTCTGTCTCAACCCATAAAAGTCAAAAAACTGGACAACGGTTATCATAGTGTTGAAGGTACACCGACTGATTGCGTACATCTAGCAATAACCGGTCTTTTAGATACTCAATTTGACATGGTTGTTTCTGGAATAAATGATGGTGCTAACTTAGGGGATGATACTCTTTATTCCGGCACTGTAGCTGCCGCAGTGGAGGGGCGCTATTTGGGTTTGCCTGCTCTTGCGATTTCTATGGTGGGAGATAACATTCAACATTATGAAACAGCCGCTATTATTGCCAAACATTTGGTGATGAAATTGAGCAAACACAGCCTTCCGTCACAAACTATTTTAAATATTAATGTTCCTGATATGCCATTACATCAATTAAAGGGTTTGCAAGTAACTCGCTTAGGAACTCGGCATAGCGCGGAACCTATTGTGAAAGACCGGGATCCCAGAGGACGTCCTATTTACTGGATAGGCTTGCCTGGACCACAAGCAGATGCAGGTCCTGGAACTGATTTTTATGCAATAAGCGAAGGGTATGTTTCAATTACACCACTTCATTTGGATATGACGAATTACAAAATGTTTGATCAATTAGCCAATTGGCTCAATGGGATCCGCATCGAATAAAACAATTGTGTTTGAGGTAATAAATGATAGGTACATTTTGCAAAAGATTATTATGTCTTTTCCTCGTCATCACCTTAGTTGGATGTGGTAGCAATTTAGCTCCTGTCACTGAGTTAAAATGGAATCCCTGGCGCCAACAAAAAGTTTATGTTGTAAAACATGGAGATACACTCTTTTCCATTGCATTTCGTTATGATACGGATTATAGAACTCTGGCACGCTTGAATCATATAAGCCCCCCCTACTCATTAAGGGTTGGGCAGGTAATCAACTTACAAGGTATTATTCCAAGGCACAGGCAAACAGTTCATCGAAGCGTTCCAATGAGGCATTACTCCATGAGACCTCCAACAAGGCCTTATGTCATTCATTCGCCTGCAAACCGATTTGCTCGTTCTCCTTCAGGATGGTTGTGGCCTGTGAGTGGGCGTGTAGTTACCTCCTTTGTCCCTGAACAAGGTAAAAAAGGCATAAATATTGCTTCTAGAAAAGGAGAGAAGGTAATCGCTGCGGCAGCTGGGGTAGTCGCCTATGCTGGAAGTGGCCTGGCTGGTTATGGTAACTTAATTATTATCAAACATAATTACGGTTATTTAACTGCTTACGGGAATAACTCAAAAATTATGGTTTCCGAAGGACAACATGTAAGAGCAGGGCAAATTATTGCCGAAGTTGGGGTTGTAGATCGTAAATATACCGGTGTTCATTTTGAAATCAGAAAATCGGGTATACCAGTCAATCCTTTGAATTATCTACAAAAAGGTTGACAGATAGCTTATAGTTATAGCAACAATAATCTTTGTTTTGAAGTATAATGTAGTTATGGAATAAATTTCGCAACATGACTAACACTATAGGTGAAAAAGAATGCACGAAGACGATGAGTCAATTAAAGAACCGGAACTTAAGGATGGGGAATGGACTGAACCAGACGATGAATCGCTCTTAATGGCTGAAGACATTGATTCGCTTCTTGAAAAAGATGATGAAGATGAAGAGCTTCATGATTTTACTGATGATATCGCATTTCCTACTTTTCGTGGCAAAAATGCTCTAAAAATGATGGATGCGACTCAACTGTATTTGAGCGAAATCGGATTTTCTCCTTTACTTAGCGCTGAAGAAGAAGTGCATTATGCAACCCTTGCTTTGAAGGGGGATGTTGCTGCCCGAAAAAAAATGATCGAGTCCAATTTACGTTTGGTCGTTAAAATTTCACGTCGTTATCTTAATCGTGGGTTGCCGCTTCTTGATTTAATTGAAGAAGGCAATTTGGGGCTAATGAAGTCCGTAGAGAAATTTGATCCGAAACGAGGTTTTCGATTTTCCACTTATGCGACATGGTGGATAAGGCAAACGATTGAACGTGCAATCATGAATCAAACCCGAACAATTCGCTTACCTATCCATGTAGTTAAAGAGCTGAATGTGTATCTTAGGGCGGCAAGGCAACTCACCCAAAAATTAGATCATGAGCCTTCACCCGAAGAAATTGCGGAAATGGTTGATAAGCCTCTGGAGGATGTGCAAAAACTGCTGGGGTTAAACGATAAGGTAACTTCTGTAGATACCCCCATAGGCTTTGATGAAAATAAATCACTATTGGATACGATCGCTGATGAAAACAGTGTGAATCCTGCAGAACTCTTAACCAATGAAAATTTACGCTTACATATAGAATCTTTATTGGATAAATTGACTGAAAATCAACAGCAGGTTATTGCAAGAAGATTTGGCCTGAGGGGTTTTGAAAAAGCAACTCTGGAGGATGTGGGTAAGGAAATTGATTTAACAAGAGAACGTGTTCGTCAAATTCAAGTTGAAGCATTAAAGACATTGCGTGGTTTGTTGGAAAAAATGGGATTAACGCAGGAAGATTTGTTTTAAAGAACCTCTCCCGCTTGCGGGAGAGAGTTAGGTTAATGTATTAGTTCGGTTTTTTCTCAGCCTGATTTACGGACACTCAAAATTTGCTTTAAGCCCTTGCCAGCAGTTTGCGTAATCTTTTTGCATCTGAGGAATACGCATTGCTTGTTCCGTAACTTGCCATACGTCCTTTGTTTCAAACATAAAGGCTAAGGTATTTAAATAAAGTTCAGGTTTAAGTTTTTGTGTTGCAGCCTTTTCGTAACTTATTTGATCCGGCCCATGGGGTGTCATGCAATTATGAATACTTACTCCACCGGGAGAAAATCCCTCTTTTTTTGCATCATACTCACCTCGAACAAGGCCCATGAGCTCATTCATGTAATTACGATGGTAGTAAGGAGGTCTAAAGGTATGCTCAGCAACCATCCATCGAGGAGGGAAAATGACGAAGTCTAAATTGGCTACGCCGGGTGTATCACTTTCTGATGTTAATACTGTGAAAATACTTGGATCTGGGTGATCAAAACTTACCGAATTAATTGTATTGAATAAACTCAAGTCATAACAATAGGGTGCATAATTACCATGCCAGGCTACTACATTAAGCGGAGAGTGATTGCATTTTGCTGTCCATAATTTATTTTGATACTTACAGATCAGAGTGACTTCAGTAATACCTTGTTCAAATGCAGCAAGTGGATATTGAAAATGTCGAGGGTTAGCTAAACCGTTTGCGCCTATAGGTCCTAACTGAGGCAGAGTCAGCGGATTACCGTTGTTTTCACAAAGGTATCCTTTGGTTTCAGGACCAACAAGCTCCATTTTGAATTTAACACCGCGGGGAATGACGGCTATCATACCAGGGCAAATATTTAATTTTCCAAATTCAGTGTGTAAATTAATTTCGCCAGAGTAAGGAACAAAAAGCATTTCTCCATCATTATTAGCAAAGTATTTGTTTTGCATGGATCGAGTACAATGATAAAGATATGCATTCACATGTTGACTTCCAGCAAGGTGGAACATTCCTTCTACAAAATCAAAATCCTCTTCTTTAAATAAATCTATGGGAGACCAACGTAAGGGATTAGGTGACTGTTCTGCATGATAGGGTTTAAACAGTTCCATTTCATAGGCTTGATAGTTGCCTTGAACTACAGAAGGTAGTATTCGATAAAGCCAGCTGTGCAAATTATTTTGCCTTGGACGAGTAAAGGCCGTTCCACTTAATTGTTCAGCATAAAGCCCTAAGTTACAGTGTTGTGGTGAATTTTGGCTGGTGGGTAAAGCACCTGGAACTGCTTCAGTTTGATGATGATTACCAAATCCTTGCAAATACACTGTTGATCTCCTTTAGCGTTTATGATTCATTGAATAGCTTAGATGTTTGTATTCGTCATCCCAAGTCAACGAGGGAACACCAGAATGTAATTCGGGATGATAGGGGCAAATAAAGCATCAAGGCTACATTTCAAAAATTAAAAACTTAATGTTGGTGGCTACTATAGTCTAAAAAAGTTAAAAATGTCGAGCCTAAATGAAAGTTAAGTTATTCTTTTTAACAAAAGAGCATGTATAATTTATACAAAATTAAATAAGGTTTTGAGGTAGTATTATGGCAGGTCATAGTAAGTGGGCAAATATTAAATTCCGTAAAGGGGTTCAAGACGCAAAACGTGGAAAAATATTTACTAAATTAATTCGTGAGATTACCGTAGCAGCACGTATGGGAGGAGGGGAAGAGTCCTCCAATCCGCGTTTAAGAGATGCGGTTAAAAAAGCGCTTGGTGCAAATATGAAGCGTGATACAATTGATAATGCCATCAAACGTGGTGTTGGCGGACTTGATGGCGAAGCAATGACCGCAATGCGTTACGAAGGTTATGGACCTGGCGGAGTTGCGGTTCTGGTAGATTGTTTATCTGATAATAAAAATCGAACTGTCTCCGAAGTGCGTCATGCATTTACGAAAAATGGTGGCAATTTGGGAACGGACGGTTCAGTATCTTATCTCTTTACCAATCAGGGAGAGATTTTGATGGCATCTGGTCAGTCTGAAGAACAGGTTATGGAAATTGCGATAGATGCAGGAGCCAGTGATGTTTCTGTAGATGAAGGACAAATTGAAGTAATTACTCCTGTTGAGGCCTATCATAGTGTATTAAATGCGCTAACAGAGGCAGGCCTGGAAATTGAACAATCTCATTTAACCATGCGGGCACAAACTTTAGTCCCTATCGACGATGATTCAGCAGAAAGTCTTTTAAAGTTAATTGATATGCTGGAAGACCTCGATGATGTGCAAGAGGTATATAGCAATGCTGAATTTTCAGAAAAATTATTAGAATCAATGAATTAATGAGCATTATTTTAGGGATAGATCCCGGATCAAGGATAACCGGATACGGTCTGATAAAAGAATCAGACCGTAAAATCGAATACATTGATAGTGGCTGTATACGTACTAATCCAGATAGTGAGTTAAGTCAAAAATTATTGCAAATCTATGATGGTATTTGTCAATTAATGGATCATTATTCACCAGCCGAAGTTGCGATCGAACAGATATTTATGCATGAAAATCCCAATTCAGCGTTAAAATTAGGGCATGCTCGCGGCGTGGCGATGGTTGCTGCAGCATCACATCGCGTGAAAGTAAGTGAGTATTCAGCGCGTGAAATCAAGCAAATGGTGGTTGGTTATGGGGCTGCAGAAAAAGCTCAGGTAAGCCATATGGTTGTACATCTTCTTGCATTGAATAAGGCACCACAAAAAGATGCTGCGGATGCATTGGCTATAGCAATATGTCATAGTCATATGCGTCATAATTTATCATCTGTAATTGGCAGACGAGGATTGAGGAGACGGAAGAGATGATTGGTTGGTTGGATGGGCAGATTATAGATAAGCATCAACCAGGAAAATTGGTTCTTAATGTCCATGGCGTTGGATACGATGTTGAAACTTCATTAAATACCTTTTTTCAACTAGAAAGCATCAATGGTTCTATAGGATTACATATACATACAGTAGTGCGTGAGGATGCTTTATTGTTATATGGTTTTCTAGAGCGACAAGAAAGAGAGTTGTTCAGAGCGTTAATTAAGGTAAATGGTATTGGCCCCAAAGTCGCTATGTCGATACTTTCTAGTACTACTCCGAATGAGTTTATACAATGCATTCAACAGGAAAATGCCTCTTTTTTAATGAAATTGCCTGGTATAGGTAAAAAAACTGCGGAGCGTTTGGTTGTTGAAATGCGTGACAGTATAAAACAATTTTCTGGCTCCGTTTCTAACTCACTGAGTAAAGCGATTCCTCTGATGAATGGGCCAGATGAAGCAGTGAGTGCTTTAGAAGCCTTAGGCTATAAGCCTCAAGAGGCATTAAAAGCAGTCAATAAGATAAATGATGGCTCTAAAAGTTGTGAACAGTTAATTCGTGATGCACTACAAGTTTTGGCGGTTCGATAAGGTAACAAATGGTTGTTTAAGTGTTTTTAGCCTGGATTACGCTACATTAATTCGGCTACAGAAAATAAAAGGTTCACCTTATTTTTCCTCGATAGGAACAAAAAATCTTACAATTAAACCGGTGCCTTCTTTTGGAGTATCCAACATGAGTCTTCCACCATGTAACTCGGCAATCTGTTGAACTATGGCCAAGCCAAGACCACTGCCTGGGCTCTTGTTTCCGAGGACGCGGAAGAAACGTTCAAAAACACGCGATTGCAATTCTGGAGGAATACCTGGTCCATTATCACTGACCTCAAGCATTATCTCATTTTGCAGTTTAGCTAAACGCACTATAATCCGACCATGTTCATTACAGTAACGTATCGCGTTATCTACAAGATTACGAATTAATATTCCCAGCGCAGTTGAGTTGCCATAAACAGTTAAATTTTCAGCATCGCTTTCAAATTCAAGGTCAATTTGTTTTTCCACAGCAGCTGGTGCAAGCATGGCAAGTATTTCGCGGGTTAGCCTGCTTAAATTGACTTCATCCTTTTCTTCCATATGAGCCGCTTCGGGTACAAGTCGACTCATAGTTAGTAATTGTTGGACTATATGGGTACTGCGATTAACGCTTGCAATAAGTTTTTGTAATGCCTGGTTTTTTTCTTCCACGTCATTAGAATGCAATGCAACTTGTGCTTGGGTTTTAAGTGCAGCCAGAGGTGTGCGTAATTCATGTGCTGCATCAGCAGCAAATCGTTTTTCGCGTTCAAATCCTTCTTTAAGTCTAAAGAACAATTTATTTAACTCATCGATCACCGGCTTAATTTCTTCAGGTACCTCATGCAAATCAACAGGCTCAAGATGGCTGGGAGCACGGTTGGCTACCTCTTCGGCCACTTTATCTAAGCTATCTAATCCTCGACCAATAATAATCCAAATTAGCAAACCAGATAATGGAAAAGTTAAAAGCATAATGTAGAGATCATCTTGCGCGATTCGATGACCCAGTTCATTTCGTGTATCGTAACGCTCGGCTAAAACAGTACGGATTCCTGCTTTATCATTGTAGGTAGTGAAAACACGCCAATCTTGTTTTGATATTTTTTTATCACTAAACCCATCTACTTCAGAGGTTAAAGGGATTTTGGGGGCTGAAGACGAGTGTAACAATAATTTTCCACCATTGGTCCAAACTTGAAAATTAAACTTATCCAGGTAGTTTTCCGGAGGTTCTTCATTCAAAAATCGTTTTTGATAGTAGGTATCAATTTTTTGAGGGATCGTTTCAAGTGCTTCTTGAATTTTAGACAGAGGGCGCTCATGAAGATCATCACCTAATAACGCTTGATATGAAAGAGCAGAAACGGCCATTAAACTGTCCAAGTGATCTTGAATGTCTTTTTGATCCAGGTAATAGTTACCTATAGCAGTTAATGTGGTCGTTATAGTAATTGCCAACAATAGATTTATGAGAAGAAATTTTCTTATAGATGATTTCACGATACAGCTATACCATCATTTTTTTCTGCCATATATCCAACACCTCTTATCGTCCTGATAAAGTTGGCATTAAGCTTTTTACGTAAATTATGTATATGAACTTCCAATGCATTACTGTCTACATCTTCTTCCCAGCCATAAATGCTTTGCATCAGTTGTTCGCGGGATAAAACTTGCCCGCTGTTTTCGAGAAGCTTTTGTAAGAGTGCGAACTCTCTGCGTGGCACATTAACTAAAACATCATCAACGAATACTGAGTGAGCAGCCGGATCCAGGGTAATATTTCTATATTGCAGAACTGAATCAGCACGACCTTGTGACCGTCTGACCAGAGCTCTGATTCGTGCACTGAGTTCATTGAGGTCGAAGGGTTTTATCAGGTAATCATCTGCTCCACTATCCAAGCCTTTTACTCGATCTTCGACTGATTCGCGAGCAGTTAGAATAATAATGGGAGTAGGATTGCCATCATGTCGTACACTTTGTAATAATGCGAGTCCGGAGAGTTTAGGTAAACCTAAATCTAAAATAATTAGCTCAAATGACTCAGATTTTAAAGCGGCACGAGCGGCTTCACCATCTTTAAGCCAATCTACAATATAGCCAAACTGGGTTAAGCCGGTTTTAACCGCATCACCAAGTAACTCGTCATCTTCAACTAGCAATAGTCTCATTCTTGCTCCTATTGTTTTTCAAGGCCGGTTTCATCCATATGTTTTGTAAGATAAAAAGCTTGAATTAACACAAAAAGCAGAGTAAAACCAACCCCACCAAATAACTTAAAGTTAACCCAGGCATCAGTATTGAAGTTATAGGCAACATAAATATTTACTGCACCCATTAAAAGGAAAAATAATACCCATGCCATATTAAGCCTATGCCATATTTTTCCAGGGAGTGTTACGTTGGCTTCCATCATTTTTTGGATTAATGGCTTACTTCCAATATAACCCGAGCTGAAAAAAGCAAGAGCCGAGAGCCAATAAATACCTGTTGGTTTCCATTTAATAAACCAGGGATTGTGGAAGAAAAGCGTTGCCCCCCCCAAAACCATGATGATGGCGAGGCTTATTAAATGCATTTTTTCATAATGTTGGAATTTTAATCTGTAAAAAGCTACCTGACTTAAAGAGGCAATCATAGCAATAGCTGTCGCGGTATAGATACCAAAAAATTTGTATACTATAAAAAATAAAACTATAGGAAAAAAATCAAATAGTAATTTCATATATCTTAAATACAATAAAATAAGTTACTTTGATTATAACACAAGTTTTTGTGCTCTCCTCCTTGCTTTATACCAGAAATGAAAAATAATTGTTAATAACGTACAATTGTGGAGTTCATAAAAACGATCCGCCTATTTAAGGATCAGAATGATAAAAACCTAAAATCAAAAAAAATCTTCTTAGTTCTTCCTAAGACAAAACTAACCAACGAATAATTTTTGTCCAGAATATAATGGGTCATTCCGCTTAAGCCCTGGGTTTAATGCAATGATACGTTCTATGCTGGTTTTATGTTGTTGGGCAATGGCGCTAAGGCTGTCGCCTTTTTTTACAATATATTGAATGGGTTGATTTACTTTTTTCCATATCAAAAGTTGTTGCCCTTTTTGTAATGGTTGATTGCTTGCTAATTTATTCCATGCCTGAATATCTTGGGGACTGACACCATAAGTTTTTACCAGTTTTTGGTACGTATCATTTTCCTGAACAATGTGAATGACACGATGATTTCGTACCGCTGCTATTTGATGTTCCAAGGGGATGGTCGCAGCAGCGGGTTCTTTTTTAACAACAGCAGGAGCATTTTTGGTACTGGGGATCAAAATGGATTGATTGGGGCTAATTTGATCAGTTGTTAGCTGGTTTAATTGTTTTATTAAACTAACTGTTGTGTGATATCGAACGGCAATGTTGTCTAGGCTATCTCCCGGTTGCACGGTATGTTTTTCCCAGCTTACCCGTTTTTCCTCAGGAAGATTGGCAAGATTTAAAATGAATTGGTGTACTTTCTGCGCGGGAATAAGCAATTTAATCGGTTTATGGGGATCAGTGGTCCAACGATTAAATCCTGGGTTTAATTTAATTAACTCTCTATAGCTAATCCCCGCCATTTTTGCAGCGTGATTCAAATCAATTGGGCTTCCTATATTTACTTCCTGGAAATAAGGAAGATAGGGAATTTCAGGCAATATTAAATGATATTGACCTGGATTTTTTATGATTTCCGCTAAGGCAAATAGGCGTGGAACATAAATTTGAGTTTCACTTGGAACAGGTAATTCCCAAAAATTTACTGAGCGATTCCCTGTGCTTTTGATCGCCCGATCAATCGTGCCTTCTCCGGCATCATAAGCTGCTATGGCTAATACCCAATTGCCATTAAAGAATTTATTGAGATACATCAGATAGCTTAGTGCGGCATCAGTTGATGAGCTGATGCTACGTCGGGCATCAAACCACCAATCTTGTTTTAAGCCTAAACCTGCTCCTGTACGTGGCATTAATTGCCATAATCCAGCAGCACCAGCTCCAGAGTATGCAAAAGGGTCAAAAGCGCTTTCAATCATGGGGAGTAGGGCCAATTCACCAGGAAGCTTTCTTTTTTTTACTTCAACAATTATATGATAAATGTAGGGTTCGGATTGACGACATACTTTATGAAGATAGCTCGGATGAGCAACCAGCCATCTAATTTGCGCTTGTACTTCAGCTCGTGACGTTTCATGATTTAAAGAGAATTCATTGCGTAATACTTCCCATACATCAGGCGCTGCAAGTGCTAATGACCCATTAGTAATACCAAAAAAAATGAGTAAACAGAATAAAAAATCTTTTATTTTGAAAAACTTAATTTTCAATGGCTATTACCTATGAATATTATTGGGTATCGAGTTTACTAAAATTAGTTATAGGATTAAACCCTTTTTGCATTCAACTAATCCATAAAGAACCAAATTAATCCTTTTTGGTTAAATTATTTAAATGAATTTTTTTCTTCTCTTAAAACTCTAAATATTTCTAATGAGCTCTTTGATGTCGCTCCATGTGTCAATGCGTATTTTTGCACTTCTGCTTGATCAGTACGTAAAAAGGGATTAATCAATAATTCTTGTTCTAACGTTGACGGAAGGGTACAGGAATAGGGTGAGTTTTGTATTTTTTGCAAGTATTTTTGAATCGTAGAGTTATTAGGTTCTACTGTTTGTGCAAAGCGTAAATTTTGTTGGGTATATTCATGGGCACAAAATATTTTTGTGGTGAGAGGTAATGCTTTAAACAGATTTAGTGATTGATGCAATTGCTCTAAAGTTCCATCAAAAACACGCCCGCAACCCGCTGAAAAAAGTGTATCACCGCAAAATAATAATTTTTGCTGAGGTTCATAATAGCTAATATGGCTTGAGGTATGTCCTGGATTGAATAAAATTTTGAAAACACATTTTCCCACGTTAATAATTTGATTCTCTTGCACCGTAGTATCTATATTGGGAATGCGTGGATCACTGGGACCGTACACTGTGCAGGAGTGATAGGCCTTGAGTAATTGACTTACACCACCAATATGATCTTGATGGTGGTGAGTTAATAAGATGGCACGCAATTTTAGCTGATTTTCCTGAGCAAATTGCAATACTGGCTCTGCGTCACCTGGATCTACGCAGTCAAATAAGCCTGTGGTTTTGTCAACAATCGACCAAATATAATTATCTGAAAAAGCAGGAATAGGAACAATAGTCATGAATGGCTCTCAATAAGGTAAGAGGAAACACCTGGATTAAAATAAACTTTCAGTGAGTTTAATACTATTTGCATTTCTTCAGCTAAGGTAAAAGGGGGATTGATTATCCATAGACCACAACCAGTCATACCCTCGATGGAAGTTGATGTCAGACTAAACTCAATGTGTAAACTATTTTTGGCGTTAATTTCTTTCATACCTCTATTGAGTTTATCCGTTAATTTTTTATTGACCAATGGATACCAAAGACAAAACACTCCTGTAGCAAAACGCGAATAAGCATGTTTTATTGCAATGGGAATTTCTTTATATTCTTCTTTTACTTCAAACGAAGGATCAATAAAAATCAGCCCTCTCTTTTCTGGCGGAGGAAGTAATGCGTTCATCGCTACTATGCCGTCAGTATTGCTAAAATGTACCTTTTTATTCAAGCGATGCAATTGGTTCAGTGCTTCAAATTCCCTAGGATGAAGCTCGCAAAAATACATTCTATCTTGTACCCGTAATTTATTTATGGTTAAAAAAGGCGAACCGGGATAGGATCTTAAAGCATGAGTAGGATTAAGCTTCTTAATGACTTGAATGTAGTCTTGAAAAACAGGAGGAAGTGAATCTCGTTCCGACCAGACCAATTCAATACCCTGTTTGTATTCTTGTGTTTTTTCAGCTTGTTTGTTTTTTAAATCATATAAACCCTTTCCTGAATGCGTTTCAAGATAAAATAGGGGCTTTTCTTTACGAATTAGGTAGTCCAGAAGACGTGTTAAAGCAATATGTTTGATTACATCTGCAAAATTTCCTGCATGATAGCCGTGTTGATAACTGAGCATGTGGTTCCTAAAACATTTTTAATGATTGTCTACTATACTCTTTTTAAGACAGTATAAAAGGGGAAAGCTATGGGACTTCACGAAGATTATGATGACCAATCATTCTCTGATTATAATTATGATGACGATATTGACTCTTCAGATCATCGAAAGAACGTGAGACGTATGCTCGAAGAAAAGCTAGAGCGTAAACGTTTAAAAGAAGAGTTTAAAGATGATTTTGATGAGTTGAGTGGTGATTTTGATTGGGATATTTTAGACAAATAATTATTTTGACCCCGGCCTAGACGTTTAACCCAGGGCAAATAACCTTTAAGTGCTTGCTTTGCACACTATCTATTTCTTAGAGTTGCGGCTTTAAGTGTATTTTCAAGCAATGTCACTATAGTCATAGGCCCTACACCTCCTGGTACCGGTGTAATCCATGAAACTTTGTTTACTGCGTTTTTAAAATCTACATCGCCGCGAATACTGCCATCTGCTAATCGATGAATACCAACATCGATGATGATGTGATCTTTATGAAGCCAATCGGTATCAAGAACATCCATTTTCCCTGTTGCTACGATAACCAGATCAGCGATGTGTACCAATTTTTCTAATTGTTGGGTGAATTTGTGGGCAATTGTGACTGTTGCTCCAGCCAGTAGTAATTCTAAACTCATAGGCCGACCAACAATATTCGATGCGCCAATCACAAGCGCATGCTTTCGTTTAACCTCAATCTGATAATGTTTCAATAAGTTCATCACACCCAGCGGGGTACATGGACGAAGTAATGGATTACGCTGAGCGAGCCGTCCTAAATTATAGGGGTGGAATCCATCAACATCCTTTTCTGGTTTGATGTGTTCAATAACTACTCGTTCATTGATATGTTTGGGTAATGGGAGTTGAATGAGAATTCCATCAATGTGATCAAAGTGGTTTAAATCATCGATAAGCTTAAGTAATTCTTCTTGAGTTGTTTCTTCAGGTAAGTCAAAGGAGTGCGAGCTAATACCCACCTCAGCACAAGCTTTACGCTTGTTCGCTACATAAACAGTAGAAGCGGGATCGTTGCCAATAAGAACGACAGCAAGGCCAGGTGCTCGATGTGTTTTTTTTAAAAACTCGTGTACGTGTTCTTTCAATATATCTCGACGAAGAGAAGAGACGACTTTTCCATCAATTAGAGATGCTGACATAGTTACCCAGAAGAAAAGCAAGGTAATAAATTATGAATTAGAGGGGGTGGTAATGCAATAGGATTAATGGGGCTAGCGTCATTCCTCAGCGCCCAATCATTTCTTGCATAGCGTGGTTGCGCTAGCTATTAACCCTGTGTCTCAATAAATTGTAAGCCCAAGCTACGATATAACTTCCAATGAAGGTACTAACCGATACGGCTATTCCAGCCAGCAAACATTGGAGAAATGAAAAATCATAGGTAATGTATATTGCCCCCATCGTGCCATTAAAGGGCTTCCCAGTGTTAAAAATTAAAATCATCAATCCCATAAAAAAGGTAGATGTTCCAGAGAGAACGCCAAGAGATACGCCTAAGGAAACGGGATCTATTTTCCCAAATGCCATGATAATTACCTTATTCTTCATAATAACCAATTCCATTATTAATCATTATTCTAGTCATGGGAAGTGGTTGCATAGCTGGGATAAATTAAAAATGTGCATTCATAAGGATGAAATGTTGTAATTGCAAAGAGAAAGAGCATAAATGACGCAAAAGGTTTACTGAAGAAGTATGATTGACTCATGAGCTTGCTGTGTCTATACTGGAAAATCATTGATTTTATGGTAAATATCGTGGATGAACTAACTGAATTACTTAGACCATCTTGGGGTGCTGAAAAATGGATTTTAGAAGGGTGGAACAAGATTACTGCAGATGAGAAACAACTCATTAAAAATAGGATAAATGAGTTATTTTGCGATGGTTTACCTTTTGAGCTTCAATCTGACAAACTTTTTTATATTTATACATTTTCACTTTTAGCACAGCTCGAAGTATTAGCCGTTCAAATTCCTCTTAAATTTGAATCCAAAATGTCTACTGCGGAATACAGAGAACGCATGCGTCAACAATTACTAGACGAAATATTTCATGGTTTAGTATTTACTAAAATTGTTTATATGCTGTGCGCGCCTTATGCCTCTCCACCTCCATACAGTCCTCAGATCGAAATTATTTGTAACTATATACGTAATGAGACGTGTCCCAAAGTAGCGATTATGTTGCTTAATCTTATTGGTGAAGGATGGATCGAAGAAATTTTTGAGAGTTTGCATCGATATGGTGTGGCACCAAAAGTATTCAAAACAATTCTAGAAGATGAACATCGCCATGTTTGCGAAGCAGATTTATATCGTGATATTGGATTGCCAGACGTTGACCAAATAAGGCCAAAAATTGCTTATTTGGAAGAACAATTGATAACCAATATTTTTATGCAATATAAATATATGTCTTCTGTATGTGCTTTATTAGGCGTCGAAGGGGTCATTTATTTTAAAGAGTCTCTCAATAAAAAACATACGCAGCAACTCAGCAAAGTGAATCTCCAACCTAGTGAAAATTGGAAAAACTTTATTGAATTTGCGGATGAGGTATTACCAAGAGTTCAAAATTATACCGAATCAAATCGGGAAGTGGAAATGACTCCCATTCGAAAAGTCTTCATGACTCAGTGGGATGGTCCAAGTGATCCAACCATGACAGGACAGTTTAGTGTCGATATCTCCTGCCTCGATTTTTTTAATAAAAAATTTGCTTCAGAGACTTTGACTACGTTGATGTTGCAGGCTGTTAGTTCGTGGATGACCATATCCGATCATCATAGAAATTATTTAAGTTTTAGAAAAATCTTTCAAACCAAAGAGGCTTATGTTGGTCTGGTTGTTATGTTACCAGGCTGTGGTGATCATTTAGGGACTATTGTTTTTGAAAATTGTCATAATCTTAGTTTTTATGAATTATCCGCAAAAATTCGAACTATAGTGTCTATGATGGTTTATTGTTATAAAAAACGCGAGCAACTAGAAAAAACAAATCCACGAGTACAACAGCTCATGAAAGATATGGTTTATGAATATGCTTATAATACTTATCCATATCCACTTGCAGGAACTCCCTATATTACGCTAAGTAATATTGGCGTGTTTGGCTATACGCAATCTATGGCTCCTCTTCGCAAAACCGAGGCCATGAGATTTACTATAATGGAAGTTGACCGAAAACTTGTTTGGCAAAAAGATACTCAATCATTCGAACCTAAAGATATGCTGCCGGTATCCATCAGTGCGGACCATCGTATTTTTGATGGTAATTCTACGGTTCCAAGAATGGTAGAAGAAAGGTTTCAGAATATGTTTGCCAAAATGTGTAAAGAAAAACCGAAAGCAAAACAACCAATACATCAGCAGGAGCAATTGCAATTACTTTTAGATCAACTCATTGCAACAAATATCGAAATGGGCTACAAGACTTTAATGTTATTGCAAACTTGCTGGTATGATTTTATTTCGATTGAAGAGTGTTATATAGCGTCCAATTATCATGGTATTGCACACAACCAGGATCAAACTCGGGAAACGACACTTATCTAATGTAATCAAGTAGAAAGTTGTATATCCATGCAACAATATAACTACTAATGAATGTGTTGATGAGTACTATAGCTGCACCTAGGCCAGCATTAGCCAGAGAGGGATTATAGGATAAATACATAGTTCCAACCATGCCTACAATGGGTTTATCAGCAAAAAAAACAAATGCTGCTAGACCCATAAAAAATGAAGCAATTGCTGATGGAATACTAATAGAGATTCCCAAAGCAAGCGGATTAATTTTAGTGAACTCCATGATTTCTTATCCCTACTATCAATAAACAATTCATTCTATTATTAATCATTCTTCTTGATATGGGAAGCTCATTTTTGTCAGAAATTTTAAAGGAGTGACTCAACTATTTTGTAGAAAAATAGGAATAATAAGCGATAATTCAGAAATAGGAATTTACAATTGAAGTATTTCTATATTAAATGTTCAATAAAGTTCTAATTGCTTGAATAGATTAGGAAATAATGTTAATTTTTTTTAAAAACCAATTTCCTTTCTTCAACCCGCCAAGGGCATGGAGCTCTGATTGAAAAAAACTGCTTTATTTTCATCCTTATTTTCACTGACGGTGCCTATATATGTTTATGCACTTGGTTTAGGTGAAATGAAAATAGAGTCAGCTTTAGGCCAGCCTTTTCTTGCTGAGATTGCGCTAATTGATGTCCACAATATTTCTTTGTCAAATATCAGGGTGGGGCTTGCTGATCCACAAAGCTACCAAAGTTTGGGGATTGAGCGTTCTGAAGCGGTTGGTGCTCTTTTTTTCGATTTGAGACAAAATAAACACGGATTTGTTATACAAGTTCATTCCAACGAACGGATGACAGAACCTTATATGCAGCTTATTGTGGACTTAAACTGGCCTAAAGGACAAATCTTTAAAGTTTATACTGTTTTGTTAGATCCACCAGGGTATAAATTAACGAGTACTATGGCGCAAAGTGGTTTAACTTATCAGAGGAAGTTCTCAAACTATCAACAGAATACAACGGCCTCTTCTGGAGAATATCAAGGTGAGTCTGGCGAGAAAAAGAAAAAAACAATTTATGGTCCTACAGTGTCCAATGAAAATGTATGGCAAATTGCTCAAAGATATAAAACTTCAGACGCAATTTTACCGCAAATTGTTCTTGCAATTGTGGGAGCAAATCCTGGGGCATTTATTGATGGGAATTTAAATGGATTAAAAACAGGTGTTCGCCTTAAAATTCCTTCTGCCCAAGAGTTCCTCGAGGTACCAGCTGATTTAGCTACAGTTGAAGTAATGGCTCATGATAAGTCATGGAATGAAAAAACAACGATCAATCATGTGTTGGCTCCACCCTATATGACAGGACAAACATCCAATGCCGCGACGGTTGAGTACTCTCAAATACCCCCTGTACCAAAGTTTTCTGAGACCGAAGCTTCTATGCCCGACAATATTTTGTCTTCAATTCCGTCTTTGGTGACTCCGAAACAAGTAAGTCCAGAACAAAACAGGACACTCAAGGCTGAAATATCAATAACCACTGCTGCAGTAGATTCCTTAAGAGAGTCTAATGCTCTGTTGACAGAACAATTGAGTTTTTTACAAGCACAAAATAAAAAACTGCAAGGTCAATTGGATGAACGTGATAAAGAACTTCGATTAATACATAACCAAATTCAAACCATGATGAAAGAGCGAATGGCAATTGCAGGACAAGCAAGTTCCATGAACTCAGCCAACAATTCATCTTCCGAATTTTGGCTTTTAGTCATACTGTTACTTATTGGTGGAGGCGCTGGTGGTCTTGCTGCTTATTTCTATTTAAAACGATCGGAGCAAGCAAAAAGAAGAGTGGCTCCTTCTTCAGCAGCGGATAGATCTACCTTAACATCTTCTTCGAGTCAGTCCATTATTAGTATGAAAGAAGGGATGGTTACGCAAGAACCACAGCAGGAAGTAACGCCAGAAACCAAATTAAAACAGTCTGATTTAACTGCTGAGCCTGAGTTAACCCCTGAGCCTGAGTTAACCCCTGAGCCTGAGTTAACCCCTGAGCCTGAGTTAACCCCTGAGCCTAAGTTAACTCCTGAGCCTAAGTTAACCCCTGAGCCTAAGTTAACCCCTGAGCCTGAGTTAACCCCTGAGCCTGAGTTAACTCCTGAGCCTGAGTTAACCCCTGAGCCTGAGTTAACCCCTGAGCCTGAGTTAACCCCTGAGCCCAAGTTAACCCCTGAGCCCAAGTTAACCCCTGAGCCCAAGTTAACCCCTGAGCCCAAGTTAACCCCTGAGCCTGAGTTAACTCCTGAGCCTGAGTTAACCCCTGAGCCTGAGTTAACCCCTGAGCCCAAGTTAACCCCTGAGCCCAAGTTAACCCCTGAGCCCAAGTTAACCCCTGAGCCCAAGTTAACCCCTGAGCCTAAGTTAGCCCCTGAGCCCGAGTTAACCCCTGAGCCTAAGTTAGCCCCTGAGCCCGAATCAACCCCTGGGCCTGGATTAAATATAGAGTCGGTTGATGAGTTTGCAGAAAGAAATTCTCTTGCGATTGAACCTCAATCCACAACAACAAATGATGAGCAATTATTGGAAATTACCCCGACTGAAAATGAGAATAAACCATCTTCTCAGACAGATGAAGACAAAAACCCTAGTAGTGATATAACTCAGGAAGATAATCTTTTGGAATTTGAATCAGGTCTACACCATGTACTTACAACGAATCCAGCTCCCAAAGAAAATAATTTTCAAGAGCAAATCAGCGAGGATGGAAATAGTGTGGAGTTTGTTCCTTCTGTTCCTGTCGATTTACCACCACAAAAAGAGGATGAAACCCAAAATCTGTCCTCATTAAAGAACAAAAAAGCATTAGATACACTGTTAGCTCTGGCCAGAACTTATATAGGTATGGAAGATATAGAATCTGCATTGCATTCTTTAAATGAAGTCATGGAGCACGGAAGTCAATCACAAAAGGCAGAAGCACAAAGTTTAATTGATGAGATCAAAGGGAAATCCTAATTTTGCTGTTTTCTTCCCGGGCGCAGCCTGGCATCCCCATCGGAACATCGTACTACTGCATATAAATCCTTTGCTACTCCTGGGATGACGAGGATTTACGGCTTTTTTTACAAGGCTACGCCACAAAAAAATTTTCCCCGCAACTTACCTGTTTAAAAAATAATCATTTCAAAATATGAATGGACTATAATTAAAGGATGGATGAATGATTTTTATACTTTATGGTGAGGGAATATCATGAGAGCAAAATTGCAGCAGATTGAAAGGTTCAATTTGGAGTTGCTGGACTTGCAAGAGCGGGTTAGAACCTTAAAGGGTAGCTTTTACGAGACATACACGAGAACAGAATTAGAGCCAGAAACATTTAAATTTAAACAGGAAATTGATCCCAATGCCCCTGATGAATTTAATCTTGAGCCGGATACCTGGAAGGAAGTAGAAAAACAGATATTGGTGCCTCGTAATCCGACTATAGGGGAAAAAAATCAACTTGCAGATCTGGCACAACAAATTAAAGTTAAAGAAAGGCAAATCAGTCAATTAAAAGATTCCATACAAGTAGCCAAGGTTATGGAAACTGTTTCAGATGTTATAAGTTATCTCGATCCAAAAACGCATAAAAATGACATTGCCAATTTGAAATACTTACAAGAGCAGCATTTTTCTGATTTGCACGCACTCAAAAGTCATATTTCTGGATTGTCACGAGGTCAATCTAGTGTAACACGAGAACTATATGACGCAATTCAAAGGACAAAAGGATCTGATGTTGATGACCAACTCAGTAAAGTTTCTGAGAAAATAGAGGAAAGAAACAATGTTCATAAAACTGAAAGGTCATTTAACTTTAAGTCATTTAAAGAGCAAATACCGCGTGTAAATATTGATGAGGATTCGAGTAACGAGAATAATGATAATTTTACTTTATAACAACACTAGTGATTCAATCGTATTTCGTTAACTCCGCGAATATTTTTTGAGCTAGAACCTTGGTTGTCATCCCGAGTGCAACTAGGGATCTCCCATAATAGCAACCTGCTACTGAGCGGAAATCCCTCGCTATGCTCGGGATGACGGGTGCTGCGCGAACTCGGCCTACGAAGGCCCCTGATCATTAGCATTCTATTAATCAAGATAGGTTTCGTTTAAAGAATGCATCTGTAAAAGAAGTTTTATCAATAAAAATCCCCATTATTTTTTATTAGCTATTATTTTATAAAGGGTTTTTCTACACCAAAAAGATACGTTGCGGTGACTAAAACTTCGTTTGCTCGATAAGATCCAGGATTTAAGGATTGTTCAGCCCATGTATTAACCCCATTACCCGAGGAAATAGGGCCTAAATCTTGATAAATATAACCTACTGAAAAAATAAGTTGAGGAAAAAATTGCACATCAATACCAGCACCCACGTTATATGCAAATTCACTGGTATTCGAGTCCCTAAATCCAGGACTGACTCTTGGAGTAACATCAGTAAATGCTTCTTCACGATAGTTAGAGACTCTGTTGAATGAACTTCCTATTCCTCCATTAATATACGGTGAAAATGCCCCATATCGAAACAGATTAATTTTTCCTGATGCTAATAAAAGATTTGAAGTAAAATCCAAGTTGTAGGTGTAGTTAGTAAATTCGGGTAAGGAATATTGTGTAATTTCACCTTGGATTTGAGTTTTAAAAAAATACTGCCAGAAGACACTTAATGAGTAAGAAGGAAACCAGAAATTATTATTTTGCCAACGTCGACCGGCTGATGCAGCAATAACTCCTCCATTATCATTAGTGACTGAAAATTGATCATAATCATAAGGAGAAGGAAACTCTGAACCATTATTTACTTTCATGTGAGAATGTAACTCAGGAAATTGGGCTCCTCCTCCAAGAGCTAAAAACCAATTACCTTGAGCATTGAAAATAGATTGTGGTAGTGGATTTTGTATGCTTTCAATATTCTTAGAAAAAGATTGGCTATGACAGACCAATAATAAAGCGGTGATACCTGGATAAACTAAATTCCATTTCATAATGAGTCTCAAAATTTAAATAATCGTTATAGTAAATGCAGCACAATTATTGATAATGATTAATTGCTGCATGAGAAAGTATCATAATTGAATGAAATAAATCAATAAAATGGTTGGAAGTTGATTCGATCGAAACAGGCTATGGATTGATTCGCAAGAACCATAAACAATAACATAATTATTAAAAATCAGAGTTTAGAACAAGAGAAATTACTATAATAATTAATAAACTTGTAAATCAATTATGTTAAGGTATAGACAAAACATATACTGTATTATAAATTGGCCCTTTTATCAGGAATAATCAATGCGTATTGCCTTGGTGCTTGAGTACGATGGTAGCCAGTATCATGGCTGGCAAGCACAAACAGGCTTGCATACAGTGCAACAAGCCGTAGAACATGCTTTATCTAAAGTAGCAGATAGTCCTATTTCTGTTGTTTGTGCAGGTAGGACAGATACTGGTGTACATGCTACTAATCAAGTAATTCACTTCGACTGCGATAAGGTACGTAGCATCCGAGCATGGATTCATGGTGCAAACTCTTTCCTACCTAAAGATATTTGCGTTAAGTGGGGAAAAGAGTTGTCGGAAGAGTTTCATGCAAGATATTCTGCTACTGCAAGAAGATATCGTTATGTCATTTATAATGATGCTATTCGACCTGCTTTATTCCGAAGTAATGTTACTTGGCAATACAGGCAATTAGATCACCGACAGATGCATCAGGCAGCCCAGGTTTTATTGGGAGAGAATGATTTTACTTCATTTCGTTCCGTTGAGTGTCAGTCGAATACACCTATGCGGAATATCCACAAATTACAGGTTAGCCGCATGGGTGATTTAGTAATAATTGATATTACTGCCAATGCTTTTTTACATCATATGGTTCGAAATATTGCTGGTGTATTAATTGCAGTAGGCTCAGGAAAACATCCTGTATCGTGGGTAGATGAGGTATTAAAAGCAAAAGATAGAAGATTAGGCGCTGAAACTGCCCCAGCCTATGGATTGTATTTAGTGCAAGTGACTTATCCTCAGGAATTTTCTATATTACAGAATAATCCAGGGCCTTCTTTTCTTTTGGAGAAATAATTGAATTTGGCACGTGTACGAGTCAAAATGTGTGGAATGACGCGTAGAGAAGATATCGCACATGCTATTAATCTAGGTGTTGATGCTATAGGGTTGATTTTTTATTCAAAGAGCGCTCGTTGTGTTTCTATAGAACAAGCCAAATTATTATTAAAAGATCTTCCTGCATTTGTAGACTCCGTTGCTGTTTTGGTTAATCCCGAGCAAGATTTTGTTCATCAAATACTAGAGGAATTACCCATCCAATTATTGCAGTTTCATGGTGATGAAACCCAGGAGTTTTGCCAACAATTTAAGAAACCTTTTATTAAAGCGATACATTCCGATTCAGCGGAACACATTCATCAGGCGGCTCGAAATTTTGTGTCAGCACGTGCCTTATTGTTGGATACACCTTCTGAGACAGTGAGGGGGGGGACTGGATGTGTTTTTAATTGGAATATTATTCCCCAAGAGCTTGAAAAGCCTTTTATATTGGCTGGTGGATTGGATGAGTTTAATGTACTTGAGGCAATTAAATCATGTCACCCTTATGCAGTAGATCTTTGCAGTGGTATTGAGAGGTCGCAGGGAATTAAAGATCATGGCAAAATGAGTCGATTTATGCAGAAATTATTACAGTAGCCTGGGGCTGCGAAACCTGGAAAATTAGTCCTCTGAACCCGGGTTATGCTGCACCCAAACAACACTTTTGAGAAGTTAATGAAGGTAGATTCATGAATAAAAAAGAGCTTCCTGATGAGCGCGGGCATTTTGGTCCCTATGGTGGTATTTTTGTAGCAGATACTTTGATGTATGCATTAAAGCAATTGGAAGAGGCTTATGAAAAATATCGAAAAGATCCTGATTTTTTAGCTGAGCTTGATGCTGAATTAAAAGATTATGTAGGACGGCCTAACCCCCTTTATCATGCACAACGTTTAAGCAAGGAAATAGGTGGTGCCCAAATTTACTTAAAACGAGAAGATTTGAACCATACTGGGGCACATAAAATTAATAATACGGTAGGGCAAGCGCTACTTGCCAAACGTATGGGAAAAACTCGTGTCATTGCCGAAACAGGTGCAGGTCAACATGGTGTTGCCTCAGCAACAGTAGCTGCTAAATTAGGTTTAGAATGTGTCGTATACATGGGTGCTGAAGATATAAAGCGTCAATCATCTAATGTGTATCGCATGAAATTGTTAGGTGCAGAAGTTGTTCCGGTCACCGCAGGTTCACAAACTTTAAAAGATGCATTAAATGAAGCCATGCGTGATTGGGTCAGTCATATTGATGATACTTTTTATATTATTGGAACGGTTGCTGGGCCACATCCTTACCCGCAAATGGTCCGGGATTTTCAAGCGGTCATTGGCATTGAGGCACGAGCTCAGTTTTTAGAAAAAACAGGACATTTACCCGATGCTTTGGTGGCCTGTGTCGGTGGTGGCTCCAATGCAATCGGTTTATTTTATCCTTTTCTGAATGATTCAACCGTTGCTATCTATGGTGTCGAAGCTGGAGGTAAGGGGTTAGAAAGCGGCCAACACTCTGCCTCATTAATTGCTGGAACTCCGGGCGTTTTACATGGCAATCGGACTTATTTGCTCTGTGATGAGTTCGGTCAAATTAAGGATACTCATTCTGTTTCGGCTGGCCTTGATTATCCTGGTGTAGGTCCAGAACATGCCTATTTAAAAGATACTGGTCGCGTCATTTATGAAGCAAT
Source organism: Legionella cherrii (assembly GCF_900635815.1). Taxonomy (NCBI): domain Bacteria; kingdom Pseudomonadati; phylum Pseudomonadota; class Gammaproteobacteria; order Legionellales; family Legionellaceae; genus Legionella; species Legionella cherrii. The sequence goes on from NZ_LR134173.1 coordinate 2,252,214, forward strand.
TAATGATGATGAAGCATTGCATGCATTTCGTACCTTAACGCTGGTAGAAGGAATTATCCCAGCTCTGGAATCCAGTCATGCAATTGCTTATGCAATGAAGCTTGCTAAAACCATGTCAACGAAGCAAAGCATTATCGTGAATTTATCTGGTCGAGGTGATAAAGACATGCATACTGTGGCTCAAATTGATGGAATTACCGTATGAATCGAATTGATAAAACTTTGATGCGCCTTAAATCTCAAGGCAAAAAAATGCTTAGTCCTTATATTACAGCTGGAGATCCTTATCCAGAGGCCACGGTTAAACTGATGCATGAATTGGTAAGAGCCGGAACTGATATTATAGAATTGGGTATTCCATTTTCTGACCCCATGGCAGAAGGCCCTGTTATCCAAAGAGCAATGGAGCGTGCACTTGCTCAAGATGTGCATTGCCATACCGTATTGAACATGGTGAAAGAGTTTCGATTACAAGATCAAGAAACACCCGTTGTTCTAATGGGCTATTTAAATCCGATTGAACATTTTGGTTATGAGCTTTTTGCACAACAGGCAGCAGAAGTGGGTGTGGATGGAACCATTCTGGTAGATTTGCCTCCAGAAGAAAGTGAAGATGTAGCAAAAGTCTGGCAAAAATATGGTTTATACAGTATCTTTCTGTGTTCGCCTACGACTTCAGATGAGCGAATGGCATTAATTAATCAATATGCCAAAGGATATTTGTACTATGTTTCTTTAAAGGGTGTTACTGGATCGGATCTGGATGTTTCATCTTTAAAATCGCAATACCAACACCGAAAAACACAAACCACACTTCCTTTAATGGTGGGGTTTGGTATAAAAACACCTGAAATGGCTGCAGAGGTTGCCAGTTTTGCAGATGGTGTTATTGTGGGGGCAGCCCTCATTACGCGAATTCTGGATGCTTACAATACGAATAATGATATATTGCAAGCGGGAGCAGATTTAATTTATTCCATGCGACATGCTATGGATGATTTAAAATGATGGCTTTATGAGAAGGGCTATCATCAATTCGCCATTTTGACCAGGATAGTAGAATGGTCAACAGACCCTAATAACTGTGGTGGAAAATCTAATGACAGAAATAACTGAAAAACGAGCTCATTTTATAAGACAACTGATTACTGATGAACTGGCGAGTGGCAAACATAAGTCTGTAGTGACTCGTTTCCCTCCTGAGCCAAATGGGTATTTGCATGTAGGTCATGCTAAGTCCTATATGCTTGAATTTTGGTTTGGCGCAGGAGTTTAACGGTATTTGTTATTTACGTTTCGATGACACCAACCCCACTAAAGAGGAAGAAGAGTATGTCAATGCGATTATTGAAGACGTGCGCTGGCTAGGTTTTGAATGGTATGCAATGACGCATTCTTCAGACTATTACCATGAACTCTATGATTTTGCAGTATTATTAATTAAAAAAGACTTGGCTTATGTTGATAGCTTAAACATGGATGAAATTCGAGCTTATCGAGGAACTTTGCAAGAGCCCGGACGCGAAAGTCCTTACAGAAATAGACCAATCGAAGAAAGTTTGGATTTATTTACTCGTATGAAAGCAGGGGAGTTTCCTGATGGTACGCATGTATTAAGAGCAAAAATTGATATGCAATCAGGTAACTTAAATATGCGTGATCCTGTAATTTATCGTATTCGACATGCACATCATCAACGTACTGGTGATGAATGGTGTATTTATCCTATGTATGATTATGCTCATCCTATTTCTGATGCGCTAGAAAAAATCACTCACTCTCTATGTACATTGGAGTTTCAAGACCACCGCCCACTTTATGATTGGTGTGTTGATAATTTACCTTTACCTGCAAAGCCGATACAAACTGAGTTTGCTCGCTTAAATTTATCGCACACAGTCACTTCAAAGCGCAAATTACGTACCTTGGTTGAAAAAAAGGCTGTTTCCGGATGGGATGACCCACGTATGCCTACCATAAGAGGGATGCGTAAACGTGGTTATCCAGCTGCCGCAATTCGTCAATTTTGTGAAGTAATAGGGATATCACGTAGCGACTCCGTAATTGATATGTCCATACTGGAGGAATGTGTTCGTGCTGAATTAAACAGAACAGCGAAGCGTGCTTTGTGTGTTATGGATCCTATAAAAGTAGTTATAGAAAATTATCCTGAAGGCAAAGTAGAAATGCTACAGTCTGCATATAATCAGCAGGATCCAGATGCAGGCGTAAGGGAATTACCTTTTTCTCGAGAGGTCTTTATTGAGCGTTCAGACTTTATGGAAGAGCCACCGAAAAAATACTTCCGGCTATCTCCTGGAGCTGAGGTGCGCTTACGTCATGCCTATGTGATTAAATGTCATGAGGTTGTTCATGATGAACAAGGCAATGTCATAGAGTTACGTTGTACCTATGATGAAAAAACCTTAGGAAAAAATCCGGAAGATAGAAAAGTAAAAGGGGTCATTCATTGGGTATCATGTGCACATGCTTATCCTGTAACTGTACTGGAGTATGACCGTCTATTTAACGATCCTAATCCTGGTCGAGAAGAGGATTTCTTCCAATTTTTAAATCATGATTCATTGAACATAAAACAAGCCTATTGCGAGCCTGCTCTAGCTAATCAGCAATTAGGAGAAGTATTTCAGTTTGAGCGTTTGGGATACTATTGTGTTAATGAATCAAAAGAAGGTCGTGTTTGTGCATTTCATCGTGTCGTTGATTTGAAAGATACTTGGGCAAAATAATAGAGTCTGTTGACAAATGAAGAGTGAGTTAAATCACGATTTAGAGCCCTAAAAACCCCGGTCATCCTGAGAAGTAGGAGGGATGTGGTCGCAGCATGTTGCCATGGGATTAGGGCCCAGATCGTAGGATTGCCAACAGATTCTAAATGAAGGGGCTGATATGTTGCATTTATATAATTCTCTAACCAGAACTAAAGAACCATTTGTTTCCATTTCTCCCGGAAAAATTGGCCTCTATGTTTGTGGTATTACCGTATATGATCGTTGTCATATAGGCCATGCCCGCTCAATGGTTTCTTTTGACGTCATTGTTCGATACCTTCGCTCTCAGGGCTATGATGTTAAATACGTACGTAATATTACTGATATTGACGATAAAATAATTGCACGCGCACATGAACGTGCGATTCCAATCGATGAGTTAACCGCTCAGTATATTGCGGCAATGAATGAAGACACACAAGCTCTAAATATTTTGCCTCCGGATGTAGAGCCACGTGCCACAGAACATATCAGTAGCATTATTCAATTAATCGAACGGTTGCTTGAGAAGGGCAGTGCATACCTCAGTGATAATGGCGATGTATGTTATCAAGTTGATTCGTTTGCTGACTACGGTAAATTATCGCATAAAGATCTTGAGGGATTAGTTGCGGGAGCACGAGTAGAAATTGTTAAGGAAAAACGTTCCCCTTTAGATTTCGTTTTATGGAAAAAGGCAAAACAGGGTGAACCAAGTTGGCCCTCACCATGGGGTGAAGGACGTCCAGGTTGGCATATTGAATGTTCTGCTATGGCTATGAGTGAATTAGGTGAGCAATTTGATATTCATGGGGGAGGGTTGGATTTACAATTTCCACATCATGAAAATGAAATCGCACAAAGTGAAGCGGCTACTGAAAAACCGTTTGCAAACTATTGGCTGCATGTAGGGATGCTACAGGTTAATAATGAAAAGATGTCCAAATCATTAGGTAATTTTTTTACGATAGCTGACGTTTTAGCCAAACATCATCCAGAGGTTGTTCGCTATTTCCTTTTAAGTAGCCATTATCGCAGTTCATTAAATTATTCCGAAGAAAATTTAGTCAATGCTAAGAAAGCATTAACGCGCTTATACCAGACGATAAAAGACAGTCACAGCATCGCTGATGGTGAATTAGATAATCATTGGGTCAATGAGTTTAATCAAGCGATGAACGATGATTTTAATACGCCTGTCGCCCTTTCTGTTCTGTTTCAACTTAGCCATGAAGTGAACAAGAGTCGTTCACCTAACTTGGCTATTACATTGAAGCATTTAGCAGGGGTCATGGGGTTGTTACAAGAAGACCCTGCATCTTTTTTACAGTCTGGGTTTGCTGAAGAAGACAAGACTGAAATTGAAGAATTAATTGCTGAGCGGCTTCAGGCTCGTGCTGATCGAAATTGGGGGCGTGCTGATCAAATAAGAGCAGATTTGTTAAGTCGAGGAATTGAGTTGGAAGACGGACCGAACGGGACTACTTGGCGTAGGATGGAATAAGTAGCTTTTTTAAATCATACTTATGATATGTAGCTTGTGTTAGCGCAGCTTAACCCAAGCTACAGTGCTTTTATGGAATACCCTCATCCAATATTAATCTCTTGTCTTTGCTTGCTTGAGCCCTGCTTCTTCTAGTACGTAATAAAAAAATAACAATTAAAAGAAATAATAAAAAAAGGACCATCCAACCCATGAGATAAAAACAATCATCCAATGCCAAAGCAGTGGCTTGTCGTGTCAGATAAGCATTTAATTGAGCAGATGCGTGTTTTCCTTGAAGATGGAATAATTTTGCTCGTTCGAGAAACTGTTGTGTTTCATGGGAAAAAGCAGTCAAACGACTTCCCAAGCGAAGATGAAAAAAAACTTCCCGTCTGTGCCATAAAATTGCAAATAAAGCGACTCCTAATCCACTGCCAAGTAATCTTGAGACGTGGAAGAAACTTATAGTTTCAGCACGCTTTGTCTCAGGAAAGGCGTTTACTGTCATCTGAAAAAGTGGTGATAAAAACAATGCAAGTCCTATACCGGCTAATACTCGGGAAAAAGCTATCCGCCTAAAATCAATTTCAACATTGAAGTTGGTGGTATAGAAGCAGGATATGGCAAAAAAAAGTAAGGCGATCATTAATGGAAAAAATGGGTCATATTGTTTCTTATTGATGAGTACAGGGATCCACCCACAAAATGCCATAGTTCCAATAATTAGTGCAATCCAATCAGGAGTATAATTAACATATAGTTTCAACCATAACGACAATAAGATCACCATGCCAAAATAAAGTGCAAAAAATAAAATGATATAGATCATTGCAAGTGAAAAATAAAAATTCTTAAGCAATTTTAAGTCAATGACGGGATGTTGCGCTGAACAACTCCGTAAAATAAAAAATATAAAGCTGATGAAACCAGCAATAAGTAAAAAAGTGATTAAAGGGGAGCGAAACCAATCTAACTCCTGGCCTGTTGTTAACGCGCTTAAAATAAAAACCATGCTGATGCAATAATAAAAATATCCGAGCGTGTCAAAATATGTTTTTTTTACTGGTTCATGATATTTTCTATAGCCATAACCAACATATACAATAAAAAACAAGCAAATAGGTATATTCGAATAAAAAAGAAATCGCCAATCGTAGATGTAGGCAATCCAGGCACCATATGAAGCACCAAGTACAGGAATTATTGACAGACAAATCAACACCAAGGAAACGATAAAGACATTATCTTTATTCGTTGAAAGTAAAGGAATAAGTGTATAGGTAATAAGAAGAAACATTGGTCCTGAAGCAAATCCTTCTAAAAACCTAAATAAGATAAAAGAAAAAAAATTAGTAGCGGTAGCGCATTCCCATGAGAATAAAACAGTAAGACTAAGACATACCACATAAAGTTGAATGGGGCTTAATCGAGTCACAGCGGGTTTGCCTAACGGCACCCCGAGTAAGTTGCCAATACAAAAAAAACTGACAGTATAAGATGTCATATAGGGACTACCGCCCAGATCACTGACAATATAGAGACCTGCCATGATAGGTAAAGTCAGATTTAGAATTACTGCAGCCAATGATAAGAGTAAGATATAGAGAATCATCGCTCCGTTCCATTTAAGACAACTTGATTGATCGTCAGCGGGGCATTGGCGTATTTCTGAAGATTAGGATCTAAATTACTCTGAATAATATGTGCGATAAGATGCTCATTGCCTATTTCTTCTTTTTGGAAAATATCAGTGACGTAATGAGGTGAACCAGTAGTTGACGTGGGTACCAAAGGTCCATTCTGATTCGATAGATTTGCGGTAACTTCCAGGGAAAGACCAATTCTTAATGGATATTTTTTTAATTCGTCTTGATTTAAAGCAACACGAACAGGCAGTCTTTGTACGATTTTAATCCAATTCCCAGAGAGGTTCTCAGGAGGTAATAGTGAAAAAACATTACCTGCGCCTCCTGGTAAACCAACAATTGTACCGTGGTAAACAACATTCGATCCATAAAGATCAGAAGTAAAAGTAACTTTTTGACCGATACGCATTTTTTTGAGTTGTGTCTCCTTAAAGTTGGCATTGACCCATACTTGATCCAAAGGAATAATGGCCATGAGGGGCTCTTTGGGTGAAATCCACATACCCACTTGAATCGTCCTTTGTGCTACAAGTCCATCTACTGGGGCATAGATTTTACATCGATAGAGTTGAACCCAGGCATTACGTACCTCTTGGGCAGCGGCTTGAACCCAAGGATGTTCGGCAATGGAGGTTCCTTGTACAAAAGCGAGCGCTTTTTGGTAATTGTTTTTAGCTCTTTTTAATGCAGCAGCCGCGGCTTTAAGATCATCTTGAGCGTTTTGATAATCTTCCAAGGAAATCGCTTTCGCGCCAATGACATCATAACGATGTTTGAGGTTTTGCTGGCTTTTTAAGAGTACTGCTTTTCTCACTTCAATTTCTGCAGCTAATACAAATACATCATGAAATGCTTGGCATACATCTCGTACTGTTTTGGCAAGCTTCTTTTTTGCTTTTTCTAGAGCAATCAGAGAATCGGTTTCATTTAATGAAACGAGAAGTTGTCCTTTTTTTACCAGAAAACTATCATCGGTATAAATCCCAGTGACAAATCCTGGTTTTAATGATTTGATGTAAACCTGATTTCCTTGTACGTAAGCATCATTGGTATAGACTTCGATTCTCCATACAAAAAGCCAATACAAAAAAAGGAAAATAAATAGAACGATGACCATGATTGTAAAGTAAAAAGAAGGGGTCTTTTTTTTCATGAGTTTTTCACCAAAGGTATGGTATTTTGATAGTAACCTCCTCCCAAAGCTTTGGTTAATTTGATCGAGGCTAGGTATTGGTTATAAAGTAAAGCCACATCAACAAGTCTTTTTTGAATCACATCTTCTTGTAACAAATAAACATCAAGTACACTATCTAAACCTTTTTTCTGACGCAAATAACTTAACTCATAACGTTGTTTTGCATAGTCAACCACTTGATTTTGTTCCTTTTTTTGTTGATAAATGTCTTCAGCAAATGCGAGTACATCAAGAACTTCTTGAGTACTGTACAGAAGTAAATTATTGTATGCAGCAATTGCTGCATCAAATTGCGCTTTATTTGCTTTGATATTTGCCCGTATGGCGCCTGCAGTGAAAATAGGTAAATCGAGAGCGGGTCTAAGTGCTGCTGTGCCACTTGATATATCCAAAAATTTTCTCCATTTGGTACTTTCAAGGCCAACAAGGCCAATTAGGTTTACATTAGGATAATATTCTGCCATGGCTGCCCCTGTTTTATAGGCTAAGGCTTTGGCTCGCCAAATTTGCGCTATGAGATCCGGTCTGCGGGCTAAGAAATCTAATGGCAATATCGGAGGAATTTTTAGCGTTTTGGGTAATTGGGGAAGCGCTGAGTCAATCAATAGGGGATTATCCGGACTGCGTCCGGCTAAGGTATTAATTAAATGTTTGTTAGCAGCAAGTTCATCATTAATGCTTGATAGTAATTTTCGGGCTTCAAGCAATTGTTCTGAAGTTTCTAATGCAGGTATTTTTGAAGAAAGTCCTTTTTGTACTAGTAATTTTTGTAATGTTGCAATTTTTTGGCGTACATCGATTAACTGCGTGAATAGTTTTTTTCTTATAAGATTGGTTTTATATGCAAAATAAGCTTGAGCGATTGCAGTACTTGTTATTAATTCCACGTCTGCTGCTTCCGCTTCTTGAGCCTTTGCTTCTCCTAGCGCTGCGCGGAAAAGATTTCGGTTTTTTCCCCAAAAATCAAAATCATAATTAAATGAAAGAGAGAGATCTAAAAGTGTCGCATTCAAAGGAAATCTCCGATTGAAAGCGCGATATAATCCGTTTTGACTTATATATTGTCGGTTTTCATCTGCATCAAAAAATATTAAAGGAAATAATAGAGACCGCGTAACCCTTGCTTGCTGCTTAGCTACCGTAACTCGGCTCTTGACCTCTTGAATTGAAGGGTTATTCATTAACGCCTCTGTTATCAAAGCATTTAACTCAGGCGTATTATAAGCCAACCACCATTGCCTATTAGGCCATTTTCCTTTGGAAAAAATCGCTTTTTTTTGCAGGTTATTTTTTATCGAATGTTCCATATTTGGAACGGGTTTTATATTTTTAACTTGGCTTTGTTGTGGTAGCGAGACAGTGCAGGATGCTAATGAGCATAAACTCAAACCAATAAATCCTTTGATCCAAAGCCGCATAAGAAGTCCCTGTTTATTTGGCAGCACATCTTAAATATTTAAAACAGATCCATTAACCTGTTCTTAGTATTGAAGCCATCTATATCTTATATAGTAACCATTAGTTTTTGATTTTCATAGGAGTTTTCTATTGATAAATAGGAAACAAGCTTTTTCAGTTTATGTTATCTATTTTTCCAAAAGTGTATCAACTAACTTTGCGTTGTTACCCGAAGAATTTCGGCAAGGGAAGTGTCTCCGACGAGCACGCGTTTAAATCCATCATCGCGAATACTGGGAGTAGTCGGACGTAGGTAATTTTCCATCGTTTGTAAGTTTTCATTACGATGGATCATTCCCCTTAAGGTCTCATCAACAGGTATCAATTCATAAATCCCAGTTCTGCCTTTATAGCCTAAGTGATTGCAGAAGTCACAGCCCTTAGGTTCAAAAACGTTTGAGGTGTCCGCATCAGGTGCTAGTCCCATAAGTTCTTTTTCATCATCTCTTAATTGATGTGGGGTCTTACATTGGTGACATAATTTTCTGACCAGTCGTTGCGCGATAAGTCCAACAATACTTGAAGAGAGGAGAAAGGACTCAACACCCATATCACGTAAACGAGTTAATGCACCTAGAGCACTGTTTGTATGTAAGGTTGAAAGTACTAAGTGTCCTGTCAGACTTGCCTGAACTGCAATTTCAGCCGTTTCCAAATCACGAATTTCTCCGATCATGACCACATCTGGGTCCTGTCTGAGGATCGCTCTTAAACCTTTAGCAAAGGTCATTTGAACTTTGGTATTAACCTGAGTTTGTCCAATGCCTTCAAGATCATATTCTATGGGATCCTCAATGGTTAGAATATTACGTGAGACTTCATTTAACTCCGTCAACATGGCATATAAGGAAGTAGTCTTTCCTGAACCAGTGGGTCCGGTAACTAAAATAATGCCATGAGGCTCAGCGATCATTCGTCGCATGGCTTTTACGGTTGGTTCAGGCATACCTAACAGAGTCAAATCCAATTGGGCCGCTTGTTTATCCAGAATTCTTAAAACAACACGTTCCCCATGGTTAGAGGGAAGGGTGGAAACCCGAACATCAATATTATGACCACCAATACGTAGTGAAATACGACCATCTTGTGGAATACGTTTTTCCGCGATATCCAGTTTGGCCATAACTTTAACTCTCGAAATCACCAAAGGGGCTATGGCACGTTGAATTTCTAAAACCTCATGTAATACACCGTCAATTCGATTACGTACTAATACGCGATCTTCATAAGTTTCGATATGAATATCAGAGGCCTTTTGTTTTATTGCTTGAGTAAATAATGCATTTAATAAGCGAATTATTGGTGCATCATCTTGATTTTCCAATAAATCTTCACTCACTGGAAGTTGGCTTGCCAGTAACGAAAGATCCATATCATCCTCCATACCTCCGGCAGCCTCTAATATGGATGATTTTGATTGATAGACATGGGCTAAATGTTGCTGAAATGCAGATTCATCGACTTGTTTTAAAGTAAATTCACATTGTAATAATCGTTTTATTTCGGCAAGTGCTTGCAACGGGGTATTTGGTAAATAATAAACAAGGACATGGTTATCACTCATTTCACTGGCAACAACAATCCCATGGTTTTTTGCAAAACTGTATGGGATTTTCAGTGATTTATCTTCATGTTCCATAGTTTATTTCGTTGCTAATAAAGGTGGACGATTAAACGGTTTAGGTAATTCTGCCTTTTTCAAAGCAGGCATTACCGTCGAGTTATTACTTTGTACAAATGCATCTTGTGATCTGAGCCAATCGAGTTCGTATTGACGAACATTATTATATTTTTCACCCGTCATATGCATCGTATCGCGTTCATTACGTAAAATAATGGGTTTTATAAAGACCATAAGTACACGTTTTTCACGAGAATTAACATTACGCCTAAAAATGCGACCCACACCAGGTATATCGCCCAACACAGGTATACGATTATTGTCATTACCAAGACTGTCTTGGGTTAAACCTCCTAGAACAACGATGTCTCCACTATCCACATGAACCGAAGTAACTATGCTACTAATTCTAAATGTTGGAGTAGTTGTATTCGGAGCAACAACAGGCGGATCCAGAGTGTCATTTCCTTGATCGATTTGCATTTGAATGCCTTCGCCACGCGTAATTTGGGGCCTGACATAAAGATGTAATGCAACGTTAACCCGATCAAAGGTGGTAAATGGTACGCCATTATTTGTTGTACCTCCAGCATTGGCAGGCTGAGTGGTGGATGCAATCGAAACCTGTTTACCTACCAAAATTTTAGCTTGTCGATTATCAAGAACAACTACCGAAGGTGTTGATAAAATGTTTGCTTTATTTTCTCTTGCCAAGGCATATATTTGCGCTTGAAAATCATCAAGCCTGGTTTTACTGTTAATTATAGCAAATCCTGGCCTAAAGCTGCCTGGTTTTCCTGTTTGTTGCTGACTACCCCATTCTATTCCTAAGTCATTGACGTCTTCCTGATTTATTTCCGCTACCAACGCCTCGATAAGAATTTGTGCGGGTTTAATATCCAGTTGGTTAATTACTCTTTTCAGAATCCGTATCACAGATGCCGGCGCATTAAGAATAATGGAATTTGTATTGGGCTCAGCAATAATTTGTACCGATGGTTTTGTAGTGCCTTCATTCTGTGATGTTGCTGATGTAGTATTTCCAGTAGCCCCAGGCGATGTTAATGGGGAGGCACCTGGTGGATAAGTAGAACTAGGGCTTTGCGTATTAGAACCACTATTACTTACAAGATTGGAGGCAGGGTTAGTACTGTCTAAAGCAGGTCGAGTGACTGTGCCAATGGTTGTCCCAACATTACCGCTGAAATTTGCCTGAGCAATACCTGCAAGAATTGGCACCAGGTCTTCTGCTCTGAGATAGTTCAGGTAAACGACTTGAGTATTGCTGTTAAGGCCTGCAGAGCTTTCTTTATCTAACTTTAAGATTAACATTCTCAGGCGTATTCTATCCGTTTTGGAGCCACTGATTAATAGTGAATTAGAGCGATCATCAGCAGCTATGGTTAACTGAGTTCGAGCTCCTCCCATGCTGGGTTGGGTTTTTACTAAATCTTTTAAAGTGGCTGCAATGTCCATTGCTAAAGAGTGTTGTAAATGAACCATATCAATACCATTTGCAGACGAGTTATCTACTTGTTTGATGATGTCTGCAAGACTATGAATGTTGTTCGCTCTTCCTGACAGGATGAGCATGTTTGAGGGGGCATATGCAGAGATACTACTCCATTGAGGCATTAACGGACGCAAAACAGGTACTAACTGTTCTGCGGGAACATAATGAACAGGTACAACAGCTACCATCATGTCATCGCCTTGTGGTGGATGTTTCAGTTCGTTCAGAAGATCAGGTGATTGGGTTTTCGCATCAATATTAGGAATAATTTTAATGACTGCACCACTAGGTATGGCGGCATAGCCTGACACTTGTAAAACTGAAAGGAAAACCTGATAAAGTTCATTATTATTCATCGGTGTTGATGACACAATCGATATTTTTCCTTGAACTCGAGGATCTATCACAAAATTTTTCCCAGTAACTCGTGATACCTCAGCGATAACCGCTCGAATATCCGCATTTCTTAAATTCCATATTTGGCCATTCGGAGGTAGTGTTTCTGTTTGCTCATCAGAGCTCTGAGAGGGATTTGTTTGTATCGAAGGAGTTTGATTGTTATTTTGTTGATTTTTTTTGGCACTGAGCTGTTGGGATATTTTATTCTGCAATTCCCTCGCTGTAAGGTAATCGCTAATAGGGCCTATTTGCACAAGATAAAGCTTTTTATCGGATAGGTTCTTAATTTCTACATGTTCACTAACAAGGGCAGACAATTCCTTTTCACGTTGTTTTGCATCTTTTTCTAAATTAAACGCACCTGCTTGCAGGTAAAAAGTAGTATTCCCGTTCTTCGTTGTAGTGGAAATATTAATTTCGTTTGCGTGAGTTAACGCAGAGCAAATAAATATTAAAATTATAATTACTATCGAGCGCATTGAAAAACCGCAAAATCATAAGTGAATAACATAATAACTAAATTTATAAACTTACCATAGCTTTTTTGGCGAGTAACGGAAGGTATTTTGAAGCATTTTTCTATTTTGCTTTAAGATTATCTTAATTGTTAAGAAATTAATGAAATACGGTAAGTTACTCTTTTATTTTCCTCTGGAATAAATAAAGTTGGATTAAATATCTTATTAGTCCCGGATTGTATGACGCTATCCGGGACCTCATTTTTGCTAGGGAGTGTAATGGGTATGAGTGTGCGAATCATGGTGCTGGTGCTGGTGTTGATGATGCTGATGATGATGTTGTTGTGGGTGTTGGTAGGGATGATGTACATGGTGATGAGGGGGGAAGAAACCATTAGGGTGGTTTGCGTGTACGGGATTTGTAACAATTACTGTAGTTTGTGGTGGTTGTGTTGTGGATGGGTGATTGTGTTGGTGTGCGTTTTGCTGATGCCCGTGCGTTCTTGAATTATTCATATTTTTTCATCCTAATTAAATAAAGAATTGAATGACGCCAAAGATGATAATGAACACTTAATTGTACATTTTAAATATCATCATAACGCATTATATGCAGAGAGTTTGGTAAATGTATATGTTTTTAAAACAATTCAAACTATAAATAATATCAAAGCATTAACCTGATTTAAGGGGGCCTTCTACCTCAATTTTGGAGAAGGCTCTATCTTATTCTAGGGAAGGATTAAGGACAATAAATCGTGTCTACCACTTCTACGAGATCAGCATTGCTCTGATCCTTTAAATCAAAATTGCCATGGAGTTCTTCTCCTGATGAACTGATGTAATGTCGTTCAAAAAATCGTGATAAAACTGCGTTTTGTCTCCGAAGTAGGGGAGCTGCAGGTATTTCATCAGAATCTGGTAATTGAACTAACGGATTTTCTGATAAGTCCGCTTCATTTGTTTTTCCTCCGGTAATGAATAGCGTTCTTGTTTTTCTATCGAAAAATTTAGTCATGCGAATCTCCAGGTGAGTGAGTTGGTGATTACATACAACAATTCAGTTGAGCTGATAGGGCAGAGCAAGCTCAGTAGGGTCTGAATACAATTCTACTGTCTCGGACAATCCAGGAATTATAAACAGGCCTTAAACTTTTCTACACGAACGAGACTGTCCCGTCAACAACCTTAAATTGAATAGGTTTTTTTATGTGGCCTGTTGGTGCTAAGAATACAGTATTTCAATTGTACAATACCGCAGCCGATATTTTTTGTCTCCAAAAGTTCCAGTTCGACATCCTCTTTCTGTGGACCAAATAATGATCGACCCGAACCAAGTAAAATAGGAATCAATGTAATAGTTAATTCATCAATAAGATGCTCAGCAATGAATTTTTGAATAGTGACTCCTCCATCAATATAAAGATGTTTCATTCCTTGATTTGCTAAGCGATGAACGAGGGCAGTGGGCGATTCAGACGATGAAGAAACGTAATTTTGTAGATGCTTAGGAATAGTTACTCCCTTACTACTCATGACTACTACAGGGAGTGTTCCATATGGCCATTCATCAAATGATAATACTTGTTCAAAAGAATGCCGGCCCATGATCAATCCATCAACAGTCGCAATAAAGGATTTATAACCACCATCCTCACCTTCGGGTACAAGAGAATTAACTTTCATGAGCCAATCAATAGAGCCATCATGGCGCGAGATAAATCCATCAACACTGGTAGCAATAAATACAGAACATTTCATGGACATAATAAAAATATCCTTGTGATTATTTTTGCAAAATATACAGGAAGATGAATTCAACCTGTTTTAACTGACCAGGAAGAATATTACAAAAACAATACTCAATATAAAGAGTAAAAAATTAATTTTTTGTCGGGTTAATAGTTTTAACAGCGTATAAAGAATTATCCCTCCACCAATTCCATCTGCAATAGATGCAGTAAAGGGAATCATCATAATTGTAACCATACAGGGCGCAGTTTCACTCACATCCTGTAATTTCATATCAGTGAGGTGTTTCATCATACAACACGCTACATAAAGAAGCGCAGGGCCTACAGCAAAATTAGGGATCATTCGCGCTAAAGGGGAGAAAAAGAGCATGAGGATGAAGCCGATTGCTATGACGATTGCTGTGATACCACCACGTCCACCTGCTTCAATACCTGCCGCAGATTCAATATAGGGAGACGTACTTGCTGAACCCAGTAACCCTGCCACAGCAGAAGCGGCTGCATCCACTGTTAAACAGTTACTAAGACGTTTCGCATAATTTTTTTGTTGCTTGAATACAGACGGATTCAATAAACCGATTAATGTGCCTGTGGCATCAAATACAGCAATTAAAAAAAATGTGAATGTGGCTTTTATGGCGAGCACAGTATTGAGGCCAGAAAAATCAAGCTTTAAAAAAGTAGCTTGCATGGAAGGGGGCATGGAGATTAAACCTTGCCAGGTAGATAAACCCATTAACAAACTTAAAGCAGTAATAGTCAGTATTCCGAGGATAATCGCCCCAGGTATTTGAAAAAAATCCAGAATGAGTATCAGAAGAAAGCCCAGGAAAAATAATCCGGTTTGAGGACGATTGATTTCTCCAAGACGCATTAAATTATGATTGTCCGCGATTATTATTTGATTATTTTCTAAAGTAATTAGCGCAATTAACAGACTTATCCCTATTAAGATAGCAATTTGTAAATTGTAGGGAATGGCTTCAATTAAAAGACGTCGAAGACTCGTGAGCGACATTAAAAAAAATAAAACACCAGAAAGAAACACAATCGCCAAGGCTTGTTCCCAAGGTATGCCCATTCCTTGTACTACTGTATAGGAAAAAAAGATATTTAAAGCCATACCAGGGGCAATGCCAATGGGTGTGTTGGCAAATAGGCCGGCAAGAAGACAAGCAAAGGCAGTAATAAGGCATGTGGCCGTAAATACGGCTCCTTGATCCATCCCTGCATCATGAAGGATGCTTGGGTTAATGAACGCAATGTAAACCATTGTTAAAAAAGTGGTTATTCCCGCAAGGACTTCAGTTCTCAGGGTAGTGTCTTTCAGAAAATAGGATTTTAACCGTTCCATAATGTTTTATTCTTCTATTTTAAAATTAAATTTAAAGAATTGGGTGCTCTTTGTTTCTCATTAAACATAGCAAAAATTCAATCTAAAGTATCTAGAATTAATTGTTAATTTATAGGTATGAGGTTAATGAATCAATGTAGAGTATCTATGTGAGTCCAATAATATTAATTGCTGCTCACGCAGGCATCAATTAATAATCTTTGTTTTTGATTCATGCTACCAAGCCACTTTGGAGTTGTTTGGACACATAGAAAGTCGTATTTTTTACCCAGCTTATTTGTTATTTGGCTGTTGGCGTCAATTTTTTTATCATCCTATAGTTTATAAATGTTGTGCCACAAATTTCTTTAGTTTGTCTTGCTTCAGTAATGTAACCACGATGATCAAAAAATGGTTTCGCTGTAATGCTGACATCAGAAAAGAGTTCTCGGATGCCTAAAGCCATTGCTTTATGCTCACGAGCCTCGAGTAAGGCTTTCCCAATTCCTTGATTTTGATAGTCCTTATGCACATACCCACGATTGAGATAACCATTTTCTTCCAGGTCTGAAAATCCAACAATCCTGCCACTTTCTATATTAATTGCGACAAAGGTATAGTTTTTAGCAAGAGATTTTTGCCATTCAATCAAATTGGGATTTTTAGGGGCCCATGCATCGAGTTGTTCTTGGGTATAATCCTTGCAGTTGACATAGTGGACCGTATCATAAAAAAGCTGGTAGATTTCCGCTTCATCGCCGGGTTCAAAAGGTCTAATATAAAATTTTTGATCGGATGCTCTAAAGGCAGGATAAAATTCTAGGGGTTTTGTACCAGTCCAATGTTTTTTAATTTCAAAGAGTATGCTCTCTGCCATTTGTTTTAAATGAGGTAATAAGTTATTCGTGGATGCAACATGAATAAATGCTTGCAAACGTGATAAAACTCTTGGTCTTACCCAATTTTCTTCGGCATTCCATAATGAGTTTTCTGAAGTAGGGCCTGAAGGACCCACTCTGTCTTTTTCTAGAGTGGAATTAAGAAAAGGGAGTGTTTGTTGTAATAACCAAAAACCACAGGCTTCAGTATACGCTTTAGCATAAGCCAAATCATCTGATGCCGCAGGAATAGTTCGTTTGAGTTCTTCTCGATAAATAATCTCGAGATGGGATATGACATCTTCGGGGATCGCTTTAGCACACCAACATGTTGGCATGCTCATTCTAAGATACGTACCATCCAGTAGGGCATTGCGTACAAAGGCCCATTCAAAATCAATCAGTTGCAAATCACCTGTTTCTTCATGGTCGAAAACATTATCGGGACAAATATCCCCATGAGTTAAAACAGTAAAAGGACCTGGTTTAAGTAATGATTCAATCAGTAAGGTAGACTCATTGATGCATTCTGTTGTTAAAGTCAGATTGAGTTTTTTATTTGTTGTACGTAGTTTCTCGAGTAAATCAGTACGAGTGAAATCCAACTCTTCTTGCAGCGTTTCGGCGCTCCCATGAATTTTATTTAAAATAGCCTCGTAGCGTGCTGTTTTAGCAAAACCTGCCGCATGGAAGCTTCCTAATGCTTTCATAAAACGTCTTAATGCAAGAATCGCCCTATCTCTATACGGAAGTGTTAATGTGTCAACTAAACTTATATGCCGCTTTCCTAAATCTTCGATAAGAATAAATCGATGTTCTTTATCACCACCATAAAAATGTGGAACATTATGCATGTTTTGGTGAATTTGATTGGCAAACTCCAGTCCGGCCCAGTCGCGGGCAAAACGCGCATAGGCATCTTGGTCATCCGTCGCTGATTTCTCAGGTAATGATTGTTTGAAAATGATGCTTTTGGGGATGGTGCTCAGGTTGCTGTTCAGCATAATCCGTAACACCATATTTCGACGATCTGGTTCACTTAAAAACTGTAAAGAATCAATTTCAATTTCTGTCATAAAAAAGTGTTGAAGCATTTGGGTGACTTTTTGCAGTATTACTGGATTGATTGTTTGTTGTATACTCATATGTATCGCCCCTTAGCGTAACGTTTTCAGCAGAAGCAGATGATGTTTATCCTCACTATACTCAGTGCGCTTAAATCCCGCTTTTTCATAACAGTGAATCGCTTGGTAATTATTAATCTCAGGGTCAACGACAGCAGCACAAAAAGTATTCGCCAGGTTCTCTGTAAACCTATCTAAGATGTGTCTGCCTAATCCTTTACCGCGATGTTCATTTGATGCAATAAAGAGATCCAAGCCGACCAATTCATTCAGTTTATAGATATCAAATAAGGAATTATTAGGATGCAAAACACCTTCAGGGAAATGATCTTTGAAACAATAATATTGAATAAAGCCTATGGCTTGTTTATCTAAGTTAATTATAAAACTAGGAACATTATCTTGACCCTGAATTCTCGGTAAGTATTTCCTTTTTATTGCTTCAAGTGACCAAATTGTTCCTCGAGCGTACCATTGATTAATGATAGGTTCCTGGAACCAAGAGTAAAGACGGTTGATATCCTGTTCACATAGAGGCTTAAAATGGAGTGATTCGCGAGGATTCATAATATTCTATTTTATAAGTTTATTTCTTAATGACGCGCTTCTTTTGCGACATCGGCACTTCTAGTGTTGTAATTTTAAAGAGATGGGTCAACCATTCGCTTTCTTCCCATAGCTCTGCTGAGATGGCCAAATAGGGCTTTGCACCTGGATAGGGAATGCCTTCATCATAGTTATTGATAAATGCTTTTCCCGCATGAGTCGGTTTAACGAATAATTGATCATCGCAAACTAAAGCAATGACCTTGTTATCGCAGTAAATAGCATATTCACCAAACATCTTTTTCGCATAAACACTTCCGGCTTTTGCGGTTTGATCTATGATAAAGTCAACGGTACTTTGTCTGGAGGCCATTACTCATTCCCATGCTGATCTCGTTTTATAAGTTCTCAATAAAGCCTGAAAATCGGGATTTACTACTATTTTTTTATTTGAAAAATAAAGAAGCTGTTGATTTTAGTTTATTGGTTCTTAACCAACTAAGGGGAAGCAAATTTTACGTAACTATTTGATTTAATGGTGGCTATGGGTGGACTCGAACCACCGACCTCAGCATTATGAGTGCCGCGCTCTAACCGGCTGAGCTACATAGCCACAAGACGCGTGATTTTGTCGTTTTAATGGAAAATTGTCAATACTGTTATTCTATTTTTTTGGATTTTTTTCATATTCTCTCTAAGCTTTTATATTTTCTACCTCTACATTTCATAAATTCACTTAAGTAGAAATAATGCAATTGAATGATTATAAAACAAAAGAATAAGGAATAAATACGTGCTTAGGCCTGTTCGCTGTATCCATAATAGAGACAAGGTCATAAAAAATAGAACAAATAGAATCGGTACATTCTATATCAGCTTATTGGGCAGGAAAGATTATTTGAGGAGCACTTAGGGTGAAGTCCTGGGCTCAGCTGCGCTTCACCCAGGCTACCTTTGAGAAAGTTAGATGATGAGTAAGTACATAGCACCTGGTCCACGTAATACTTGAACCAATAACTCTTGTTTTTTCTGTTGAGCAATTTGTTGCAACGTTTTAACGTCTTTAACAGGAGCTTTGTTTGCAGAGATAATGATGTCTCCGGGTCTTAAACCAGCACGCCATCCTGCACTTGTTTCTGAAGCACCGACAACTTGGACACCAACCACGTTTCCATGAGGAGGGGTTTCTTGCTCAAAGTTTCTTAATGCCAGTCCATAAAGGAACGGATTCTCTGATTGCATTTTTTGTTCATGAGATTTAATGTCAGTGACGACTGCATCCAGAGTGATAGTCTTTCCATCACGCTGAACAACCATTTTAACATTGGAACCGACACGTAATAGACTAATGGTAGTCTTTACCTGAGTTGCCTGTGTGATTTTTGTGTTGTTAATCTGGGTAATTATATCACCTGATTTTAAACCAGCACGTTCAGCAGGGGAGTTTGGATTAACTTGTGATACCAAGGCACCTTGAAAATCTTCTGGATATCCTAATGAATGAGCAAGCTCTGGGGTTAAATGTTGAACAAATATACCCATTAAACCTCGATGAATTGAGCCAAATTTGATTATCTGTTGGGCAACATCTTTGGCCATGTTAATGGGGATCGCAAAACCAATTCCCACATTGCCACCATAAGGAGAAAGAATTGCAGTATTAATCCCAATCAATTCTCCTTTTGTGTTAACTAATGCACCACCAGAATTACCTGGGTTAATTGCCGCGTCAGTTTGAATAAAGTTTTCTACACCTTCAATATTTAAATCACTGCGTTTTAAGGCACTGACAATACCAAATGTTGCAGACTGACTGTTACCAAAACTGTTTAAACCAAAAGGATTACCAATTGCAACAACAAAATCACCCACTTGCAGCTGATCTGAATCACCTATAGGTAAGGATTTTAAATTGGTAGCATTAATTTTCAATATAGCTAAATCAGTTTCGCTATCACTGCCAATCAGTTTTGCTTTTAAACGTCGACCATCTTGCAACGTAATTGTGACAAGTTCTGCATGACGGATTACGTGATCATTCGTAATAATGATCCCGTTTTGCGCATCCACTATGACACCAGAACCTATGCTTTCAAATTTTCGTCCTTTTTCGGCATTGGGTTGCTGACGTTTTTTGTTATTTTGCGCTTCATCATCAGTGCCAGGTGGTGTTGTATTTGCAGGCAGATAGCCCTGTACTGCAACATTTACAATAGCTGGCATGATGTTTTTCAATGCTGGGGCCAAACTGGGCATGGCAGTAGGGGCTGCTTCATTGGCCGCATAAGTGAATGAGGCTGTTATAAGAAGCAGGGTACTTATAATGAACTTGATATGTTTTATCATAATTATTAGTCCTGAGGTTGATCATTAAACCAGATTAAGGTAGCTATTCTACCTGTTTGTGATGCTCTTCGATAGGAATACAACTCATTTTTTAACTCAAAAGTGCATAATTCAGACTGATACACTGCTTTTATGCCCTTTGAAGTCAAAATAATTTCAGCGATTAGAGGTAAATTAGCCAACCATTTTCCATTAACAGGCTTGAATGCTTGTTTACTTAAAGGATAAGTATCGGTAAACGTTTGGTATACTTCTTCACCCACTTCATAACATTTTTGACAAATTGATGGTCCTATCCAGGCGAGTACATCGGATGTCACGCTGTTCATCTTATCAAATGTATTTTCAATAATACCATGAGCTAATCCTTTCCAACCAGCATGAATTGCGGCAATTTCGGTACCTTGTACGTTACAAAGCATTATGGGCAGACAATCGGCGGTAAGAATTGCTAAAGGATGATTCATGGAGCGGGATACAGAGGCATCCGCGTTTCTATTGGGATCTTCTTCAGCAATAACACAAAGCGTACTATGCGTTTGATGTAACCATTGGGGTTCGCCGGGTAAGTGCAACAATTCCATAAGTTGTTGTCTGTTTTGCAACACGTGCTGTTCATTATCACCCACATTCAAACCCATATTATTGCTGTCATAGGGTGCCTGGCTATACCCGAATAGACGAGTTGTGCTTAGGGCAGTGATATTCTTTGGCGCTGGCCAATTTGCTAGGTTATTCTTCATAATGCTCGTCCAATGTGTTAAGAAGAAATTGAAAGTCATCAGGTATTGGAGCTGTAAACGTCAACTCATTTTCTGTTTTTGGATGATACAATGAGAGCGTACGCGCATGCAGTGCCTGTCGTTTAAAATCTTGGAGTACAGTTCGTAACTGTTCTGTTGCATGAGCTGGAAATCGCATTCGACCTCCATACAGCGGATCCCCGACAACAGGGTGATTGATATAGGATAAATGAACTCTAATTTGATGAGTTCGTCCGGTCATTAGCTGGACATCCAGTAAGGTAAAATCCTGATATTGTTTGTTGATTGAATAATGAGTTATTGCTTGTCTGCCTTGTTCTTGCACGGCCATTTTTAATCGATTTCGTGGATGTCGGCCAAACCCTGTATCAATGATACCCCCTGAAATAATATGGCCTTGTACTAAAGTAATATAGTGACGTTGAATCTCACGGGCTTGCATTTGACGAATCAAAGAAGTATGAGCCGGTAATGTTTTTGCTACAATTAACAGACCCGTTGTATCTTTATCTAATCGATGGATGATGCCTGCTCTAGGTAAGTGCTGTAAGGATGGGGCATGATATAACAAGGCATTCACTAAAGTATGATTTTTGTTTCCCGCTCCTGGGTGAACGACCATATTTGCAGATTTGTTGAGTACTAAAATGTCTTCGTCTTCATGAACAATATCTAAAGGAATTTTTTCCGGGGTGGAATGAGTAAAATCCTTATCCATTAAAGTGAAGTTAACATTAATTTCAATCAAATCTCCATCTAAAGTTTTGTCTTTAGGCTTACAGGATCTCTGATTGAGTGTGATTGCACCATTTTTAATCCAACTACTGATTTGTGAGCGCGAGTAATCAGGAAGTAAGTGTGCGAGTACACTGTCAATTCGTTGATTGTGGTACTCGCGAGGAACAGTTAATTGTTTATGAATATGCTCAATCATCAAATTGTTTCAATCTCAACTTCAATGAGACGCCCTCTTAATGAATTAGGTAATGCATCATTAATTTGCACATTGACGAACTGGCCTATTAAATGAGCAGGACCGTCAAAATTAACTACTCGATTGCATTCGGTCCGACCGGAAAGTTGCTGAGCATCTTTTTTAGCATGACCAGTAACTAATATTTTTTGTATACTTCCAACCATGGATTGACTGTAACGAGAAGCATTGAGCAGTAGTCTATTTTGCAATATCTGCAGTCTTTGCTTTTTCACTTCCATCGGCGTGTCATCTGGTAAATTCGCTGCAGGGGTACCCGGTCTTGGGCTATAGATGAAACTAAAAGAAGTATCAAAACCTATTTCATGAACCAAATCCATAGTGTCTTGGAAATCTTTATCTGTTTCTCCTGGGAAACCAACAATAATGTCGGTGGATAAACGAATATCGGGACGTACCTTGCGTAATTTTCTGATTTTAGATTTAAATTCCAAAGCAGTATAACCGCGTTTCATTAATCCTAAAATACGATCAGAACCACTTTGTACTGGTAGATGGAGATGATTAGCCAATTCTGGTACTTCTGCATAAGCATTAATTAAATTATCTGAGAACGCCAAAGGATGTGACGTTGTAAAACGGATTCTCCCTATCCCTTCTATAGCAGCAAGATAATGAATTAAAAGGGCCAAGTCAGCGATATCACCATTCTCCATCATGCCACGGTAATCATTAACATTTTGTCCTAATAAATTGATTTCTCTCACGCCTTGGGTTGCTAATTGATAACATTCAGCCAGCACATCATCAAAAGGACGACTAATTTCAGTACCGCGGGTATAGGGGACAACACAGAAGCTGCAGTATTTACTGCAACCCTCCATAATCGAAACAAATGCAGTTGGACCTTCAGCTCTCGGGGCGGGTAGGTGATCAAATTTTTCTATTTCGGGGAAACTGATATCAACTACTGGCTTTTTCTTTTCCATGCGCTCATTGAGCAATGCTGGAAGTCGGTGTAATGTTTGTGGGCCAAAAACGATATCGACAAAAGGAGCTCTTTTAATGATGTCTTCACCTTCTTGACTCGCAACACAGCCACCTACACCAATCACTACGTGAGGATTTTTGGCTTTATATTCACGCCATTGCCCTAATTGAGAAAAAACTTTCTCCTGTGCCTTTTCACGAATAGAGCATGTGTTGAGTAATATCACATCTGCTTCTTCAACGTGTTCCGTTTTAACCAAGCCATGTGATTGCAGCAAAACTTCTGCCATCTTAGTTGAATCGTATTCATTCATCTGGCAGCCGTTGGTTTTGATGTATAGTTTTTTAGCCATATCAAATCTACTTTAAAAATGTATCTGAGTGTAGCAAAGCAGTCTTGTATATCCTTTTCCTCATACGAGGAGAAGGGGCCCAAAAGGGCGGATGAACGAATAACTAGGATTACCCTCAATCCTAACCCTTTCCCAAAACGGGAGATGGGATTTTAAAATGAATAACAAGACTGCTTTGCTGTACCCAGGTTACTTAATTCCAGGAAGTGTCGTATTATTTCATTAATGTACACTTTGGCAATAAGTTTCTTTAATTTTTGGTAAAATAATTAAGGCAATAAGCATTCCTATGGGAAGAATAGCAAGTCCGGTATGGTACGCTTCCAATGGATATACCCGAACATTCCCATTCAGTTCACCTTTCCACATTCTATCAAGGATAAAACCAATCAGTGGTTGTGCGAGCGCAATACCTATCATATTCATCATGTTCATAAAGCTTAAGCCCGTAGCAACATATTTTTTATTGCATAATTCTTTTGCTACAGTAAATGCAGGTAAAAAACCTGCGGAAAATATACCAAATGCGAACAATAACAGTTCCATATAGATTTCGTTATTAATTGGAGCAAAAATGAAAATCGTAGAACAGATAAGTGCCCCGATGCATCCGATGTACATCGGTGGTTTGCGTAAGCCAATACGATTTGAAAAAATTCCCCATAAGGGGCTAGCAATCGCCCAACCAATAAACACTAAAGAAATATAATTTGCAGCGGTCGTCTTGGTGATCTCCATTTTAGTCATCAGGAAGGGAACACCCCATAAGCCGCAAAAAACTGGGGTTGCCATATACATGAGGCCGCCATAGCAAGCAACTAACCAAAGTTGTTTATTTTTTATTAGCGACAATAAACTGGGTATTAAAGGTTCTTCTTCAATAGGATGATGGTGAGTGATTTCATGATTCTGAGGAGTATCTTTAGCAATGACACTGAGTAGGACCGCAAGAACAAGACCAATGGTGCCCATAATAAGCATGCTTTGACGCCAACCAAAAGCATCAATTAATAATGCTAAAGGTGCTTCACCACCAATGGCTCCTAACATTCCTATGGTAACCATAAGACCTGTAAGCAAGGCAAACCGTTGTGAAGAAAACCAATTCGCAGCGAGTTTCATGGTACCTACGGCTGCAAAGGCTGACCCAAAACCTATCATCAATCGGGCGACACAGGCCATAAAAAAGTTATTGGTCATACCAAAGGCAATGGTACTTACAGCACAAACAATAGTAGCTAGGGTTAATAATCGTTGTGGACCGAAATAGTCCATTAATACACCACCAGGTAATTGCATTGCGGCATAGGAATAGAAATAGACACCCGATAGAATTCCTAATGTTTGGCTGGTAACTGCAAAATCCCTCATTAGTTCATTACTCATAACGCTGGGTGATACTTGTAAAAGACATTCGTAAAAATAAAATAAACAACCTAAGCCCCATACCATCCAAGGCATTATCGATTGAATCCCAAAATTAATTAGTGATTCGGACCGTGTATTGTATTGTTCCATGCTTTTATCACTCTCCAAATTCATTTATATGAAATTGATTTTGTATCTACTACTTCGATCATAAACTAAGAATTGAGTCTGACTTGATACTGAGGGATTCTTCAATTAAAAGAATGCTCAGCTGTAGGCTTACTCTACCTTACTTTTCTGACCATAGCGCACTCTAAAGTTTTACTTTGTGAGTATGCGAAGTATGTATTTTGAATAAAAACTGGGAATAGCTCCGTAGGTTAGATTGTTAAAACCTCGCGTCACTTCTAAATGCAGTTTTTTAAATTACAAAGTCAACCGGCAACGTTAACACACAAATACATAAATTTCACCATGTAAAATATTAACATTTTGTGCATTATTTGTCTACTGTTCGTTTGGATCATCAGGGGGTTCAATTACTACACGAGTACCTTTCATGCCATCACCGGGAAGATCAATAAACTCTTCATTAAGCCAACGTGCATCTTCAATAAACATTCTGACACAACCGTGACTTGCTCTGAAACCTGGTACATCGTAACTTCCATGCAATGCATAGCCTCTGAAAAAATGCATGCAATAGGGCATTAAAGCCCCTCCATCATTACCATCAGCTCTTCTTGGGAATACAGTGGACACGCAGTCTATATCTTGTTTGCGAATAATTCGAAATGAACCTGTGGGGGTACTGCACCCTCCTATGACACCAGGACATTTTCCTATTCCCGAAGAAATTGGCCCCCACCAGAGTAACTCTCCATCTTGATCATAGGCACCCCAAGCTAATTTTTTTTGACTCACATAAATTGCTTTTTCTCCTGTAGATTCAATATATCTTGGAAAAGGAGAAACGTCATATATTGTTAGTCGATCGATGTTTTTGGGTACAGCAATAGTCATTCCTGGACGCAATGAAGTATTCATGCGGTTAATTCGTCGTACCATATCTTGTTCTTCGGCATTGGGAAATAGTTTTTCCCAACTTTCGCCATTTTTAATTTTCATGCAGAAATAATCAGGTGAATTGCATAAAGTCTCACCATACCGCGTATAGGCAAGAGCGAGCTGACTGAATGTTAGTAAAGCGATTGAGACGGTCATTGATATCATATTCTTCATAAATGATCTCAATTAGGGTCATTGTATTCTCTATAGCGGCACTTTAAAAAATAACTTTAAAATGGGAAAGCTTCCATTTGATGCGAATAAATTAAGTAGAAAAAACTTTGGGCAAATGGACTTGGTATTATCCTGGTATTTATAAGGAGGAATATTAAGGATAATCCTAAGTGCAAAAAAGGGAAAAGTTACTTAAGATTTAAACGGCGCTGAGATGTCAGAAAAGCAGGGAGGTAATATAAAAACACAAATCCTCATAAATTCTTGAGCCAGCGAGCTGAAGCATTTTGACCTAACAATTTATATGAGGACCTGTGTTTTTAATTATTTGCTAACCTAGAAAGGGTAGAATCGCAAAGTGTCTCATGATTTCTTCTGCTCTGACTCCATATGTACCTGAAGCACCAGGAACACCTACAGTAGTTAGAGCCCCATTTGCTGTGTCAAAAACTGGAGCTGATGCTGCACCTACACCCCATGCTGTTGCAGAGGCTGTAACAGCAGCACTTGGATTTCCAGTTCCAGTGACAATAAGTGCTAAGTTAGCATAAGCAGTAGTTGGAGGCGTAAAGGTTGTAGCTGTTGCTGTTGTTGCAGGAACTGTTGTTGTGGTTACAGAGTCATAAACTACTGTTGAAACAGTTCCAATTGATGTTTTAAGTGGTGTTACTGCTACAGAGCTAATACCAGTACATGAAGTTGAGCTGTGTGTGTTTGAAGCAGACCATTTGACAGTTACAGTACCATTATAAGCAACGGTTGCAGTTGTTGAGCATGGTCCAGTACTGTCTGATACTACAACAGAAATACTTGAAGCCGTACTTCCAGCGTTGCCTGAAGTGGAGTCCACATTGCCAAGGCCATTAATTATGACGAGTTGTCCACTTGTGACCCCAGCCGCAAAAGCGGAGCTTGTTGCGAATAAGGCAACTGCAAGGGTAGATTTTAAAAATGTATGTTTTAATTGTTCCATTTAAATATTCTTCCTTTGATTAATGATTAAACAACAAAACGTGGAATATACTGCAACCACTCGTGGTAAAGTCTAGCATAAAATTGCAAATCTGTAGTAATTTTCAAAATAAAGTTTTTTCAATTATTTCAGTGAGTTGACAATTAATTGAAATGAAAACAAACACACGTTGATTGAATGTCCAATAATGGCGCTTGTTTGAAAAAAGGGTGAATAGCGCTCGTCATCCTGAGTACAGTGATGGGGTATTTCTCCATCGTAACACCATAGCTACAACACGAATAGTTCCTCGTTGTACTCGGGATGATTCCCAGCGCTTTTTCTGGCTAGATTGATTATCTGTCAAGACGGGCGTGATGAATCCGATTCTGGATGAACAGGGCTAACTTTTTGCCACGCATCATGCAATTGCGCAAGCAATGAATTAGATTGTGCTAACAATTCTTTGTCATTATTAAGATTGGCTTTTAATAACAAAAATTCGATATGTCCATATAATTGGAGTAAGTTATCTGCTATTTCCCCACCTTGATCATGGTTCAAGCTGTTTTTTAAACCTTCAATGATACTTAATGCTTTACTGATATGCTCTCCCTTTTCTTGTATTTCCTTGCGTTCGATATTACCTTGTGCTGTAGCAATATGAGTTCGGGCACCTTGTAACAACAAATTAATTAATTCATGAGGAGAAGCAGCATCAATACGAGTTTGTAGTTCAATTGTTTTATATTGATTTATAACTTGTTGATAAGGTTTTTTCATTAATCATGCTCCAATTTATTTGTTGGTATTTAATTTGGGGAGGTTCGACAAGATTTGAGTCAGCGTATTGCTGGTGTTTTGCATCTGTGAAATTAAGAGATCCACGGCGTTCCATTGTTTATAATATCTTTTTTCAAGAGTAATGCTCCGATCATTAATGCGCTCTTGCATTTCATCTAATTGTTTTGCTTGACTATTTAATCGGTCTATTCTTTCTTCAATTTCCCCATCTTCGTCCACTAAGGACTCCAAATAGCTATCAATCAACGAGGCCAAACCATCACTAATGATAATTTGACCTCTATTTCCAGCTTGTCCTGAGAGGACGTCAATCGATAAGGTACTGTAATCCCCTGTGCCATTTAGGGTAATTCCATCTGTTGAATTAGCTAAAATGCCACCTATAGTCCCTGACATACTCACTCCAGGAGTATATTCACCTAATATAACGTCATATGCTCCTGCAGCGACTTCGGTATCCATGGAATTGATTTTGATGTTTGGATCAGTGGCTGTAATTTTTTTTGCAAATAGATTACCTATTGATTGATAATTGGTATCAATAGCCTTATCCAACATTTCTGGATCGATTTCTAATAAGCCATGCTTATCCGTGGTAATCCCCAAGTCGGCAAGACTTTGGATTGGTCCAATTGCAGTTAATGGGGTGGTGGCCAAGTTATATAGGTTGGTTTTCAACTCTCTAAGTTTACTGTCGCCTTGCAGCACCCCTTTTTTTCTGTTCTCCATATCGAAACCAGTTAAGTTGGTGAGGAATTTCATAAAATCATTATATTTTTTGACGAAATCATTAATTAAACCCTTCGCATGCTCTACATCTTTTTCCAAAGTTAAAGTGATAGTCGTTGCCGGATCAGCTTGTTGTAGATCAAGAGTGACACCTGTTATAGCACCTTCAATTTGGTTGCTGCTCTCATTTAGTAATAATCCATTAATTTTGACTAGGCTATTTTGAGCTGCCATCGTTTGGGTTAAAGGAACATTATTCGTTGTAGGATCATAATTGAGCGCAGTTAAGCTGCCTGTAATTTGCATCGCGTAATTTTCACCTGTTTCTGATGAGGTCAAGGTTAATCTTGAACCCAGACTATCTTGTACAATCGATGCTGTTACACCCGAATTTGTGGCATTAATTGCATCGCAAATTGCAGTAAGACTGTCGTTTCCTGAAGTAATATTAATCGTTACTGGGGAGGCTGCAGTATTTTGTGTGAAGGTTGTATTGTTATTACTGTAAGTTCCGAAGTTAATGGTCATACTGCCACTGCCCACTGAGGTAGTGCTGTTGGTGAAATATCCACTGGCGAGGCTTTGTGCTTGAGCTAATTGTTGGACTTGTATTTGATATAATCCTTCAACTGCCTGCCCTGTACCAGTAATGGATGCTGAGACATATCCAGGTTCATTAATTAAGCAATTCATTTGATTGAATTCGCTAATAAAAGAAAGAGAATTAAGTGTAGATTGAAAGGTTGATATAGCACTTTTTAATTGTCCAAAAGCAGACAACTCGGTATTAACAGAATTTAATTTTTTATCATGTTTTAGTTGTAATGGCATGAGATCCGCTTTTACCAGGCCTTCAACCATTGATTTAATGTCTAAACCTGATCCAATACCTGGAGTTGATAGACCCATAATATTCCCTTATCTGTTGGGTAATTTCCTACGAAATTACTTTATCCATAAATTGCATCAAACATGTTTATCTATAGAACCACTAATTATCCCATCAAGCAAGTGTAGTAAATGCAAATATTCGTCTGAGGGTATTTTGCGAATTATCTTATCCGAGATTTTGTCAGTGACTATAGTTTGCAGAAGACCTGTGGCATGATCTATAGCTTGCTTCGAATCAGTATCCAAATTGAGATCCGATGTGGCACATTTGGTCACGGGCCTAATGTTCTTATCCTTTAGTTTGACTGAATCTGTCTGTAGCAATTTATTATTTGCTGGAGGAATCGATTCCATAGTCATTTTTTAACTCCTTTCCCTTGATTGGTACCATTAATCATTGGGATACAAATAAGCCGAAAGCGGCAAAAGCCGCATTTCGGTTTTTACTTCTTTTTTTACAACTATCCTAACAAGGATAGAACAGATTGTGGCATCGCATTTGCTTGAGCCAACATCGCTGTTCCAGCTTGTTGCAGGATTTGGTTCTTAGTTAAATTAGCCATTTCTGCAGCATAATCAGTATCTTGAATACGGCTACGTGCAGCAGACATATTATCGGATACGTTTTCCAGGTTATTTACTGTTGCATCAAGTCGGTTTTGCAAAGCACCTAATGAAGAACGGTTGTTGGTAATACTGTCCAAAGCTGCACCAATTCTTAATATGGCTTTTTCTGCGCCGGCTTGAGTAGTAATATCGATTATATTCACTCCATTAGTATCCAAACTAATACTTGATAAACCGATATCTGCTGTTGTTCCACCCACAGTAATGGCTTCAGGAGCACTCATAGTGATATTTCCTCGTAAAGTTGAGGCAAATGAACCACCGGTGACGCTTAATCCATTAGTACCTGCAGTGAATCCAGTACCACTTTCTGTGACGGCAATGTTTCTTCCATCTGCTGCAGTTAAAGTCATACTTGTACCATTGAGTGTGGCCACAACACCCGTTTGTTCGCTGGATGCATTGATTGCGTCCAAAAGGGCGTTGTTGCTTAATGCAGTAGATACGTCTTGGTTAATAAATATGTTAACCCCATTAATACTCAGGTTATAAGTATCCCCGGCTGCACCACCGATCGCACCAACAGTTGCGCTACCCGCTGTAGAAGCAGTTACTGTCAGTCCAGAGATGCCTGCTGCGTTCAGCGCCGCTGCTTTAGCAAATGCTGAAGTGCTGTCTTGTCCATTTGCTGCACCAACATAGTTTGCAGAAGAACCAATACTCACTGCTGCACTAGAGCCAAGAGCTATAGTAATATCACTTGCAGCACTGGCGCTTACTGTGCTTCCTGTTTGATAAGCAATATGACCTATATCTGCAGATGCAATACTGTTTATCGAAAATGTGATTGTTTCACCAGAGTTAGCACCAATTTGAAGTGAAGCATTAGTATATGATCCATTCAATATGGTTTGGCCGTTGAATTGGGTGTTGTGAGCGATATCATCCATCTCACTCAAAAGGTTGTTTACTTCGTTTTGTAATGCCTCACGGTTTGCTTGGCTATAGGTTCCGTTTGCAGATTGAAGTGCTAACTCTCTCATGCGTTGTAAGAGGTCAGTTGATTCTTGCATCGCACCTTCAGCTACCTGAGCGAGTGAAATACCGTCATTAGCATTTTTCACTGCTTGATCCATACCGCGGATTTGTGAGGTCATATTTGTTGAAATTGCCAATCCTGCAGCATCATCTTTAGCACTATTAATTTTTAGACCAGATGATAATCTTTGTATCGCAGTAGCCATAGCACTACTGGATTTAGATAAGTTACGCTGCGCAAGTAACGACGGTACGTTGGTATTAATAATTTGAGCCATAATTATAGTCTCCTCAGACCTGAATCCCTGGTTTGGGACGTTTGTTATTTGGTAAATTCCTTTTTACATGCAAATTCACCGTACGCAAAAAGGTTATCGGACACAATGCGAAAAACTTTAGGCTTATACCTGTTTTTTTTCAAAAAAATGGAAAATTTGTTGATTAAAATGAACGAGTTGTATTTTTGTTCAATTCGTTTTTGTTTCTATTATTTAGTTTTTTTGTTGTTCTGTGCGAGATATGAAGAAGTCAGTTTGATAACAGGCCACCCATCACCCATTTTTTTAAGAAAAGAAGCAGGGATACTTGATATGGATTTAAGAATATTTTTTTCTGTGTATAATATTGTGATTCTATAATATTAGGTTCCAATTATGAGTTGGTTTAAAAAATTATTGCCTTCAAGAGTGAGTACAGACTCTTCTCAAAAAAAAGGAGTTCCTGAGGGTTTATGGCTTAAATGTTCAGGTTGCAATGAAGTTCTCTATAGCACTGAATTAGAAAGAAATTTAATGGTCTGCCCATCCTGTAACTTTCATCACAGGATTTCCGCACGTGTCCGAATCCAACAATTTCTCGATGAGGGTGGCCAAGAAGAAATCGCTGCATCATTGGAACCACAAGACCGCTTAAAATTTAGGGATTCAAAAAAATATAAAGATAGAATTTCACAAGCTCAAAAAGCAACTGGTGAGAAAGAAGCTTTGATAATTGTCAAAGGAACCTTGTTGCAGCAGCCTGTAGTTGTTGGTTCTTTTGAATTCAATTTTATGGGGGGCTCCATGGGAGCTACAGTAGGGGAGAAATTTGTTCGTGCAATTCAAGTTGCAACAGCAGAACAAAGACCCTATGTTTGCTTTACTGCAAGCGGTGGCGCACGAATGCAAGAAGGACTTTTTTCTTTGATGCAAATGGCTAAAACTTCAGCAGCTCTAGCAAAATTTGCAGAGCTTGGATTGCCTTTTATTGTGGTTCTGACTGATCCAACAATGGGAGGGGTTTCTGCAAGTTTTGCAAGTCTTGGTGATGTGATCATTGCTGAACCGAATGCACTAATTGGTTTTGCTGGTCCACGGGTTATTGAGCAAACCGTAAGACAGACATTACCTGAAGGGTTTCAGCGAAGTGAGTTCTTGTTAGAACATGGACATATTGACATGATTCTTGAACGGAAAGATATCCGTCCAGTCGTTGCAGAGTTGATATCTAAATTAACGCGCAAAGGCGCAGGTGATTCAGTTGCCAAAGTTACCTCATATTAGACCCCTTATAGCGTTTCAAAAGAAATCTATCGATGAGTGGTTATATGATTTAGAAACTAGAAATACACAAGAGATACAACTCGGTTTAACACGTATTATGGAAGTTGCGCAAAAATTAAGCCTGCAACTTCCAGGTTGTCCAGTCATTACTGTTGCTGGGACTAATGGAAAAGGTTCAACGGTAACATCTCTTGAAACAATTTATCATGTTGCAGGATATAAGGTAGGTGCCTATACCTCACCTCATCTTATTCAATTTAATGAACGTATTCGTGTTAATTTAACTCCCATTTCTGATGATGATTTATGTCAGGCTTTTAGTGTTATTGAAGAAATTCGTGGAGAAACTCTTCTAACTTACTTTGAAATGACCACTTTGGCTGCATTGTGGTATTTCAAAAAAATGGACTTAGATATTGTAATTCTTGAAGTTGGATTGGGAGGGCGCTTGGATGCTACCAATATTGTTGATGCGGAATTGTCTATTATTACTACAATTGATTTTGACCATCAAGATTATTTAGGTACTACGCTTGACGCGATTGGTTATGAGAAGGCAGGGATAATTCGCACTGGTAAACCCTTTATTTATGGGGATATTAGTCCACCTACCTCAATCATTGATGTTGCGATGCAACTTACTGCACCCGCTTATTTTCTTGGACAAGAATTTTCGATTCAAGAACAAGACTCTGTCTGGAGTCTTCATTATAATGAAAAACTTAAACTTGCTTCTGTTTATGGATTGCCTAAACCTTCAATACAATTGAAGTCCGCAGCAGCTGCAATGACTGCTTGTCAGTTGCTAGCACATGATTTGCCGGTGACGCATAGCCATTTTCAAGTTGCAATGCAGCGTATTTTTATTCCTGGACGTTTGCAATTGCATAAGGACACCGTGAGTACATTATTTGATGTGTCTCATAATCCTCAATCGGTAAAATTGCTAGCAGATACTTTATGCACATTAAAAAAAGCAAAAGTACATGCGGTATTCTCAGCTTTAAAAGATAAAGATATTTTGGGTTTGATTCGACCATTAAAGGATTGCGTTGACTGGTGGTATCCTGCACAATTGGATAGCAAACGTGCTGCCAGTGCGGATTTGTTGCTTACATTTTTTAAGGATGCAGAAATTCCTGTGGATATTTGTTATAATGACCCACTTGTAGCCTTTGAAACTGCATTGAAGCAAGCTAAACCTGGTGACTTAATTGTTGTTTATGGGTCATTTTTTACTGTGAGTCATGTTATGGCTAATAGGAGATTCAATGAAATTAGTAATTGATGAGAAGCTAAAGCATCGTTTAGTTGGTGTGGCTGTTGTTTTATCATTAGGAGCAATTTTTCTTCCTGCGATGATGAAAAAGTCGAGCCAACGTCTTGAAAATAATTTTAGTGTCAATGTGCAGTTACCCCCCAAACCAACAACTCCTAATGTCGTAATGACAAATGAAAAGGAGATGTTTAAAACCATAAAAGTAGCTAAGATTGAAACTCCTGATTTGGGGCAAAAAGGCTCCGATCTTGGTAAGGACGATTTTATTCAATCCATTCAAGTGGCTGATAATGCAGCTGTGGATGCTGCTGTTCCTGTTGCTAAAGCAGCGTCAATGCCTAAGGTCGCATCGAACCCTAAAGTTGATGCAATAGCCAAACCAATTGAATTGGCATTGAGTAATGCAGCAAATAACGTAGTTAAAAAGCAAGTCAAAGCCATGCCCACTAAACCGGTTCGGCCTGTTGCACGGGTAGAAGTGAAGCGGAAAAATAAACCGAATGTAGCAAGGGCAAATACAAATACCACACGTTTAAATAAGAAAGATATTTATGCAGTTCAATTGGCTTCGTTTTCACAATTGAATAATGCCCAAGCTTTAGTTAATAAATTACGCAGCAAGGGTTATAAGGCAAATTATATCAAAACTAATGGAAGACAAGGGGCTATTTATAAAGTCTATGCAGGACATTCACCGGTTAAAAGTGATGTGATGAAATTAAAAAATCAATTAGCAAGTGCCATGCAGCTGAATGGCTTTGTGGTTCATACCGGAGTGAGCTAATGCAAGCACAATGGGTTGATATTATTTTAATAATAGTAATTGGCTTATCCACTATAACCGGTTTACTCAGGGGATTTATTAAAGAATTTATTGCCTTAGGGGTATGGGTGCTAGCTATTTGGGCAGGTTATAACTACTCAAACGCACTTAATCCCTATTTACAACCTTATATTCAAGATCCCTCAATTCGTAGCATAGCTGGTTTTGTTATTATTGTTCTTGGTGTTTTAATTACAGGTGGTATCGCTAATGCGATACTTGGCCTCTTTTTAAGGGGTAGTGGCCTGGGGGCTATGGATAAAGTTTTAGGCGGGATGTTTGGTTTTGCTCGCGGGGTTCTTATTCTTTCACTTGTCTTCGCAGTACTCAGTATGACCTCATTGCCTTATCAACAATATGTTCAAACTTCCAGGGTTTATAATCAACTTTTACCTGTTATAAACTGGATTTCTGGATATTTACCAGGACTTATAAATAAAGCGAAACAGACAGTATCGGTAAATGAATCCTTTAAGCTTATTGATATAGTCCCTGAGTCTTAATGTATTCATAGACTGCTTCAGGGAGCTTGTTTTTTACATCAGCTCCCTTTTTTATTCCTTCACGAATCGACGTGGATGAAATTTCATAGTGACCCGCATCAAATAAAAAAACTCTTCCAGCATGAGCGCTTAAAAAGTCATCTTTGTTTTTAACTTCATACTGTTCCAAAAAATTTTTCATCATTACCGGAATGGGTTGGCTGGAAAACTCAGATCGATTGATTACCAACAAGTTAGCTAAAGTAATAATTTTCTCCCATTGATACCAATTGGGTAATGAGATAAAAGCATCATAGCCAATAATTAACGTTATGGATGAGTTAGAATATTCCATCCGGAAGCTTTTCAATGTTTCAACCATATAGGATGGAGTATCTCGTTCTACTTCACGTAAATCGAGACTAAAGTAAGGCATTTTTTTTATTGCCAATTTAATCATTTCTATTCTTTGATTATTATTGGCGAGAGTAGGGGGCTTTATTGTTGGTGTTTTACAAGGAAGAAAAATATAGGAATCAAAATTAAAATACTTTTGGATAATCATGCTAGCTTGTAAATGACCATTGTGTATCGGATCAAATGTACCACCTAAAATAGCTATGCTGTGCATACGTCACCTATTAAATTTCCCAGACAGAGTGATAGAGCAGCATTTTCAAGGGAACTCCATACTAGAGTATTGAGATTTGATTTAATTCGTTCGTCTATGGAATAACAGTAGCGATGAAGTTGCTGTAACATGGTCTTATTGAGTCGATTACAACACGCTTTATAAAGATTAACGCGCTGGGGCCAAATTTTAAGTTGACTGCAAGCACTTTGAGCATCAATTTGTTGTTCCATTAAATAGGACAATTGCATGATTAAGCGTATTTCTTGACTGATGATCCACAGAACTAAAGTGGCTTCGGTCTTATTATTTGCTGCATGACGTAAAATCTGAATCGCTTTATCACTTTGACCTAGCAGACACGCCTCAACGAGTTCAAAAAGATCATGATCGCATTGATTGGACAAATGCTCTAATGCTTGTTGTGCATCTACTTTACTGTTGGGAGCACAAGATAAGGCTATTTTTTCAATAACTTGGGAACAAGCCAGCATATTTCCCTGGGTGTATTGATGAATTAACTCAGGAACCTGAGGATCATAGCTCATCGAGTTTTTCTTTAATTGTACGGCAATCCAACTTTTGATTGCCTCCGAATTCAGTGGGTAGGCTAGTGTAAGAATGGCCTGCTCATGAGAAGATAACCATTGTAATTGCTTCGCAGGTACATTGGGCGCCCTAATAACAATAAAGCAACGTGAATTTACCGAATTAAGGTATTCAGAAAGAATTTTTTTTCCAGTAGTATCTATTGATTTTTTATCATAGAAAATATTTAAGAGTACTGTTTCTGAAAATAAGGAGTAGCTGTTTGCTTCTTCCTTTACAATACTCCAATCGTCCACTGATTGGATCGATATGATTTTTTCATCATAATTATAATTTCTTTTAATTGCTGATTTTATGGTTATTAAAGAATCTTCCAGCAAGTAATTATCCTGCCCAATAATTATGTAGAGCGGTGCAATTTTTTTTTGTACTTGTTGAGCAAGCAATTGTTGTCTGATTTGCATGATAATTTAGCTTAAGCCTGTGTATGTGATATTGGATGAAGAACAGTGTGCGACTCATGGTGAGAGCATAGCCTGAAAACTTTTGCCGTCATCCTGAGAGCATCGAGGGAGCTCCATGCTATAGCAGAGTGTTACGATGGGAGATCCCTCGTTCCACTCGGGATGACGTGAATTTCCGTTCGCTGCATCCAGGCTACAATACCTCCAATATCTCCTGTGGTACTTTTCCCCTCTCCAGACTAACTTTTTTATCTGGGTGGAGGAGGGGGTAAACGACCAAGTCGATAAATAATTTGGGTCACTGCATCTTGCTTCATTTCTCCAATTAAAATACTTTCTTCATCTTTAGAGCCAAGAATTCGGTCATTATTTAATGTAAGTTCTCGAGAAATATTGATTTGGCCAGGAACCTCTACAACCTGACCCGCGCGTGTTTTCAAAGCAAATAATACGGTTAGGGTTAAAGTATATTGCCTAGGATTCGTGCTTGCTCCAACACTGATAATCTGTTGTTGCAGGTTTACTTCATTAATCATCAGCCAATATTGCGCACGAGAAGGATCCGGATTAACTTCAATTTTTGATCCCTCAAGTCGGGACTCGAGTATTGAGATAAATTGCTTGTCATTATTCTCAGAAATAATGGCTACATTGTTAAGCCAACTCGGTGTATTGCTTATGCCTCGTAGATGAAAACCACATGCTGAGAGTAATAAAACGAGTATAAAAGGCAGGGTAGTGCGCAAAGTTGAAAAGGGGCGTATTTGTTGCTTTTGATGTCCCGCAGATTGTTCCTGAAGACGATGCGGGACATTGGAAGAAGAATCAGAATAATGATGCTTCATTAGCTAACAACCAAGTTAATTAATTGTCTATGCGCTACAACAATTGCTTTTTTTACTGTTTTATCAGCAAGAAAATCTTTTGCATGTTGTTTTGCTGCAGCAATTAAAGCCTCTTCTGTCGCATCAACGCTAGCGGTAAATTGAGCTCTTAATTTTCCATTCACCTGAACGACATAATCTACTTCATCAGTTTTTAAAGCACCTTTATCTACTCTAGGCCAATTAGCGTCAATAATTGCTTTTTCAAAGCCTAATTGTTGCCAGATGTGATGTGCAATATGTGGTGTTATAGGAGCCAATAATCGCAACAGAATACTTAGACTGGAATGAATAAAGAATTTATCTTCTTCGGTTTCTATTGAGTAATTGGATATTTCATTAAACAGTTTCATACAACCTGAAACTACTGTATTGAATTGATTTCGATCATAATCATGAGTTGCTTGTGCAAGAATTTGATGCACGACATGACGTGATTTTTTTAACCGGCTTTCTGCTTGTTGCCAGTTCACATGTCCATTGCCACTCAGGATGATATCATTGACTTCAATGAACATATTTTGGTGCTGATAAGCAAAAGCCCAAATTCGTTTTAAGAAACGATGAGCGCCTTCCACAGCAGTATCTGACCATTCCAACGATTGCTCTGGCGGGGCTGCGAACATAACAAATAATCGTGCTGTATCTGCACCATAAGTATCAATCAAATGGTTTGGATCGACGACATTACCTACGGATTTAGACATTTTATGTCCGTCTTTTAAAACCATGCCTTGGGTCAGTAGGGCTTTAAATGGTTCGTCTGAATTGACTAAGCCTTCATCACGCATTAATTTATGAAAAAAGCGGGCATAGAGTAAATGCATCACAGCATGTTCAATACCACCAACATATTGATCTACAGGAGTCCAGTATTTTGCTCGATCATCAAGCATTGCGTTTTCCTGTCCTTTACATGCAAAACGGGCATAATACCAAGATGACTCAACAAAAGTATCAAAGGTATCGGTTTCACGATATGCATCCTGACCACATTTAGGGCAGCTAACATTGACGAATTCTGGGCATTGAGCTAATGGTGAACCGGTTCCCGTAAAAGTTACGTTTTCTGGAAGAACCACGGGAAGTTCTTCATCTGGAACAGGAACAGTACCGCATTGTTCACATAGAATCATGGGAATAGGTGTTCCCCAGTATCTTTGTCTCGATACACCCCAATCGCGTAATCTGTAGTTAATCGTTGCCTTACCTACATCATGTTCTTCAAGGTAACTGGTTATAGTTTCTATTGCTTGAGAAGAAGTTAAGCCATCGAACTGACCTGAATGAATCAGTGTACCTTCTCCTGTATAGGCAGATGCATTGAAATCATGTTTTGCATTATTTGCAGGTTTAATGACTTCCTTAATTGGAAGTTGGTATTTACGTGCAAATTCCCAGTCTCTTTGATCGTGTGCTGGGACTGACATTACTGCTCCCGAGCCGTATTGCATGAGTACAAAATTTGCAACCCATATAGGTAGTTCTTCACCGGTGATGGGATGGATTGCTGTCATGCCTGTAGCCACACCTCGTTTTTCCATGGTAGCAAGTTCTGCTTCAGCCATTTTGGTACCTTGGCAGCTGTCAATGAATTCTTTGACTTCTTTACGGGTACTGGCTGCTTCTTTAGCGATGGGATGATCCGTTGCTATGGCAAGATAGGTTGCACCCATTAAGGTATCAGGCCGTGTTGTGTATATTTTTAACCGTTTAGGATAATTATTGACGTTAAAATGAATTTCAGTCCCTGTGGAACGACCAATCCAATTACGTTGCATTTGTTTGACTTGAGCCGGCCATTCATCCAATGTATCCAGTGAGCTGAGTAGCTCATCAGCATAAGCCGTGATTTTTATAAACCACTGAGAAATTTCTTTTCGTTCAACAAGCGCGCCAGATCGCCAGCCGCGTCCATCAACGACTTGCTCATTTGCCAAAACAGTTTGATCAACCGGATCCCAATTTACTACAGCATTTTTTTTGTAGACTAAACCTTTTTCAAATAATCGAATGAAAAACCATTGTTCCCATCGATAATATTCAGGTGAACAAGTACAAATTTCACGTCTCCAATCATAAGCATTGCCTAGACGTAAAAATTGCTTTTTCATAGACTCTATGTTTTTTCTGGTCCATTCAGCCGGTGGAATTCCGTTTTTGATGGCTGCATTTTCAGCAGGCAAACCAAAAGCATCCCAACCTATTGGCTGAAGTACATTTTTGCCCAAAGCACGCTGATAACGAGCAATAACGTCTCCAATGGTATAGTTGCGAACATGCCCCATGTGCAATGTTCCACTCGGGTAGGGAAACATGGATAAACAATAAAATTTCTCTCTGTTTAAATCTTCTGAAACGTTAAATGATTGTTTTTTATGCCAATACTGTTGAGCTTGTTCCTCAACTTCTTGTGGTATATAGGTATTATCCATAGTCCAGTTTTTTAAGTGACTCTAAATCTGCTAAGGATAACTCCTCTTGTGTCTGCCAGCAATAGATTATTACTCGAATAAGCGACGAAGTTGAATAAAAAGTACAAAAATAATAAATATTGCACAAAATATAAGGGATGGATACTCATGCCATATAATCCACGGAGTCAAACCTTCAGCAGGGAGTATACTGCTTTGAAGGACACCAGGGCTAAATGGAGGAAGACTTTCTATTATATCTCCACCTGAGTCGATGACTGACGATAGACCATCATTATTGACGACTACTTGATATCGTCCTGTAAGCAGAGAAAGCACTTGGGCCATTTGTAGTTGTTGGTAACTGGCTAATGAATGCCCAAACCAACCATTGTCACTAATTGAAACGATCCATTGGGCTTTAGGCATTTGTTCGCGCAACAGCTTGGGATATGCAATCTCATAACAAATGAGGCTAGCTATTGGATGATTTTCAATTTGAATCAGGGATTGTTTTCTTTTTCCTGGTAATAAATTAGGTTCAGGTAAATTAAACCAATGATTGATCCTAACTAAAGGTTTTGGAATGTATTCTCCAAAAGGCACAAGTTGGCGTTTAAGTTTTTTACCTTTAGCTTGCCCAAGCGTAATGATTGCGTTGTAATAATTGGTTTCCCTATCATTTGTAGGTTGTAAAATACCTAACATAAGTGCGCTTTTTGCTTTTAATGCTTTGTTATTCAGCCTGAGTAAATATTTATCCAAATAACTTGCGGGAAGTGGTATGGCAGACTCGGGCAAAATAATTAATTGCTTTCCTAAGAGTTTATTGATGGCCTTTTCATAGTAGTCCAGCAGGTTCCAAAATAAGGTTTCATCCCATTTGTCGCGCATGGATAAATTGGCTTGAACAGCACCAATACTAATAGGCTCTTGTTTTATTTTTGAC
This sequence comes from Legionella cherrii, assembly GCF_900635815.1. Taxonomy (NCBI): domain Bacteria; kingdom Pseudomonadati; phylum Pseudomonadota; class Gammaproteobacteria; order Legionellales; family Legionellaceae; genus Legionella; species Legionella cherrii. The sequence continues at coordinate 2,293,390 of NZ_LR134173.1, forward strand.
CATGAAATGTTTTTAAACAGCATTGGACTGATAAGAATCAGTACAATGGCAATTAAATAATGGTAACGCCTCGAAGAGTTTTGTGCCACAGCTAAGGTGAGTAATGCGGAAATAAGGACAGATACTAAACTAAGCCCATAAATTCCTAAAATAGGAGCAACATATTTTATTGGTGTATCAATAAGCGGTGTTCCTACTAACAACCAAGGGAAGCCAGTAAATAAAGTAGCACGGCAATATTCACTCAAACACCATAAGACACAAAATAGTACTAAAGAGAACAACTTCCGATTTTTGAGTTCAAGCACTTTATATAGATAAGCAACTAAAGCAGGGAAGAGCGAAAGATACATAATGAAAATTAATGTAACCAATCCTGCAAGGCAATAATTGAGTTGACCGTAATCATGGATACTGACTATGACCCAAGAAACCCCAAATCCGAAATAACCCATCCCGTAAAAAAATCCTAGAGAAAGGCCTTGTTTTCTGGAGCAATTTTGGAGGCTCGAATAAAGAAATGCCAAACTTAATAGTATCAGCCCTGGTATATGAAAAGGAGCAAAACCAAAGGGGGCTAGCAGACCTGCTATAAATACAAAAAAGTATTTAATAGAGCCAAGACGAATTGAGGAATTTAATGGAATAGTATTGGCTAAAGCAGTTTGCTTCATGAGTTGTAAAAAAAATATAAAAAGATAAGATAATGTAGTCCTCTGCTTAGGTCAAGGATTAGTGGAGTATTTTAGTAACAATTCACATCAGCTCACTCAAAAGCCATGCTTAGCTCATTATTTGTTCAACTTGCAATCAAATCTGGCTTTTTACCAAGATTCATAAATGCGGAAATAATCGCACATTTTATAATCCTGGCTGAATTTGCATCTCCCGCCATCCATGTTATTTTTTCAAAACATAAGTCCCCGGTGCATCACAAAGTGGTCTTATATCTTTTGCAGGATTACCGAAATCAGGCGGCTGCTTTTTGGAGCTTGAGCGATCTGCAACCCATTTTTCCCAAGCTGGCCACCAGGAATCTTTAAAATGTGGCGCTTTTTCCAACCAAACGTCAGGTGATAAATGTTTATCATCTGTCTTATGAGTTAGCATGTGATAGCTTCGTCCAGATTCACCAGGTTTATTAACAATGCCTGTATTGTGTCCTGCGTTAGTCAATACAAAGGTAATATCGCTATCAATAAAGTAATGAATTTTATAAACAGATTTCCAAGGTGCTATGTGGTCTTTTATGGTGCTAACGACAAAAGTTGGTACTCTGATATCGGCGAGATTGATAGTGTCATCAAGAATTTTAAAACGTCCTTCAACTAAATCATTATTTAAAAATAAACTACGCAAGTACTCGCTATGCATCTTGTAGGGCATTCTTGTAGTATCATAATCCCATGCCATTAAGTCACTGACCTCCTGTCTTTTACCCAATAAATAATCATAAACAATACGAGACCAAATAAGATCTATAGACCGTAACATACTGAACGCACCGGCCATTTGAGACCCGTCCAGGTAGCCTTTTTCCCACATAATGTCTTCAATGTAAGTAAGTTGGTTTTCGTCAATAAATAACTGCAGTTCACCTGCATCCTGAAAATCAGTTTGGGCTGCAAACAAAGTCATTGATTTTAATCGATCATCTTCTTTTGCCGCCATTTTTGCTGCAACCATGGTTAATAAGGTTCCTCCAATACAATAACCTACAGTATGGATTTTTTCATTTGGGATAATTTGATTAATTGTATTTAATGCATCCATCACACCATGTATTGCATAATCAGAGAAATCTAAGTCCCGATCTTCAGAAGTTGGATTTTTCCAGGAAATCATAAATACGGTATGTCCTTTATCCACTAAAAATTTAACCATGGAATTGTTAGGTGAAAGATCGAGTATGTAATACTTCATAATCCAGGCAGGGATGATTAAGATGGGTTCCGGATAGACAGTTGATGTTGTTGGCTCATATTGGATAAGCTCAATTAATCGATTTCTATAAATAACTTTTCCGGGGGTTATCGCTAAGTTTTCTCCTACTTTATAGTGTTCGCTACCTGCAGGCGGTAGATTATTTAGATCCCTGGTCACGTCATCAATAAAATTATACCATCCTTTGATAAAATTCATACCTCCTTCATTAAGTGTCGCAGTGATTACTTCAGGATTCATTCCAGGGAAATTAGAGGGAGCACAGACGTCCAAAAATTGACGTGTGACAAAATTAACAATATTTTCGTTATGCTTGGAAACCCCACGAAGATGTGTAGTGGCATCATCCCACCATTCTTCAGTTAACAAAAAAGATTGAGCATATACGTTGAATGGAAATTGAGACCATAACTCATTTTGAAAGCGATGATCTGTATGACGCACTTCGATACACGGTTTGCATTCACCTTGGCTCTGTTGTTGTATGTATAACAATAAATGTCCCAGTTTTTTGAGTGCTTCTTTATTTAAGTCGGCTCGTTTTGCTGGTGAAAAATATAAATAAATTAACCAATCTGCAAAAGACATCAAGAGCGTACCAGGTGATAACCAGTTGCTGAATTGGCTGATTGTTGCATGGAATAGTCTATCGAAACTAAGTCCTTCATAGTCGCCTTTTTCTGATTCAGAGGATGGAGGGGCTTGTAAATTTCCAACTGATTTTGGAGTCTTCTTTTTTGATTTATTCATGACAAGTCCTTTTGCCAAATCTAAAAGTATTTTAAATAAAGTATCTTAAATATAGTTTTTTTCTAACATTATGCATCAAAAATTAAAATAACTCGATTTTAAAAATAGCATTTTGGAGTTTCTTGGGTATCGATTAGAGAATACTATCCAATTCCCAATATTTTGTGTAGGATGATGGCGTTTTATAATGGAGAGGGATTAAATGTATAATGTAATGATTACTGGTGCAGGGAAAATTGGTAGCTTAATCGCTTGTTTATTATCAGACAGTGGTTCTTACCAGGTCCATCTAGTTGATATAGATTTTAATGGATCAGATGTGAAAAGGCTGTTGGAAGCAGTACCCAAAATTAAAACAGTCGCCTTAGATGTTAAAGATCAGCAATCAACTCAAGCTTATATGGAAAAGCATGATATTGTGGCTGTTATCTCAAGTCTTCCCTATTTTTTAAATACCTATGTTGCTGAGGCTGCAAAAGCTGCTAAAGCACATTATTTTGATCTTACGGAAGATACGGCAGTCACAGAAGCAGTAAAAGCGATTGCTCTTGATGCAGAAACTGCCTTCGTGCCTCAATGCGGATTAGCCCCTGGGTTTATCAGCATCGCAGCGAATAGTCTCATGCAGGAGTTTGAAGAGAGTTATCATGTGAAATTACGTGTAGGCGCGCTTCCACAAAATGCAAACAATGCACTTCAATATTCATTAACTTGGTCTACAGATGGAGTGATCAATGAATACGGTAACCCTTGTTACGCAATTAAATATGGAAAAGCGGTAACTTTAGCACCTTTGGAAGGATTAGAAACGATTCAAATTGATGGTTGTGAATATGAAGCGTTTAATACCTCTGGTGGTCTGGGAAGTTTGGCAGAGATGCATGCTGGTAAAGTTCAAACCATGAATTATAAAACAATGCGTTATCCAGGCCATTGTTCAAAGATGCGTTTATTAATGAACGACTTACGATTAAATCAAGATAGACCTACTTTAAAACGTATTTTAGAAAATGCCATTCCCAAAACTTATCAAGATCTTGTGATAGTTTATGTTTCTGTTGAAGGAATGAAACGTGGTGAGTTGACGGAAAAAAATTACGTGAAAAAGATTTATCCTGAGGAAATTTGTGGTTTGGAATGGTCCGCAATTCAAATAAGTACTGCTTCAGGTGTTTGCGCGGTGGTGGACTTGGTGTTGGGGCAATCTAATGAATATAAAGGCTTGGTATTACAAGAAAAATTCCACTTGTCTGCAGTTTTAGAAAATCGCTTTGGCCGCTATTACGCGTAACCTGAAATATCGTTGCACTGTTCCCGGGTTCACCTAGTTGTATCCGGGCTACCATGGAGATAATGAATGGATATATTAAAACGCTTGAAAATTCATGCAGTTAATCCAGGTGCCTATAGTGGCCAGGGTTGGCAAAGTGGAGTTCATGAGCATAAATTAATCTCTTATAATCCAGCAAATGGTGAAAAGCTTGCTGAAATAGCAACCTGCACTATGGATGATTATGAAGAGGTAATGACCCGTGCACAGCATGCGGCACATGAATGGAGAAAAATTCCTGCTCCAAAAAGAGGTGAAATCATACGGCAAATTGGTCAGTCATTGCGCGATCATAAAGATGCTTTAGGTAGTTTGGTTTCTTTAGAAATGGGCAAATCCAAGCAAGAAGGGGATGGTGAAGTTCAGGAAATGATTGACATTGCTGATTTTGCAGTAGGTCAGTCACGAATGCTATATGGGAATACCATGCATTCTGAACGTCCTCAACACAGAATGTATGAACAATGGCATCCGTACGGTATCGTGGGTGTTATATCAGCATTTAACTTCCCAGTCGCAGTTTGGTCATGGAATGCTTTTCTTGCAGCCATCTGTGGTAATGTAACGGTGTGGAAACCTTCAGCAAAGACACCTTTATGTGCTGTAGCTGTTCAGCATATTTGCAATGATGTGTTGACAGCTAATGGATGCCCTGAGATCTTTAGTTTGGTTATTCCGGAAGACCATGATGTAGTAGAGACTTTCGTTAATGATAAGCGGATACCTCTTATTTCATTTACAGGTTCAACGGCAGTAGGAAAGCAAGTTGCCGCAAAAGTTGCTGCCCGATTAGGTAAGACTATTTTAGAGTTAGGTGGCAATAATGCGATAATTCTTGATGAGTCAGCTGATCTTCATTTAGCAATTCCAGCGATTGTTTTTGGAGCAGTGGGTACTGCAGGACAACGATGCACTTCTACACGACGTCTGTTTGTTCATCATTCCAAATATGATTATGTTGTTGAACGGTTACGTTTTGCTTATGAGCAGATAACAATTGGCGATCCTTTAGATAAAATAAATCTTATGGGCCCTCTTATTGATAAACAAGCGGTAGACCAATTCAATAAAGCCATCGCCCGAATCAAAGAAGCAGGTGGGCGAATTATCTTTGGTGGTGAGGCCGTTCATCGACCAGGCTTTTTTGTACAGCCTACATTAGTATGTGATGTAAAAAACCATTGGGATATTGTCCAAGAAGAAACATTTGCCCCCATTTTATATGTTATGCCTTTTCAAACAATTGATGAGGCGATTGCTTTACAAAATCATGTACCACAGGGTTTATCTTCTGCCATGTTTACTCAAAATTTAAAAAATGCAGAGCATTTTTTAAGTGCTTGGGGGAGTGATTGTGGCATAGCCAATATTAACATCGGTACTTCGGGTGCCGAAATTGGCGGTGCTTTTGGTGGAGAAAAAGAAACCGGTGGTGGTCGTGAGTCGGGCTCTGATTCATGGAAAGCCTACATGCGTCGACAAACCAATACGATAAACTGGGGAAATGAACTACCTTTAGCCCAGGGCATTCGTTTTGATTTAGTTTAATAAGTAAGAACTGTGCCCGGGTGAAGCGAGGCGTAACTCGGGTAAGTTGATCTGCCATAAGAACCCGGGTTGCGCCTCGCTTCGCCCAGGCTACATTTTAATTAACGAGGAAGAAAGAAATGCATGGACCTTTTTTTATTAAAAAAGTCGCAGTTCTGGGAGCAGGTGTTATGGGGGCACAGATTGCAGCGCACTGTGTTAACGCAGGAATTGAAACCTTACTTTACGATTTAGCGGCCAAAGAAGGAAACACGAATGCACTGATTGATAAAGCAATAGCTAACTTAGGGAAATTGAAACCTGCTCCGCTTGCAACAGCTCAAACTGCAGCGTTAATGCAAGCACGAAACTACGAACAAAACCTCGCTGATTTATCTTCATGCGATTTAATTATTGAAGCCATAGCTGAACGTTTGGATTGGAAAGAGGATTTATACAAGCGAATTTCTCCATTTTTAGCAGAGCACTCTATTTTAGTGAGTAATACATCCGGTTTGAGTATTGATTCTTTATGTTCTGTTTTACCCCAAATGCATAGAAGAAATTTTTGCGGTGTTCATTTTTTTAATCCTCCGCGTTACATGCATCTTGCCGAGCTTATTCCTGCCAAAACTACTGATAAAGAATTAGTAGATAATCTTGAAACTTGGTTAACTCGTTATTTGGGTAAAGGGGTGGTGCGAGCTAAAGATACTCCGAATTTTATTGGTAATCGTATTGGTGTATTTTCACTCTTAACGACCTTGCATCATGCTTTTGCTATGGATATGGGATTAGATGAAGTGGATGCATTAACAGGTCCTTTGTTGGGAAGACCGAAGTCCGCGACTTTTCGCACCATGGATGTTGTTGGTCTAGATACCATGCAACATGTAATCCATACCATGCAACAACAGTTGCAAGATGACCCATGGCACTCTAGTTTTAAACTTCCAGAATGGCTCACTAATCTTATTAAAGAGGGGCATTTAGGACAAAAAACTGGCCAGGGTATTTATAGGAAAAATGGTAAGGTTATTGAAGTTTATGATATTAAATCGGCGACTTATCGTCCAGCTCAACCTGTGGTAAATGATGAGTTAAAAGCCATCATGATTGAGTCTGATCCTGCTGTACGCATGCAAAAACTTATTACGTCCAATAACAAGCAAGCACAATTCTTGGCAAGCTGTTTCAGAGATTTATTTCATTATTGCGCCTATCATCTTAAGGCCATTGCGGATAATGTTAGAGACGTTGATTTGGCAATACGTTGGGGTTTTGGCTGGGTGCAAGGACCATTTGAAACATGGCAATTAGCTGATTTGACTCGAATGACACAGTATATTGACCAAGCCATAAAAGATAAATCATCTCTTAGTACAGCCGAATTACCCGGATGGCTGTTTGAAATTGATGCCTTCTATACAGAAATAGGGGCTTATTCGCCACAAATGAATGATTATCAGCCTCGAAGCCAATTGCCTGTTTACCAGCGTCAATACTTTCCTGACCGCGTCATTAAGGAAACAGCATGTCCTACACCTGTGATTTATGAAAATGAGGGAGTGCGCTTATGGAATTTACAAGATGATGTCGCTGTAGTGAACTTTAAAAGCAAAGCGAACACAGTAGGGCAGTCAGTTCTTGATGGACTGGAAGCGGCGGTTGAAATTGCAGAGAAACAATGTCGTGGTTTGATTATTTATCAACACGACGCGACTAATTTCTGTTCGGGTGCTGACTTACGTGGTGTCCTAAATTTAATTAAAGACAACAAAATGCATGCTTTGGACGACATGATTGCGCAATTTCAACGTGTGGCTTTGCGTTTGAAATACAGTTCTATCCCAACTGTAGCCGCATTAAGAGGTCGTGCTCTTGGTGGTGGTTGTGAATTAATGATGCATTGTGATGCTGTTGTTGCTGCCTTTGAGGCTTATCCAGGACTCGTTGAATTTGGTGTTGGATTGATACCTGCTGGTGGTGGATGTAAGGAAATGGCAATGCGGGCTGCCCATCGGGCTCCCAAAGGGGATTTAATGACGGTACTTCAAGGTTACTACCAACAAATTGCCACTGCACAAGTTGCAGGCTCAGCAGCTGATGCAATGCAGATGGGGTATTTGCGTAGTACAGACAGCTATGTGATGCATGCTGATGAAGTACTTAACGTTGCTTTGGCCAAGATTAATTTTATGCATGCAGCGAATTATCTGGCCTCCTTTAAAGACACAATTTCAAATCGCTGGAATTGAAGGAAAAGCACGATTACAAGCAGGTTTAGTTAATTGGTTAGAAGGCGGTTTTATTTCTCAGCATGATTACTTTATTGCTACGGAATTGGCAACAGTACTTTGCGGTGGCAATCTCAATCAGAACACTTTTGTTGATGAAAACTGGATGCTTAAATTAGAGCGAGAAGTGTTTATGACTCTTGCTGCATCACCATTAACTCAAGCACGGATTAGTCATTTATTAGAAACTGGCAAGCCGTTACGTAATTAAGGGAGATTTGAAAATGACTAATGTATATATAGTTGACGCATTACGTACTCCTGTTGGTAAAGCACCTCGCGGTGTATTTAAAAATACGTTACCTGATGATTTACTCGCTCATGTGATCAAAAATTTAATGGAGCGTTATCCATCAGTGGATCATCAAGAAATAGGGGATGTTGTCATAGGTTGTGCTATGCCTGAGGCAGAACAAGGTATGAATGTGGCTCGTATCGCTGCCTTACTTGCTGACTTACCCCAATCTGTTCCTGCCATGACAATCAATCGTTTTTGTTCTTCAGGAGTGCAAAGTATTGCTACCGTTGCAGAGACTATACGCAGTGGCGACATACACTTGGCTCTAGCAGGCGGCGTTGAAAGCATGTCTATGGTCCCTTTAGGTGGAAATAAATACACAGCAAACCCTGCTATATTCAACAATGAAGATATCGCGATCGCATATGGGATGGGAATTACTGCAGAAAATGTTGCAAAACGCTGGGAAATTACTCGAGAACAACAAGATGAGTTTGCTGCTGAAAGCCATAAAAAAGCTGTAGCAGCTCAGCAGCGAGGTGATTTTAAAGCGGAAATTAGTCCCGTAGAAATTACTTTAAGACAGGCTGATTTAGCTAACTCGACAACCGTAGTGAAGAAAAAGTGGATCAATGATGATGAAGGGCCACGAGCAGATACGTCCTATGAAGTCATTTCCAAATTAAAACCTGTTTTTGCCGCTAGAGGAACAGTCACGGCAGGAAACAGTTCACAAACCAGTGATGGAGCAGGTATTGCTTTGCTGGCTAGTGAACACGCTGTGCGCCAATATAATTTAAAACCTATTGGACGATTGATGAGTTATGCCGTAGCCGGTGTTCCACCAGATATTATGGGAATTGGCCCAATAAAAGCCATTCCCGTTGCCTTAAAGCGAGCAGGTATTACTTTAGACCAGCTCGATTGGATAGAGCTTAACGAGGCTTTTGCCGCTCAGGCCCTGGCAGTAATTAAAGAACTTGATCTTCCTCGAAACAAGGTAAATCCCTTAGGGGGGGCTATTGCCTTAGGACATCCCTTGGGTGCTACTGGGGCAATCAGAACGGCTACTTTATTGCATGGTCTCAGGAGGATTAAAGGACGATATGGTATGGTAACGATGTGTATTGGAACGGGCATGGGAGCCGCTGCAATATTTGAAGCTTTGTAGAATAAGGCTGACCAGTTACTACTGAAAACTATTATCTAAGCGTAGGTTGGGCCTTGGCCCAACTTATTTTTCAATGATATTTACCTAATTTCAAATTTTATAAAGGAACAGTGTTTTTAAATGTTGGGCGAAAGCCCAACATTTGTTGTAGTCTTTTGAAGGTCCAGCCATAAACCCGACCTATAGAATACAGGTTGTGAAGAAAAGATTTTTAATTAGGAAATCGCTTAGTTTTTATCGCGGAAAATGATGCGGCCTTTAGTTAAGTCATAGGGGGTTAACTCGACTTTAACTTTATCACCAGTCAAAATTCTAATGTAATTTTTACGCATACGACCAGAAATGTGGGCAGTGATAACATGTCCATTTTCTAATTCAACACGAAACATGGTGTTGGGTAGGGTATCTATAACAGTACCAGCCATTTCTATATGATCTTCTTTTGCCATAGGTCTCTCAGTGATGTACCAAATTTATAATGTTTATTATGCATGTATACTGCACTAAAATGAAGAAAATGGCAATCCAAGCATGTCAAAATTTAACTATTATGTCATTCAATAATGACAGTTTTCATAAAAATGATTTATTAAGATAAGTTTGAGCCTAAAATTTTATTGATGTGAGTTAAATGAGGAATCATCTCAGTTATAAATACATCACCAATATAGCCCAAAAAGTGTTTTTTCTTTACTCGCCTCTGCAGGACTCGGTCTAATGAGTCCACTCAAATCAAATTTATACTCTTCTTTTTTTAGCTCGTTGATTAGCAGCTTAATTTGATCTGGGGTCGCATTGTGTTCAAATAGAGTCTCAGCCTTATTGATAAAATTTTGCATGTCTTCATCAAATTTTTTTTTTATCAAGCGCGTATTTTCTTTTTACCTCAAGTGTATCAGTGAAAGCGGGTTCTCTAGGTGGCTTAGGTACTTTTTTTCCAACCCTCACTGGTTAAACCAAATCGGATATTTTTTTACCATCTCATGCTCTTGTGAGTAATATGAAACAGTCATGAATCCTCGAAAATTATCGTCTTCCCTGATTAAAAATACGGATTTAGTTTCTTTTTTCTTGGCATCGTTGTTTTCCAAAATCTTATGTAATTGATCTTCCTTCATTTTTCCAAAAATAACAGGAACCTTTGATACAGTTTTTGATTCCATAGGAAAATACTCCAGGTTGTTTACTACATTTCATTATCATCTCATGGGGTTATAATCAGTTGAAATGAAAATGAATGATTCGCCTTGTATAATGATAGTACAGGATTGTTACTATTTGAAATATTAAGTCAAGGTGATATTCCATGAACCTTGCTTTGTAGGATGTTCTAATGATTGGTGCAGCAGATGAAGAAATTCCTTACGTTCAATAATTTTAGCGCCCAGACTTTGTAGATGATTGGTGGGAATTTGGCAATCAATAAAATCAAAATTCCATTTAGCCATAGTTTTGCATAAATAATAAAAAGCAATTTTTGATGCATCCGTTAGCTTATGGAACATGGATTCACCAAAAAAAACGTGTCCTATGCTTAGCCCATACAGCCCCCCGACCAATTCATTTTCATACCATATTTCAAAAGAATGCGCATAACCCATTGTATGCAACTGGGTATAGGCCTCAATCATTTCTTGAGTAATCCAGGTATTATTGATGCGACCAGAGCAAGTAGCACATGCCATAATGACCTCTCTAAATACAGTATCTACTGTAAAGCTAAAGGGTTTTTTTAGTGATTTTTGCAAACTACGAGATACCTTGAATTCAGTAGGAATTAATATAAGTCTTGGATTTGGGGACCACCAAAGAATAGGTGTTCCTGGTTCGTACCAGGGAAACACTCCTTGTCGATAAGCTTGAAGTATACGTTGAGGAGCTAAATCCCCCCCAATGAATAATAAACCCTGATCATCACTAGTTTCTGGATTTGGAAAGAAGTAGGTTTCATTATAACTCAATACAATCTCCTAGATTTATCTGGGATTTTTTCTCTCATAGGACCTTTTTGTATTCTACAATTATTATAAACAAGAATTGGAGGAAACAATTGGATTATTTGTATAGTTTAGGAAATATTTTAATTCTTCTTAGTCTTAGCTTTAGGAAAGTGCTTATTATTCGCACAATATTTGTGCTATCTGATTTATCTTTTTTACTTTATGGAGCATTGGCCAATGTTCCTCCCGTTGCTTTTTGGGCTATCGCATCATTAATTATTAATTTTGTGCAGATTGGCATCTTGTTAAGAGACATGATACCTAGGGATTTACCTTATGATTTGCAACAAATAAAAGATTTATTTTTTTCAGATATGCAAACGAGTGACTTTATTCGTTTGATCAAAATAAGTTATAGAGGTACTTCAAGTAACAAAAAAATATTAATGAAGGGAAGTCCCGTAGAAAATCTCATGTTGATCACAAAAGGGAAAGTTTATATCGAAGTGGAGAATGGTATTCTTGAGTTAGGTCCTTATCACTTTATTGGTGAGATGAGTTATTTTAGAGATGGAAAAGCGAACACTACAATTCATGCACGAGAACCTGTAGATTATTTATATTGGCGATATTCCGATTTACATCGCTTGCAAGAAAGAAAACCACCTTTATTTATGAAAATGGTTGAGGCTATGGGAAAAGATATTGTGTTGAAAATGCTCAAACAACAAAAAAAACCTGAGTCTTTATAAAAACCATAATCTGGATTTGGCACAGCGGAACTTCCCATCCCGAAAGAGCAGAGACTCCCTTGTAACATGGTGCTACAGCAAGGATCCCTGCGTTGCATTCGGATGACAGCAAAAGATTCCGATAAGGCCTCAGAGGATCTAATTTTTTCCTAAATTCAAATCTAAATATTGTTCTGCATCAAGGGCGGCCATACAACCAAAACCAGCCGAGGTAATCGCTTGTCGATATACATGGTCTGCCACATCGCCACAGGCAAATACACCAGGAATTGAGGTGCTGGTCGCCATTCCTTCCAGTCCTGATTTAATAACAATATAACCATTATTCATGAGAAGCTGGTCTTTAAATAAATCGGTATTAGGTGTATGTCCTATCGCAATGAATACGCCATCGACATTTAATAATTCTTTGGTATCATTTTGTACATTTCGGATTAAAGCGCCAGTTACTTTTTTATCATCACCAATCACTTCATCAAGAGTAGAATTCCAGATTATTTTGATGTTGCCGTTGCGGGTTTTTTCAAAAAGTTTATCCTGGAGAATTTTCTCAGCTCGCAGACTGTCTCGTCGATGCACTAAAGTAACGCTTGATGCAAGGTTTGATAAATAAAGTGCTTCTTCCACAGCAGTATTTCCGCCACCAATAACACAAACTGCTTTATTGCGGTAAAAAAAGCCATCGCAGGTGGCACAGGCCGAAACCCCTCGACCTTGATAAGCTGATTCGGATTCTAATCCCAGATAACGTGCAGAAGCTCCTGTTGCAATGATTAGTGCGTCACAAGTGTAGGTATCGCTATCACCATGAAGAGTAAAAGGTGCTTGTGTTAAATTCGCTTTAACAATATGATCAAAAATAATTTGAGTGTCAAAGCGTTCTGCATGCTTTTGCATACGTTCCATCAGGGCAGGGCCTTGTAATCCCTCTATATCACCGGGCCAATTATCTACATCAGTAGTGGTCGTTAGCTGACCTCCTGGTTGCATTCCAGTAATTAAAACTGGATGAAGATTGGCTCTTGCGGCATAGACTGCAGCAGTATAACCTGCTGGTCCTGAACCGAGTATAATTAAGCGATGATGATTGCTGGAGCTCATTGTCTCTGCCTTCCTTAATATTTTAATATTTTGTGTTAAGATGGCGAATATTATGACAAAAACAAAGATATGAAAATACCTATGGAAAAACAACAGTCAGGAAAAAAATCAAGCGGTTCAAAAAATCATATGCCTAGCTATGTTGTAAAACGGCTTAGCGAGGGTAGTTTTATATTAATTCTAACAAGTGCTCTTTTTGTGCTCTTGTCATTACTCACTTATAAAATCAGTGATCCTGGATTGTCACATGTTTCTCGAGCTGGAACTGTTGTTGCGAATTCGGGTGGGCAAGTAGGTGCTTATATTGCGGATGCACTTTATTTTGTATTCGGATATTTTGCTTATTTGGTACCGATTGCTTTTGTTTATATTTCCTGGGCTCTGTTACACGATTTACGCGCTCTAAATCGTCTAGATAAACGTGTCTTAGTACTTCGTTCCGTTGGCTTAATGCTCATGTTCGCGGGAGGTTGTGGCTTATTAAGCCTTGAGGCAGAAATGAATCAATTGGATTCCATTCATGGTGCAGGGGGATTTATAGGTCAAGCTGTTGGTGGTGGTTGGTACCAAATGCTCAATTTGCATGGAGCAAGTTTAGTTCTACTCGCTATGCTTTTGGTAGGAACTACCTGGTTGACAGGCTTGTCTTGGATAAAAGCAGTGGAGTTGATTGGTTTTTATACTTTATTCGTTATGAATTATATTTCTAAAACAACACACAAGGCACTATCTGTTATTAAATCACGAGTTGAACAATCCAAATCAAACGTGATCCCTAAAGCACCCAAGATACCTCGTGAAAAGCCTGCTCCTAAATTATTTAAGCCCAAAGCAGAAAAAGAGGATCGTGCCGTTGCTCCTCCGCCTGTATTAATTACTCAGGAAGTTAAGCCTGAAATTGTCAAACCCGTCAAAGAAGTAAAAGAAATCCGTATTCCCAAAGTAAGCACCTCAGGTGATTTACCGTCTTTAAGTTTGCTGGATAAAGGCCAACCTGGTAAACCTATGGGTGGATATACTCACCAAGAACTGGAGAATTTATCGCGGGAGGTTGAGCAGCACTTACTCGATTTTGGTATTCAAGCGGGTGTAGTGGCGGTGCATCCGGGGCCAGTCGTAACTCGTTTTGAATTGCAATTAGCTGCAGGTGTCAAAGTGAGCAAACTGACTGCTTTGGCTAAAGATCTTGCGCGCTCTTTATCCGTAGTTTCAGTTCGTGTTGTTGAAGTCATTCCAGGTAAAACGGTAGTGGGTTTGGAGTTACCGAATCATTCACGAGAGACTGTGCGACTATCGGATGTTTTATTGGCGGATGTATACCAGCAGGCCCATTCGCCAATTACTTTGGCTTTAGGCGTGGATATTGCAGGCCACCCTGTAGTTGTTGATTTAGCTAAAATGCCTCATTTGTTGGTCGCCGGGACCACAGGATCTGGTAAGTCAGTTGGTATTAATGCCATGATTTTAAGTATCTTATTTAAGGCAACTCCAGACCAGGTGCGTCTGATTATGGTTGATCCTAAAATGTTGGAGTTATCAGTTTATGATGGCATACCCCATTTATTAACTCCTGTTGTTACCGATATGAAAGAGGCCGCTAGTGCTTTGCGCTGGTGTGTTGAAGAAATGGAGCGTCGTTATCGGTTGATGGCTGCTTTGGGTGTAAGAAATTTGGCTGGTTTTAATACTAAAATCGCAGAAGGCATTGCTAATGGTCAACCTATCGCTAATCCTTTATGGAAACCTGTTGATTCAATGGATGAAACAGCGCCAGAATTAGAACCTTTACCTCATATTGTCGTCGTAATTGATGAGCTTGCTGATATGATGATGGTCGTGGGCAAGAAAGTGGAGCAGTTAATTGCTCGTATTGCTCAAAAAGCTCGCGCTGCCGGAATCCATATGATTCTTGCGACTCAAAGACCTTCTGTAGATGTTTTAACCGGGTTAATTAAATCAAATATTCCAACTCGAATGTCATTCCAAGTTTCATCAAAAATTGATTCTCGTACTATATTAGATCAACAGGGTGCTGAACAATTACTAGGACATGGGGATATGCTCTATTTAGCACCCGGAAGTGGGGCGCCTTTACGAGTTCATGGTGCTTTTGTTGATGATAAAGAAGTACATCGCATTGCGGATGATTGGCGTGCTCGTGGGGAGCCTGACTATATTGATGATATTTTGAAATTAACAGGTGATGGTAATGAGGGCGGTTCTGATGAGGACGGCCAATCTGCCGAGGATGATGATCCTCTTTATGATCAAGCGGTAGAATTCGTTATCCAAACACGGAAGGCCAGTATTTCTGCAGTACAGCGACGACTAAAAATAGGCTATAACCGGGCAGCTCGTATGGTTGAAGAAATGGAGCGAACAGGAATTGTTGGGCCATTAGATGGTGGTTATCGAGATGTCTTAGTATCATCCGTGACGGAGGATTAATTATGAAAAAAATATTAACCGTATTACTTTTAAGTATTTCAACTGCGGTATTTAGTGAAACGCCTGATGTATTGCTGCAGACTAAATTAAATGGAATTCGCTCAATGACTGCCGTGTTTAAACAAGCAGTGAAAGCAAAACAGCGAGTAGTCTCTCGTTCATCAGGAACAATGGCATTACAAAGGCCCGGTCGATTTCGTTGGCAAACGGTGCAACCTATGGCGCAATTAATGGTTGCTGATGGTCAGAAAATTTGGGTATATGATAAAGATTTGGAGCAAGTAACGGTCAAAACGCAACGAAAAGGTTTAGGGGGTACTGCTGCTTTATTCTTAAGTGGTTATGATAATACGGTTACTCGAGATTTTAATGTGACTCAAAGTAATGTGGGCAACGACTTGGTTTTTGATCTAAAATCAAAATCACCTAAAGCTAATTTTCAACGAATCAAACTGGTGTTTCGTCAAAATAACCTAACTGGTTTGGAGTTATATGATCAATTGGGCCAAGTGACTACGGTTCAATTATCACAAATTAAAACAAACCCTAAGTTGGCAGCTAGCTTATTCCAATTCAAAACGCCTAAAGGGGTTGATGTGGTTCAGCAATGAGTTTGTTTAAAACAATGCCTCAACCACCACTAGCAGAGCTTTTAAGACCAAAAAATCTCGACGAAGTGATCGGACAAAGTCATTTATTGGGTGAAGGTAAATCATTGCGACTTAGTTTTGCGAGTAAAAAACTTCACTCAATGATTTTATGGGGACCGCCAGGAGTTGGTAAAACAACAATTGCTCGTATTGCTGCTGAAGCGTTTGATAGTGAATGGATAGCGCTTTCTGCGGTGTTTTCGGGTGTTAAGGATATTCGTGCCGCAGTTGAGAAAGCGCAGGAAAATCTAACTCATGGTAAACACACCACACTGTTCATCGATGAAATTCATCGCTTTAACAAAGCGCAACAAGATGCTCTATTACCTTACACGGAATCGGGTTTAGTCACTTTTATAGGGGCTACAACGGAAAATCCTTCTTTTGAAGTGAATTCTGCTCTGTTGTCACGTGCTCAGGTTTATGTTTTAAAATCTTTGACTGATGACGAATTGAGACAACTGTTTCACAAAGCAAATCAAGTATTTTCATCTCCTATTCAATTCGATGATGATGCGCTGGAAATGCTTATTGGCTTTGCTGATGGTGATGCCCGACGATTATTGAATAGTCTTGAACAATTACATGCCGCATGTACCGCAATGAATAATGTGCATGTCACAAAAGAATTTGTGATGAATGTTTTGGCAGAACAAGTCAGACGTTTTGATAAAGGTGGAGAAAATTTTTACGATCAAATTTCTGCATTACACAAATCAGTACGTGGTTCTAATCCTGATGCTGCTCTTTATTGGCTCTGCCGTATGTTAGATGGGGGTGTGGATCCCCTTTATTTAGCGCGACGTATTGTACGAATGGCTTGGGAAGATATTGGTTTAGCTGATCCTCGAGCGCTCCAAATAGCAAACGATGCTGCTGCAACGTATGAACGATTAGGTTCTCCGGAAGGAGAGCTTGCACTAGGACAGGCTGTCATTTATTTGTCAATCGCTGCAAAAAGTAATGCAGGATATGTTGCTTTTAATCAGGCTATGGATTTTGTAAAACATGATAAATCACGAGAAGTGCCTGTTCATTTGCGAAATGCACCTACACGGTTAATGAAAAAACTAGGGTATGGAAAAAAGTATCGTTATGCCCATGATGAACCGCATGCATATGCCGCCGGAGAAGATTATTTACCTGAAGGAATGGAGGAGCCCGGTTGGTATAAACCGGTACCGCGTGGTTTAGAAATTAAAATTGCAGAGAAACTTGCATTTCTAAAATCGTTGGACGAGAACAATTCAGAGTCATAATCTAGGTGTTGGTTGTTCAGGTACCGCATAGCGAAACCTGACTTTAATAAATCAAAGTCTCTATGTTGTACGAATTTAAACTCAACCAAGTTATTTGTTTCTGCAAAAAATATGGCATTTTACAGTTTAGCTCCAGTCCAATTTACTCCTGAAAAATCAGCACCAACTGATTTTGCTCTATTTAGATTTGCATTGGTTAAGTTGGTATTCTGGAGATAGGCATGGGTCAAATTAGCACCTATCAGTATCGCCGAAGTTAAATTAGTTCCAGAAAGGCCTGTTTTAACTAAATTTTAATAAACTCATTTTTTTATTTACCATTTGTCTTGATGTTATATTTTTTCATATGAATTGCAAAAAATGATTTAATTTTCATCAATAAAAAGAAGAAATATTGCTTGATTAATTGCATGATTTTAAATGTATTTTCATTTTAACTTAAATTTGTTACAGTCTTCTTATTAATTATAATAATTTCATCCAGCATGCATTATTCTAATTACCAAACATGTGCAGTAAGACCACACATACCTCTTTCTGAGTGGGATATTTTATCCAGCCTCCCTACGGCTTTGGTAATTATTAATTCTCAGGGGCGTATCGTATGGCTAAATCCACCAGCTGAGGCAATGCTAGGATATGGATTACTTGATTCTTTATGGTTGGATGTGATTTTACGTGCTTTTGTTCCTCGCGCTGATGACGGCCATGAAGTTTCTCTTGCCGATGGTCGCCGTGTGCATGTAGCCATAGCAACTTTGGACAGTTTACCTGGCATATTAGTGAGTTTAACGGATATAACTGCTACAAGAGATTACGAGAAGGCCAAAGAAAATGAAAAGCGTCTGGTCTCAATTGGTACGATGACTGCGCAGCTCGCACATCAAATCAGGACTCCCTTGGCTTCAGCAATGTTATATACAGAACATTTGAATAATCTTCCTGATTTGGATGTTCGTACCCAAAATTGGATACATCGATTGCAAGAATGCCATACCAGTATTGAGCAGCAAATTCAGGACTTATTATTATTTGCACGAGGCACTACGATCGAGCCAACGCGTATGGATATGAATTATTGGTGTTCGTTACTCGTACAACGCGCTCAACCTTATGTATTGGCGCGTAATGTAACATTCAATGTGAATAATCAGTTAGTTAGTCTCGAATCATTAATCCATGCAGAGTCATTAATTGGTGCTGTTTTAAACTTGGTGATCAATTCATTGCAATCTGATGCAACAGAAATTAATTTAACACTTGCATCTATGGATGATTCAGGTATACAAATATCAGTAGAGGATAATGGTAAGGGAATGACAGAAGAGGTTAAGAGTCAGGCTTTTTCGCCATTTTATACTACGAAAGCTCAAGGAAATGGATTGGGTTTAGCGGTCGTTTATGCAGTAGTAAAAGCACACGGCGGTCGAGTTAGCCTTGAGTCTACAGAAGGAGTCGGTACACAAGTTAATTTGTTTTTGCCGTAATATGTTGAGTCGTCATCCTGAGTATGGTGAGGCGCCCCTGAGTCGATTTTGATTACGATTCAGGGAGCACTTTTTCGCCCCGGGATGATATCCTTTTTATAACACTAGAAAAAGGACTTTTTTATGAGTCATGTTTTAATCGTTGAAGATGATCCAGTATTAAGGGAAGCGCTGGCTGAAACAATGACTATTGCTGGCCATACATATATTACTGCTAAAGATGGCAAGGAAGCTCTAGCACTTCTTGAAATCCATAATCCATCGGTTGTGTTGACGGATATTCGCATGGATGAACTTGACGGAAATCAGCTACTCGCAGAGATTCAAAAAAGAAGACTTGGATTGCCTGTGATTTTAATGACCGCTTATGGATCCGTACAAGATGCAGTGAATGCGCTTCATCATGGGGCAGTAGATTATTTACAAAAGCCATTTAGTGCTCAGCTATTAACTGAAAAAATCAATCAATACATTAAAGTTGAGTTTGATGAGGATACTGGAGAACCCATTGCCAAAGATCCTAAAAGCCAGGCTTTGCTGACTATGGCATTAAAAGTAGCTCAATCGGATGTTGGTGTGATGATTAGTGGAGAAAGTGGGACAGGGAAAGAGGTTTTAGCTCATTTTATTCATGATCATTCACCGCGAAAAAAACAACCCTTTATTGCTATTAATTGTGCTGCAATTCCCGAGCAAATGCTCGAGGCTACTTTATTTGGTTACGAAAAGGGTTCATTTACTGGAGCTTATAAATCAACTCCTGGAAAGTTTGAACAGGCGCAGGGAGGGACCTTGCTTCTTGATGAGGTGAGCGAAATGCCCTTAAGCTTACAAGCGAAACTCCTTCGTGTTTTGCAAGAGAAAGAGGTGGAACGTATCGGTGCCAATAAAACAATTAGTTTGGATGTACGCATACTGGCTACAACCAATAGACAACTAAAGGATGAGGTCAAAGCTGGGCGTTTTAGAGAGGATTTGTTTTATCGTCTGAATGTTTTTCCTTTGCAGTGGCACCCTTTACGTGAAAGAAAAAATGATATTATTCCCTTAGCGAACTATTTAATTCGCAAGCATTGTCATCATAAGCAGCCGGTAGTCCCGGTGATCTGTCCCGCGGCTCAGAAACTGATGTTGGCTTATCCTTGGCCAGGAAATGCGAGAGAATTGGATAACGTAATTCAACGGGCATTAGTATTACAAACCCAAGGTATTATTGAGGCAGAGCATTTACAATTGTCATTGACCACTACCTTGATCCCTGAAACTAGCCCGGCTGCTCAGAGTAAAAATTTACAAATTCATGAGTTTGAATTGATTGAAAAAACTTTATTGGAGAATGAAGGGAACAGACAAAAAGTAGCTGCTTTATTAGGGGTGAGTGAGCGAACATTACGTTATAAACTAGCAAAAATGCGCGAAGAAGGGTATACAGTATAAAAAGTTTTACAGTTTGTAGTCTGGGTGAAGGCACAGCTGGAACTCGGGCTACACAGCAACAGTCTACATGGATAATTAGTAAATAATTATGAGGTATATAGGGATATGAGTGATATTAATACAGTTAACCTGCTAAACCAAATAAAGACAATGTCTGCTAAGGCCGAGGGTGGGATTATTGAAGCGGAGAGTAACCCGCCTTTTGGTACAGTATTTCAAAATGCCTTAAATCAAGTCAACGATTTAAACCAAACTGCAGATGGGTTAAAAACTCGCTTTGAAATGGGTGATCCTAATGTCAGTTTGGGGGATGTAATGATAGCAACCCAAAAGTCCAACTTGGGGCTTGAGGCTACTGTTCGAGTTCGTAACAAAGTGGTGCAAGCATATCAAGACATAATGAATATGCCAGTATAATTAGGAGCTTGATATGGCATTGGCTGATAGTGCATCAACGGTAGCAGCAAAATTTGCAAATCTATCTATTGCCCGACAAATTGGTTTATTAGTAGGTATTGCTGCAAGCATAGCAATTGGTTTAGGGGTAGTGTTATGGTCTCGCGATCCAAATTATGTGCCTTTATACACCCAAATGAATGCGCGTGATGCAGCTGAGGTGGTATCTGCACTGGAACGCAATGGTATTGATTTTAAGATTGACGGAAACAACAGTATGGTTATGGTTGCAGCAGATAACCTGCAAAATGTGCGTCTTAAATTGGCAATGGAAGGATTACCTCGAGAGCCGGTAGGTTCAGAAGAGCTTTTTTCAAGTTCAAACGCGTTTAATAGCAGCCAATTTATGGAAAATGCACGTTATAAACAAGCCTTGGAAGCAGAGTTGGCACGTACTATAAGTAAATTTAATGACATTAAATCAGCCCGAGTCCATCTCGCAATTCCACGTGAGTCTGCTTTTGTCCGTGATGCTCATGAACCCAGTGCTTCTGTATTTCTTGATGTTTATTCTGGCTTGGAGCTTAAAAAACATACAATTGCCGCTATTGTGAATTTAGTTGCATCCAGTATCCCCAATTTATCTGCTAGTCGGGTTACCGTGGTTGATCAAGATGGGCAGTTATTGAATGAAGGCGGTGGACAAACTCTTTTTTCAGATACCGAGCGCTTTTTAGATTACAGACAAAATTTGGAACATCAATATGCGCAAAAGATTCAAGATATTCTAACGCCAATACTGGGTTATGGTCGTGTTAGAGCAAAAGTTTCTGCTGATGTCGACTTTACTAGTTACGAGCAAACACAAGAATTGTTTAATCCCGAACAGCCTTCTTTACGTAGTGAGCAGACTATGGAAGAAAAGCGTAGTTCCTCAAATGATGCGGTAGGTGTCCCAGGGACTTTATCGAATATACCGCAAAATAATCCAGCTCTTGCTCCCAAGAATGCGTCCCCTAAAAATGGACCACCACAAGCGCAAGCAGCATCTGATTCAAATCAATCCACTGATTTACGTACGCAAAGTACCAAAAATTTCGAGTTGGATAAAACAGTGAGTCATACTAAAAATCAGCCAGGAACAATTAAACGACTCTCTGTAGCCGTTTTGGTTGACAATCGAGCAGTCATGGATGAAAAGACTAAAAAGATGACGAAAACACCTTTGACCGCAAAGGAAATAAATCAAATTAAATTACTGGTTGCTGATGCAATTGGGTTAAATGCTCAACGTGGGGACAGTTTGAATGTAATCAATTCTGATTTTGTTAAACCCGATCCCATAGCAGCTATTCCTGAGGAGCGTTTTTGGCAGAAAGAGATTTTCTGGTCCATAGTGAAGCAAGCGGCAGCAGCTGTATTTGTTTTAGCACTAATTTTTGGTGTGTTAAGACCCATGCTGAAGACATTAGCAAGTAACCGAAACGTTGTGAGTGTTGCGAGTGATGAACAGCCTATAGGTGATTTAACCTATGATGGGACAATCTCAATCAAAGATGCAAATGATTATGAATCACAATTAAATTTATTACGTCAAGTTGTTGATAAGGAACCCAAACGGGTAGCACAGGTTGTTAAAAATTGGGTTGATCGGGGGTAGTTATGGATGGAATAGAGCGTGCAGCCATTTTGTTATTAAGTATGGGTGAAAAAAATGCTGCAGAAGTATTAAGACACCTAGAGCCGAGGCAAGTACAAAAGGTTGGTGTCGCAATGACGACACTCAGTAATGTGACTAAGGCTAAAATGGAAAATGTTTTGGTCGAATTTACCAGTGCGATTGGGGAACAGACAAGCTTAACAGTAGATACAGAGCATTATTTACGTACAGTACTCATTGAGGCATTGGGATTAGAAAAAGCGACTCCATTTATCGATCGAATACTTGTATCTGATAAAGACAGTGGACTTAATCGCTTAAAGTGGTTGGATGGCCGGTTAATTGCTGATGTGATTCGTAACGAACACCCGCAGATTATAGCAACCATATTGATTCACTTAGATAGTGAACAAGCAGCTGAAGTAGTACGCTATTTTAGTGTGGAAAAAAGATCAGAAGTTTTATTACGCATGTGCAATATCGATACGGTTAAGCCCGAGGCTATCTCAGAGCTAGGACAAGTCATTGAAAAGCAACTCAGCGGTCAAAAGATCAGTAAAACTGCCTCGGTAGGAGGCATTAAGAGTGTTGCGGATGTGATCAACTATTTCGATGGTGCAATGGAAGAAGAAGTGCTTAATAAAATTAAAGATTGGGACGAGGAGCTTAGCGAAAAAATCCGCGATAAAATGTTCGTATTTGAGAATTTGGTCGATATGGATGATCGAAGTATGCAAACTTTATTGCGTGATGTGACCCCTGAACAATTAAAATTGGCTTTAAAAGGGACTACTGAACTCACTAAAGAAAAAATATTTTCTAATATGTCCAAACGTGCTGCTGACTTATTGCGTGAAGACATTGAGTTACAAGGTCCGGTTAAGGTTGTTGATGTAGAACGTGCTCAACGTGATATATTAGCGATAGCAAAAAGTCTTTCCGAAGAAGGTAAGATTGCACTGGGTTCTAAAGGTGGCGATGAGATGATTTAGTTGTAGCTTGCGAGTCCCTACGTCATCTTGAATGAAGCGAGGGATCTTCATGCTGTGGACGGTGTTAGGAGTGGCCGATCTCTGGTTCACTCAGGATGACGGCACGTTATTGTATGATTTCAGGATGATAAGTATATGTCAGATGAATTTGAACCCTTCTTAAAGAAAAAAGGGAGTGATCAAGGGTTTAGTGCTTGGGAATATGAATCGATTCTCAATAATGAAGCGAAAGTAGAAGTCAATGAGGAAGAGCGTTTTCTCGCTGAATGCGAACGATTAAAAAATGAAGCTATGGAAAAAGGTTATGCCGAGGGAATGCAACGGGCACAGGCTGAAATAGATGAGAAGAGAAAACAGTTTGTGCGTTGGTTTGATATATTAAAAAATCCGGTAAAACTTCTAGATGAACAAGTAACACAAGAAATAATTCAAACAGTAATTTGGTTAAGCAAGCATTGTATTGGGGTTGAGTTATCTGCACATCCTGATCAATTAAAAAATTTACTTCATAACATCAAATCCGAATTACCCTCCGTAAAAGCCTACAAAGTACTTGCCATGCATCCTGAAGATGTGAACTGGGTTCAAAATCAGTTTGGTGTAAAGGACATCGACGGATTACATGAAATTTTAGTAGCAGATCCCGTATTAAGTCGAGGTGATTTTTATCTAAAGGGTGATTATAGTGAATTAGATGGTCGGATACATACTCGTTTAACGACCTTATTTGCCAAATATATAACTGAAGATAATCCTATTGCACCTATTAAAGATCAGGATTGATCGATGAAAATTTACGAGTCTCGTTTGGTTAAAATACTGTCTGAAATTCGCGAAAAAGAGCAATTAGGATTATTGCATTGTGGTCGAATAAGTCGAGCTGTAGGACTCACTCTAGAAGCCAACGGTTTTAATCAGCCTGTTGGCGCACGTTGTTTTATTACTATCGATGAATCACATAGTATTGAGGCGGAAGTAGTTGGCTTTGGAAATGATCGTGTTTATTTGATGTCCATAGGTGCTATCCAGGGTCTCGCTCCAGGTATGATTATTACGCCAACTGGACGTGTTGCTCAAGTTGAAGTAGGAAATCAACTATTAGGACGAGTTGTCAATGGTTCGGGAGTACTTATAGATGGCGGCCCTCATCTTGAGTTAAATGAAACATATCCTTTAATCAGCCCCGCCATTAATCCTTTAAAAAGAGCTGTTATTGATACCCCTTTAGATGTGGGCATACGTGCAATTAATGGATTACTTACGGTAGGACGTGGTCAGCGAATAGGGCTATTTGCCGGATCGGGTGTAGGAAAATCTGTGTTGTTAGGAATGATGACTCGTTTTACCAAAGCAGATGTAATCGTTGTTGGATTGATTGGTGAGCGAGGTAGAGAAGTCAAAGAATTTATTGAAGTAAATTTAGGTCCTGAAGGCTTAAAACGCGCAGTTGTCGTAGCTGCTCCTGCAGATGAAAGTCCTCTGATGCGATTACATGGTGCTAAAGTCGCTACTAGCATTGCGGAGTATTTTCGTGATCAAGGCAAACACGTCTTACTCCTCATGGATTCTTTAACCCGTTTTGCGCAAGCACAAAGGGAAATTGCTCTTTCAATAGGTGAAGCACCGGCAACCAAAGGTTATCCACCATCAGTATTTGCCCAATTACCCAAGCTCGTTGAGCGTGCAGGTAATGGAGAACCAGGAAGTGGTTCGATTACAGCATTTTATACCGTGTTAACTGAAGGGGATGATTTACAAGATCCTATTGCGGATGCCGCGCGCGCTATTTTGGATGGGCATATCGTTTTAAGTCGATCTATTGCTGAAGAAGGACAATATCCTGCAATTGATTTGGAAGCTTCTATTAGTCGAGTAATGCAAGCTATAGTATCTGAGCAGCAGATGGCTGATATGTTATTATTTAAAAAGAACTTATCACTTTATGAAAAGAATAAAGATTTCATTTTGCTTGGTGCTTATACCAAAGGAAGTGATCCAAATCTTGATAAGGCCATTCAAGCCAGAGATAAAATTCGAGAATATATGGAACAAGGCATAAATGAGCGCTTTGATTTCAAGGAAAGTATCGATATGTTATCCCATTTAGCCTCCTCTTTTGGAGTTAAAGGATGAGTCAGCGACTAGAGCGGTTAAAACAACTTCTGCAAATTAAAAAGGACGCAACTCATGCAGCCTACCAGGATCTTTTAAAAGCCCAAGAACAATTTAAACAGAATAAAATGAAACATGAGCAACTAGTGAATTATCGACAGGATTATTTAAAGCAAGTTGAGAAAATTGGTGAACAAGGAACGGTGATTGCTCGACTACGTAATCGCATCGATTTTATTAGCCATTTGGATACAGCTTTAATACAATTGAATGCGCATTTAGCTTATTTAGGAAAGGTTCGGGCTAAGGCTGAACTGAATTATAAACAAGCGAAAATTTCTGAAGAAGGAGTCAGTCACTTGGTAGAGCGGGTTAATAAGAGCGAACAGATTAAATTACAGCGCATTGAGCAAAAAGAAAATGATGAGTATGCTCAAAAGCAATGGTATAGTAAAAACATCAATGAGTAATCGAACACGTACCGTGAACAAAGTACTTAAAAGAATTTGGATGTTTATAGCTGTCCTCATTATTTTTATGGCTGTATTATCCAGTATATTCCGTTCTCTAACGCCCTGGGCAAAAGAATATAAAAGGGATGTAGAACATCATTTATCCATTTTAATAGGACAACCTGTAACCATTCAAACAATGGAAACAGGATGGTACTGGTTCCAACCCGTGCTTAAATTGAATCAGGTCACTTTGGGTGACGATTCCTCACATAATTTTCGTATCAATAAATTGCTAGTAGGAATTAACTTATTTAAATCCTTATGGAGTTGGCAGATACAACCTGGGGTTCTTTATATTGATGATATGCATCTCAATTTGAGAGAAATAGATCATCATTGGTCTATCGATGGTGTGACTACAGACTCAATCAATAGCAGTGATATGACTCCAGAGAAAACCAAACAAATTTTAATCTGGCTATCACAGCAAGAACATTTAATTATCAGACGTGTTTCCGCTTATTTTCATTTTAGTGACGGGGGATTGATTCCGGTTAATGGTTTAAACATATCAGTAGCAAATAGTAGTGGACATTATAAGTTTAAGGGTGAGGCACGACTTGAACAAACAAGCAGCACTGATTTTCAACTCTTAGGTGATGGATACTTCGACCCTGAGCACTTTGAGGATATTGAAGGACAGTTTTATTTTTCTGCCAAAAATATAGTACCTGCTCAGTGGCAAAGTCTATTTCCGAAAGCCACACAACATTTAGAAGGAGGTAAGGGCAATATTAATTTATGGCTTGATGTGCATCATGGTGCAGTTTCTTCAATACAAGCACAGGTATCCTTTAAGCGACTTGCTTGGAGGCTTTTGAATAATCAACAAAGCCAGCTTATTCAATCATTCTTTGCTAATCTCTCTTGGAAACCTGATAATGCGGGTTGGCAGCTTCATATTGATCCAATCAAATTACGTATTGGTGGCGTGACTTGGCCGGAGAATCAATTATTAGTTAAATACAATAGGGAACAACAAAGTTATCTATTTTATGTAAAATCACTCATTATTGAATCATTGTTGTCCAATGCCATTAACTGGCCGAAAAGCATCCAGAGTTTACTGGACATGAAACCACAGGGAGTCTTAAAAGATACTCAGGTCCTCATAACATTAAATGATAATGTTTCAGTTATTCCGCCTATTCCATTTTTTAGTACGGTTGCAAATGAGCACTCACAATCAGAATCCTCAACCTCTCAGGCTGCAAATCAAAATAATATTAATATAATGCAAAAAAGCAAAAGCATGTTTTCCATTAATGACTATTCAATGAATTATTTTTTAACACGATTTGAGAAGATAGGATGGGATGCTAAAGACAATATTCCCCAAGTAAAAAATCTTTCGGGAGTAATTAATTGGCAACCTGATCAGGGACGTTTAGAGCTTGATTCCGAAAACACATCAATTAAAGTTAAGGGGTATCCTGAGCAAACATTGACCATACTCAATGGCGCCCTTGACTGGAAAGAATTAAGTGATGGCATACGAATTAGTATGGAACGATTTGTAATCAACCAACCTGAGTTGACATTAAGTATGCAAGGCGCCGTCGATCAAGTGACTCGCCATTCTGTCGGTCATATTCGTTTTGGTGCGGAGTTTGCTGGCAAAAATTGGCAGCAATGGACCGTGTTTCTACCTAAAAAATACATGAAACCCAAATTGTATCTCTGGCTCAAAAATGATGTGAAACGCATTGCAAATGCTAGTGGAAAAGTGAGAGTTAATGGTTTAGCAAAAGATTTTCCCTTTGATGACAATACAGGCGAATTCGTGATAGAGAGCTATGCGAGCGGGGGGAGATTGCAATTAACTCCCAATGGAAGGTTGTAAAAGAGATTGATGGATATATTCATTTAAGAAATCGTAACCTAAATATTGATATAGTCCATGCTAATTTTCAGGGGGTACCTACAAAAGATATGCACTTACGCATTGCTGATATAGGTAAGAATAAAGAAAATTTATTGGTAAATGGCACAATTGATTCATCAGTTCAAAAGATGATGAATTATGTTTTAGCTTCCCCACTGAAGCACAAGTTATCTCTTTTAAAAATGCTTTCGATCAAAGGTTCAGCCTTACTTAATTTAAGTGTACTCGTTCCTTTATATCCAGAAAATGATGAGGTGCTTGCTAAGGGAAATGTAACATTTAAAAAAAATACGATAATGGTCAATTATGAGTTAGCTCAATTTGCTGTACGAAATTTATCGGGTCATTTGATGTTTAATGAAACTGGAGTAACGGATAGTTACTTGTTCGCTGATATCTTGGGGCACCCAATGAATATCAAAATACAATCAGTTAAACTGCCCAATCCTGCGACAACGATTGCTATTAATGGAAAGTGTTCTGTTGACTCCTTAAAAAGTCAATTTAAATTGCCCTTATTCGATTTAGTGGCTGGTTCCTTCGATGCGAATGCTTTATTAAAGTTAAGTGATAAACCTACAGAGGCGGATAGTATTAGTTTTACTAGTTCTTTGGAGGGACTCGATGTTAACTTACCCGCACCTTTAGGTAAAAAATCAGATGCAAAAGTACCCTTAGAGTTAAACCTTGAACTCAAGGCGAAAAAATTAATTCGTGTTCGCGGTCATTATGAAAAACGTTTAAGTTCTGATTTATTGTTTAAAAATTCCAAGGAAGGTTATGCATTTGATTCTGGGCAATTGCGATTAGGTAGTGAAAATGCTGTAAATCAGAATTTACCTGGACTTTCTGTTGTAGGTACTTTACAAGGATTTGATTTAGAAGAATGGAAAGAAGTATACAATCAATTTTCTTCAACAAAAAACAACAGCTCTATCTTATCTAATTTGCGAATTATCAATGTAACTATAGAGAAATTCGGTTTTTTGAAGCAACAATTTAATAATATGGTTGTTAAAGCAAAAATATTACCTAATAATGATTGGTCTTTTAATTTACAACAAAAAAATATTGCAGCGGATTTAATTTATCATCCACCGGCAAATGAATTAAGCGGCCATGTTCGTTATTTACATTTGGATAAAATTGATACTGCAGGTGATGATCGTGCTGAAGCGACCGAACTTCATCCGAATCAAATACCAAACCTTAATTTACGCATTGACAATTTATCTGTGGGGAAAGTGCAAGTTGGTGATTTAACTTTAAAAAGCCAATCGACAGCTGAAAAATGGAAAATGGAATATTGTCAAATAAATTCTCCGGTATATCAGTTAAATGCTCAGGGTGAATGGACTCAAAAAGAGAATTTAAATCAGACTAATCTTGATATAAAACTGAATATTACTAATTTAGCTAAAACTTTAGAACGTTGGAATGTAACACCAGCTGTGCATGCCAAAAAAGGATATATGGAGTTTCATGGTGGTTGGAAAAATAGTTTGTATCAATTTTCTCTTGCTTCTCTAAAAGGAACTATGTATTTACAACTTAAAAATGGAAGAATTACTCATTTAAGCAAGGAGACCGAAGAAAAATTAGATTTGGGTAAATTACTAAGTATCCTCAGCTTGCAGACTATACCCCGTCGCTTGCAACTGGATTTTAGTGATTTAGCTCATCAGGGATATAGTTTTGATATTTTTCAAGGAACTTTCGTTGTGGATAAAGGAATTATGGGGACACAAGACAGCTATCTTGATGGTCCTGTTGCTTATGCAGGCATGAAAGGAGATCTTGATTTGGTCAAACATACTTATGATCTGAATTTGAAAATATCGCCACACATCACCGCAAGCTTGCCTGTTGTGGCGACTATTGCGGGTGGTCCAGTAGCAGGTGTTGCTGCTTGGGTGGCGAATAAAATTATTAATCAAGGTATGCAAAAAATTTCTGGATACAGTTATAAAATTTCAGGGCCATGGAATGAGCCTGTTGTGCAACAACTTAATATTGTAAAGAAATTAATAAAAAAGGAAGAGCAGAGCTGAGAAACCGTAGCCCGGATTAGCGCAGTGTTATCCAGGTTTATATGCAAAGCCCCGAATTACGCTGCGTTAATCCTACGAAGAAGAATTAAATGTTACATCTTATATTTGATCGTTATTGGGATATTTGCTTATTAAAAGATAGCCCAGAAAATACCCCTTACTCTGTTACTCGAATGATTTTGAGTGGCGTTTTGTTGGCATTACTTATGACGCTCGAATGGAATTATTCTTATTTCAACTCTTCTGAAGATATGGTAAATAATCTATTTATTTCTGTATGCTTAGTCATTTCTTATATTATCTATACTTATCTCATTTTGTATTTTAAAGGATTGACTTCACGACTCATACAAACAGTCACCTCATTATATTGTATCAATATCATCATCCATATACTGGTTATTCCTTTATTGATCCTTGCACCTTATTTATCGCTTATTCATTTAAGAAATCCTTTATTTTTATTTATGGGTATTGTCTATTTATTCTTAAGTCTAGGCTTGTCTGTCTGGCAATTTGTTATTACAGCACATATTTATAAGTTCGCATTAAGCACAACAGCGATTCAATCGGTATTAGCTGCTTTTGGTTTAATTGCGGTTAATATTTTAACAGTTTCTTTTTTACAATGAGATTAGGATTATCATGCACATACATATTTTAGGTATAAGTGGAACTTTTATGAGCGCCCTTGCTTTACTGGCGCGTGATGCCGGATATAAGGTTACTGGAAGTGATGCAAACTGTTATCCCCCGGTAA
The DNA here is from genome assembly GCF_900635815.1 of Legionella cherrii. Taxonomy (NCBI): domain Bacteria; kingdom Pseudomonadati; phylum Pseudomonadota; class Gammaproteobacteria; order Legionellales; family Legionellaceae; genus Legionella; species Legionella cherrii. The sequence goes on from NZ_LR134173.1 coordinate 2,324,092, forward strand.
GTGATTTGCTTGCAGCAAAAGGAATAGACTGGACTGAAGGCTACGATGATACTACCTTAGCTTTGCAAGCAGATTTGATTATTGTAGGTAATGCAATAAAAAGAGGTATGCCTGTACTTGAAGCAGTTATTGAATCAGGCAAACCATACACTTCTGGACCACAATGGCTTGCTGAAAATATTTTACCCAGATATCAAGTAATAGCAGTTTCTGGTACCCATGGGAAAACGACGACCACTTCAATGATAGCCTGGATTCTCCATCAAGCAGGTCTTAATCCCGGCTTTTTAATTGGTGGGGTATCCTCCGATTTTAAAACGAGCGCATGTCTAGGCTCAGGCAAATGGTTTGTGATTGAAGCAGATGAATACGATAGCGCTTTTTTTGATAAACGTCCCAAGTTTATGCATTATCGTCCCAGGATTGCTATTTTAAATAATCTCGAATTTGACCATGCCGATATTTATCCTGATTTGGCAGCAATCCAATTGCAATTTCATTATCTATTACGAACAATCCCTGCGAGTGGCGTTGCAATTAAACCTCGAGATGATAAAGCACTGAATGAGGTGATCGCTCGTGGTCAATATTCACGCGTTGAAGAACTGGCTTTGGATAGCAATGCTCAATGGTCAGCTCAATTGATCGAAGAGAACGGTTCAGCATTTAAAGTCCTGCATCAAGGTGAAGAGGTTGCGGAAGTTAGATGGCCTTTAATAGGGCGTTTTAATGTGGAAAACGGTTTAGCCGCTCTTGCCGCAAGTGTTAATGCAGGAGTCAGTCCCAAAATTGCTGCTGAGGCGTTAGAACGTTTTACTCCAGTAAAACGTCGTTTGGAGATTCGATCGAATAAGCATGGCATCACTGTTTATGATGATTTTGCACATCATCCTACGGCAATTATGCGAACAGTTGATGCTTTACAACGAAGTAACCGGCATCAACGCATATTTGCAGTATTGGAATTTGCATCGTATACCATGCGTACTGGTGTTCATGCTGATGAAATGGCACAGGCATTGAAACCTGTTCACGGTGCCTATGTTTTAGAGCCACATGATTTTAATCTGTACGAAACGCTTAGCAACTGGACTTGCCCGTATAAGATATGTAAAAACCACGATGAAATAATTAATGAGGTAACGAACATCGTGAAAGAGGGGGATGCTGTTTTAGTTATGAGTAATCGGGGGTTTAATGGGATTCATCAAGGCTTAATTAATGCAATAGATGAACGGTTTTCAAGATAAATTGGTGTGGTGCTGTCGGAGTCTGGAGCACTGTGGCTCGGAGTAGTGCAGCGTAATTTGGGTATCGACCCGAGTGCAATGAGGGAGCTCCCATAGTAAACACTGTGCTGCTGCGTGGAGATCCCTGGTTGCACTCGGGATGATTGGGGACTGAATTATCCTCGAACGCATTGGACATAAAAAATTAGAAAAGAAACTTTTAATTCTTTTTATGTTCAAATAGTTAAATTAATAGTTGCAATATTTTTTATAGGTTGCTATAAAAAATGGAGGCGTTTACATTTTTGGACAAATGACGCGTTGCAGTTATTGCGGGTCACTATTTGCAGGAGGGACGCAATGACAAAGTTTGCCGAATTTCAGCAAAATGCAAAACAAATAGCGACGTGTTTAGCAAGAACTCATGGACAACATGTGGGGTGTTTAGGTTTTTTTTCATTACTCATTTCTAGCCATGCTGCCATGAACGATGCAGCTACAATAAGTATGCTGGCTGACAGTTTAGATGAAACCTATGAATTAATCCCATATGCTAAACTCGTCAAAAAAGATCCACAGTTAACCCTAGATGATTTCAATGAATTTAGAAGAAAGGTTATTATCGGAATATATTTGGTAAAGTGGTTTCAATGTAATTCCTCGGTTAACAAGTATCTTCATCATTCTTTAATTGAATTATTTCGAAGTCATCTAGGAGTTCAATCCATTGAGGAGATAGATCGGGATTTTTATGATTCATGTCTGAGCGATCTCAGTTATTATTGCACTTTTGTATATGAGCGGCGCGAAGAAAAAACATATTCTGATCTAAACAAGCAATTAGGAGCAACAATTCAAAAAGACATTCATGAGGCAAAATATTTTTTATTGGACAGAAATTCTTCATCGTTGTATCAGTTTTGTAGAGGAATCATGGATTCTTGAGGAAAGAATATGTATTAAGGAGGATGTATGACTTTTATCCCACCAGCATTTGAAACATTTAAAATCAGTACCCTAAATCTGAAACCTAAATACTCTCTTTTATTGGAAAGATATAACATAATGGATGGTACTATTAGTGGCGGATCAACATCTTGCCTTGAGGTACTAATCGCCAGAACAAATGATGTAATAACATGTAAAACGGATAGAGAGTCACAAGTTGAGGTATTCAATTTATTAATTAATGAGCTCCGTCAAATTCCCAAAGAAGATGAGAAACAAATCGAACAAGGTGCTTTATTTTTGTTGGGCGCATTACTTCATCGCTATTTTCGCTTAATTAAAGAATATGATGATTTTAATAGTTATGCGTCCTGGACCATCTTTGGCAAATGTGAAGTAACCAGTTGTCGGTTATTCTTAGCTATAAGGAAAGCCTTGCATTTTAAAGAGATAGAGGTTGTTAAAAAGAGATTTAGAGAAGAAGATTTAAAAATTCTTGATGCGGTCACCGCAGTAGAGGCGTTGGAAACATTCCGCGACAATATGCTGATGGAGAATAAAGAGAAAGTTCCTCAATTTATGAAATATCCCCATTTTGCAAAAGATGAAAATTTTAAACAGTATTTAGGGGACATGATCAAAGAACAGACCAAACGTGGTGAAGCATGCTTGCGCCGGTTTAAAGCAATCCATTTTGTTCAATCTCTAGCACTGCAAATCGAAGAAGAACGTAAAGAGGTTGAAAAAGATATAGAAAAATGGAGTAAGGCTATTGCAAAGGATTATAAAGATTTTAATGCATTTCGACTTTTAAATGATGTAGCTATTCTTGAAAGTATCATGAAGCATGTCAAATCAGAGAGATCAAGAAACATAATATTCAAATTATTTTATACTCCTTTTATCCAAGACAATTTAGCAGCTACGGATCACAGTACGTTCCAAACAAAAATGAAAGAATGCCATAATTTTACTTGCAGCTTTATGCTTTTTGGCGGCTATGCTTTATTACTGCAACAGCCCAATTTGCTTGACTCAGACTTGTTATTTACCATTCAACAGGCTTTAGGATTGGAGAAATCTCTTGATGAGTTGACTAGTGAAGATATGCGTGATGGCGTGAAATTTCTTAGAGAGTATCTAGAAACGGAACCTGCTGTTTCGAATGATGGATTAGATTATGAGTTTTTTGGAGGGAAAGAGAAGTTGAAGGGCGCTATTACAAGAGCGGAAAAAGAATTGACCTTACCTAAGGCTTCCCAAAAAGAGAGCACTGAAATAGTCTTCACCTATTAATTGATTATAAGGTAGTCTGGAAAAGCCTTAAAGAGTAATACGCTATTGAATTCAGTATGCTCGTCCAGACTACATATTATAATTTGACTGGGCCTTCGCCTTAAAAAAAGAGTTACTGTCGAGTATGTCTCTGTTTAAAAACTTATTCTCTTGCTCTACATAATCAAGATCGAAACGAAATAAATTAAATTTTGTTTTTTTATCATAAATGTCAATTTGTTCTATTCTTTTTAATTTATTAACCAAATTTATAGACAGAGGAAGTCCGCATAACTCCATAAATACTTTAATAAACCACATGGTCAAGATCATGGTCATCAACACGGAATCAGGTATTGATTTATAAAATGCAATCGTTGTAAAAATCATACTATCCAGACCTGATGCCAAAAATGAGGAAAGAAAAAATCGACCTGCCATATATCGTCCCTGAACTCTAATTTTAGTTTTGGCCATAAGGTATGAATTAAACGATTCTGAAAGAAGGTAACTGATGAAAGAAGCCAAGATAATTCTAAAGTTAGTGGCTAACAGTGTATCAAAAAGAGCATTATTTGTTGCAAAATTGGGGTTGGGCATATGGATTACGAGTTGGCCGTATAAAAAGAAAAACACATTAAATATAAATCCACACCAAATAGTACGACGTGCGTATTTATAGCCATATACCTCGGTGATAAGATCAGAAAGTAAAAACGACAGTGGAAAGATTAAGGTTCCAGCGTCTGTTGTTAACCCCCAAATACTAATTAGGCGTGGATCAAACCAATTAGCCAAAACGATGATCATGGAATAGGTTAAGGTTAAATACCATAAATAATTTGAATGAATAATAACGGGGCCATTTCTGGAGGTAGTGTGTATTGCCGTATCCATTATCACAGCGCTAATGAGAATGGGTTGAAATTCGTTTTCACGTCATAATGATCGATATTATCTTTTCGTTTTAAATAGTTTGAAACGTGATACGTAATCGGTAAAGCACATACTTCATACAAAACTTTGAATAAATACATCGTGCCGATGATTTGCCAAATTCCTGCGTAAGGTATTATGAATAAAAAGGCAATATGAGTAAAAATCAGGGTATCAATACCAACGCCAATAACGGTACTTGTAATTGCACGAAGCCAAAGTCGCTCTCCGGATGTCAGCACTTTCAGTTTGGCCAAAATTATTGAATTGGTAAATTCACCGAAAAAGTAACTGATGATTGAAGCTAAGAAAACCCTTAATGTACCATGGTATATCGTCGCATATGCTTCTTGGTAAGGCCAATAGGGTGATGGGGTCAAATAAATGGTAAGCCAGGTACCTAAAAATACGATAGTATTTGCGAGTAGTGCCATCCAAATAATTCGTCTGCTTACTTTGAATCCGTACACTTCGGTTAAAATGTCATCAAAGACATAAGTTAACGGAAAAAAAACTAAACCAGCAGCAAAACTGATTGAGCCAAAAGCTGCGATTTTAAAAGCAGCTAAATTCGATAAGATTAAAAAAGTTGTAAACAGTATTCCTACACTGATGACACTGGATTTGTTTGCTGCACTTTGCTTTGGAAATTTTTTAATTAAATCGAGATTATTGGTTTGTTCTGCAGAATACAAAGCTGCAATATGTGCGACATCTTCATGCGAAAAATTATCCAGCCATTTTTTTTGATACAATTCACTCACAGGCTTATCAAAAGTTTCTGCTTTACCGGTTACTTGGACTTTAACATAAACCTTCTGGGTATTTTGATAGTTGTCATCAATTCCAATAATCCGATATGCATTAGAAATAATTTTATCGGCTGGTACTTGAAACAGTTGTTTAATTTGATGAAATAATTTATTGATCATGGTTTTATATGAGGAACAATAATGTCTGACCTATATATTATGCCTAAGAATAACACAAAAGTCAGTACACTTGTGCCCGAAACGCTTATTGGTACTTCAATTCAAATGGAGCCCCTAGCCATAAAGCATTATGAATTTTTGCGTTCTCCTGCTGATGATCCGCGCATTTGGACTTATATGCCAAATAAAGCGAATGGTGGGTTTTATGAATCTTGGTTTCAAGACTGTTTGATGAAGCAGATTCAAGGCATACAACTCACATATGTAATAAGACGAATTAAAGATAATGCATTAATTGGAAGTCGTGCCTATTATGAGATAGAGCCACAGCATAAAAAGTTGGAAGTTGGTTACGGTTGGTTTACTCCATCAGTATGGGGTAAGCGATATAATCATGAATCTTTGTTATTATTATTTCAGAATGCGTTTGAAGCATGGAACATGAATCGAGTCCAAATCGCAACAGATCCATGTAACGTCAAAAACTATAATACCTTAAAAAAATTAGGTGCAACGAAAGAAGGTATTCTACGCCAGCACATGATCCATCATAATGGTCACATAACCGATACGGCTTTATTCAGCATACTTGCTGAGGAATGGCCTGGTGTGAAAAAGAGGTTGGTGGAGCGATTAGAACATATAAGGGGGCGATGATAGAGAGACCACCTACTCGATTTGCTGGTTACACATATTAACTAAAAAGTACAGGAAATAAATAAATTATATAAAAAAAAGCTTTTATATTGTTGTAATAAACAAAAAGACTTATAATTGAGCACTTTTTTATGGGCGCACCACTATGTCTAAAATAATTGCAACACCTAAGAACTCTTTTTTTAATGATTTACTAATAAAGCAACATTTTTTAACTCAACCTAATGCTCCTTTTAATTGGGATGAGATGATTGCTAAAAAAGAAAATATAAAAAAAATAAAACGCGATCAAGACGGCGATGCCCTCTATGCTTACCTTGAATGTCGGTTCGCTCATGCCCATGCCAAACTCTTTAATGCTAAATTAAGGGAAAGAATTGCAAGCGCGAATGATATGGAACACTTGGAAGTTCGAAAAATCTTAGCATATTTCATTAGCGAGGATATAAGTAAGCACTCTTCTCCGAGCTCCCAAATTAATTCTTTTCGGCGATGGCTAGATACAGCGCTTATCTTGAGGAAAATGCATAATTATGAAGGATATTTTTTGGTGCGTGACACTTTAATGGAAATCGATAGAGAGTATCAATTAACTCAAAATAAGATGTTTAAACCCTATCTTAAAAAGTACCACCAATTGGTACAAATTGATGCCACACTGATTGATGAGCAGTTAAGAGCTGATTACAGCAGAATTTCATTACACGATTTTGCAAACCCAGACGGTTTTGCCAAGAGAGGGAAGGCGAGTCCGGAGCTTAAAACATTTTTTGAGGGGAGAGAGTACATAGAGTCTTGTATTAAAAGAGAGATAAAGGAAGCTCAGGAAGAATGTCAAATTAAGCATTTTTGTCACTGGATTGACATAGCGATTAGTCTAAGAAAAAAACATAATTATGAGGGATATTTTTTAGTGATTAGCAATTTACAATTGCAAGATAAGATCATTCAAGGCGACTTTCCTAAGCCTTATCTCAAAAAGTACAATCAACTCCTTGAGCATGCTAGTCCTTTCGGCAATTTTGCAAACCTTAGAAAATTATGGGATGAAGATAATTCTCCTAATAAATTAAGAGCTACGTTCTACTGGTCCAAAGAGTTAGCTAATCTTAACGAAAAAATGGATCAGCAAGAAGGTAATGGGGGAGTTCTCGCCTCAATGCATCAAGAAAAAAATAGAAAACTTGCTCTTATCAACCAAGAACAGCAAAGTTTTGCTGATCACGCTGTAAGTTATTCAACGACCATACCGAAGCATTTAGATTCAAAGTTTGCCACGGTCGAGGAACAATACAAAAACAGTAAAGATGAAGTCAGTGTAGCCAATCCATAGATCCAGGAGGGGAGTAAAAGTTTAGAGGAGTACCAAGTGAAAAGGATTTGTCTCCCAAAGGTACTTTGAGAGACAAATCCTTGCAACTAGCGACTCTTAAACTGCATCTCACCATCTTTATAAGTTACTTTAATCGTTTCACCTGCTTTAAATTTCCCTGTCAATATATCTTGAGCCAAAGGATTTTCCATTTGTTGCTGAATGGTACGTTTTAAAGGTCTTGCACCATATACGGGATCGAAACCTGCTTCTGCTAAATGCGTTAAAGCTTCCTGAGTTACATCAAGATGAATATCCTGATGCTTCAGGCGTTTTTGCAAATAGGCAATTTGGATCGCAGCAATTTTTGCAATTTGCTCCTTTTCAAGTGAATGGAAGACCACAGTATCATCAATACGATTAATAAATTCAGGACGAAAATGCTGTCGAACCATTTCCATTACTGCATCTTTAATTTGTTCGTATTTGAATTTATTACCCATTTCTTGGATTAGGTTGGATCCAAGATTTGAGGTCATAACAATAATGGTATTGCGGAAATCTACGGTACGCCCCTGGCCATCTGTCAAACGACCATCGTCCATGACTTGTAACAGTATATTGAACACATCGGCATGCGCCTTTTCTACTTCATCAAGTAAAATCACAGAATAAGGTCTACGACGAACTGCCTCTGTTAAATATCCTCCTTCTTCATAACCTACATATCCTGGTGGTGCTCCAATCAGACGAGCAACAGAATGTTTTTCCATAAATTCGGACATGTCGATACGCACCATGGCTTCTTCAGTATCAAAGAGGAACGAAGCTAATGCCTTACATAGTTCTGTTTTACCTACACCAGTTGGGCCAAGGAATAAAAATGAGCCAATGGGGCGATTAGGATCGGATAAACCAGCACGTGAACGGCGAATCGCATTGGACACAGCATCTATGGCTTCATTTTGGCCTATAAGACGATTATGCAATACTTCCTCCATACGCAGTAATTTTTCCTTTTCGCCCTCCATCATTTTGGCAACAGGTATCCCCGTCCATTTAGAGACGACTTCTGCAACCTCATCTTCTGTCACTTTGTTACGTACTAATTTATTCTCATGAGATTCTACTTCAGCTACCTGGGCTAGGCGCTTTTCAAGTTCTGGGATACGACCATATTGTAATTCAGACATACGACTCAGATCCCCAGCTCGGCGTGCAGTTTCCATTTCAAGCTTTGCCTGTTCCAGTGACTCTTTAATTTGTGTGGCTCCTTGCATGGTTGCTTTTTCAGCTTTCCATACTTCTTCCAAATCAGAATAGTTATGTTCCAACTCGTCAATGGTATGTTGCAAATCTTCAAGTCGCTTTTTAGATGCTTCATCATGTTCTTTTTTGAGGGCTTCACGTTCAATTTTCAGTTGAATCAAACGTCGCTCTAATTTATCCATACTTTCTGGTTTTGAATCGATTTCCATACGAATCAAACTTCCTGCCTCATCGATTAAATCAATCGCTTTATCCGGTAATTGTCTGTCGGTAATATAACGATGTGATAAGGTAGCCGCTGCGACTATAGCTGGATCAGTAATTTCAACTCCATGATGTACTTCATAACGCTCTTTTAAACCGCGAAGAATAGCAATTGTGTCTTCAACACTGGGCTCATCAACCAAAACTTTCTGGAAGCGTCGTTCTAAAGCGGCATCTTTTTCGATGTATTGACGATATTCATCTAAGGTGGTTGCACCGATGCAATGAAGTTCGCCGCGTGCTAAAGCTGGTTTCAACATGTTACCTGCATCCATTGCGCCTTCAGCTTTTCCAGCGCCAACCATGGTATGAATTTCATCGATAAAGAGAATAATCTGACCTTCTTGTTTGGCTAAATCATTAAGAACAGCCTTAAGTCGTTCTTCGAATTCACCGCGATATTTTGCTCCAGCGATTAGGGCGCCCATGTCTAAAGAGAGTAAGCGTTTGTTCTTTAAACCTTCAGGAACCTCGCCATTAATAATGCGCTGAGCCAATCCTTCAACAATCGCGGTTTTTCCTACACCGGGTTCACCGATTAAAACCGGATTGTTTTTAGTGCGTCTTTGCAAGACTTGGATGGTTCTACGAATTTCATCATCACGGCCAATTACAGGATCTAATTTACCTTGTTCCGCACGAGCGGTTAAGTCAAGCGTATATTTTTCTAAAGCCTGACGTTGCTCCTCGGCGTTAGGATCGTTAATCGTTTCACCACCTCGTAGTTCTTTAATTGCGCTTTCGATGGCTTTAACTTCGCCACCAGCTTGTTTCATGATCCGAGAAAGACTACCTTCTTCGCTAATTGCTGCTAAAACAAAAAGCTCACTGGAGATAAAATTGTCTTTCTTTTGTTGGGCTAGCTTATCCGTAAGATTTAATAACCGGTTTAATCCATTGGAAATGTGGATATCACCGCCAGTTCCAGATACTTTAGGTAGTTTATCCAATGCTTGATCTAATAGTGTTCTTAATAGAGGGATATTAACTCCAGCTTTATTAAGCAAAGGCCTGCAACTCCCTCCTTGCTGATCGAGAAGCGCCTTCATTAGATGTTCTGGCTCTATAAAGCCATTATCTCTTCCTAGAGCCAATGATTGGGCATCTGCTAAGGCTATTTGAAATTTTGATGTTAGTTTATCCATTCTCATAATATATAACCTTTTAATAGGTGTTAATTTTCTGCAAATGTTCACCACGTTTCATCTTGAGCGATCTTAATTCAAAAAAATACCTGGATACGAATGAGCACTGCGTATTTTTCATGGTTGAGATTGTACAACCCGCTCTCAAATACAGCTTTTTCCCACAGTATTCAAAATGTGGCGAATACTTACAATTTTCTTGTATCTACCGTAAAATGAGGTTTAATTTAATTATTTCAAGTGACTCATTATGACAAATGACCATTCTTCTAATTCTACTCCGGATTCGCAAGCTTTGCTGAACCAAATTATCATTGATTATATGAAAGAGGCAAAGAGGAAACGCAGATGGAAATGGATAATGCGTGTTATTTATTTGTTAATTATTTTATTTATTGTCTATCGCGTGTCATTAAGTACTAATGAAGACTCAGGCCTCAATGTCAAAGATCATGTCGGTGTAATAGATATAACCGGTGAAATGGCTGAAGCGAAAGCCAACGCAGATGATTTCGCCAAGGGATTGGATTCAGCTTATAAAAATTCGGGGTTAAAGGCATTAATTATTCGCATCAATAGCCCTGGAGGCAGTCCGGTTCAGGCTGAGTACATGTATAACATGATAAAGTTTTATCAAAAAAAATATCCGGATATAAAAATATATTCAGTGTGTGTGGATGCGTGTGCGTCTGCTGCATATTATGTTGCTGTTGCAACGGATATGATTTATGCAAGCCCTGCAAGCATGGTGGGGTCTATAGGTGTTTTGTATAATGGTTTTGGTTTTGTTGATCTGATCAATAAAATTGGTATTTCTCGTAGATTACAAACATCTGGTGTAAATAAGTCATTTTTGGATCCTTTCTCTCCTGAAACCGATTTTGCAAAACAAAAATTGCAAGTGATGCTGGATCAGGTTCATCAACAATTTATTAATAGAGTAAAAGAAGGGAGGGGAAGTCGTTTACATATTGATGATGAAACATTTTCTGGACTGTTTTGGACTGGTGAACAAGCTTTAACTATGGGGTTAATTGATGGTTTTGCGAGCAGCGGACAGTTAGCTCGTGACGTGATTAAAATTCCTGAGGTTATTGACTACACACATAAGCAAAATCTGTTTGATCGCGTAACTAGAAATCTGGGAACTGCTTTGGCTGACGAGCTTCCTTTAAGTTTTGGAGCCAAACAAGGGTTTCAATAAATTTGTAGTTTGGATATTTTGTAGCCCGGATTAGCGTAGCATAATCCGGGCTACAGTCCTGAAAAGGGAAACTCCCTAACTCGTTCAAAGAGGGGGGATAGGGTTCACAATAATTTTTTTATTTCAAAACAGGTGAAATCGTTTGTAATAATGATTTAAATACTTTAGGAGTTCCTGCAACAATGTCTCCGTGCTTAAGAAACTCATCACCTCCTTGCAAATCACTAATTAATCCGCCTGCTTCTCTAATTAATAATGATCCTGCCGCAATATCCCAAGGACGCAAGCCTAATTCCCAAAAACCATCAAGTCGCCCACTTGCCACATAGGCCAAATCAAGCGCTGCTGAGCCAGTTCTTCTAATCCCAGCACATTTACCCAATAAAGCTTCGAAAGTAGGTAAGTATTTTTGTGCAATACTGATATCACGCGATGGGAAGCCAGTTCCTAGAAGTGAAGATATAAGTTGTGTCTGTTTGGAAACACGTATTCTACGATCATTCAATCGTGCTCCGCGCCCTCGGCTTGCAGCAAAACATTCATGTCTTAATGGATCGTATATAACCCCATGTTCTATCCTTCCTTTCACTTTCAATGCTATAGAAACGGAGAAGAATGGAAAGCCGTGTAGATAATTGGATGTGCCATCGAGTGGATCAATAATCCAGATTGATTCTCCATCTCCTTCCTGCAAGCCACTTTCTTCGGCAAGAATACCATGCTCTGGATAGGCCTTATGGATTGTATGGATAATTGCTTGTTCGGCTTTGATGTCTACTTCACTAAAATATTCATGGTTATTTTTAGCGGTAATTTTAAGACGATCCACTTGCTCCATATGTCGAATAATAATTTCACCGGCTTGTCGTGCTGCGTTAACTGCTATATTTAAAAGTGGTTCCATGAATATACTCTTTAATCTACAAAACCGGTGATTCTAACATATTTTTTTTGAACAAAGAGAGTGAAATATGAAAAAAGCAAAAATCGTAAAAAAGGGTGTTCAATGATATGATATAGTGATCTTAATGTCTGAATAAAAAGTTTTTATGAATTTAAGTTCTATCCGTATAATTTTAGTAGCAACATCTCATCCAGGTAATATAGGCTCAACAGCCAGAGCAATGAAAACAATGGGATTAAGTTCACTTTATTTAGTACAGCCAAAATCTTTTCCTGATTATAAGGCAAAAGAAATGGCGGCTGGTGCCGATGATCTATTAGAGCATGCCATTGTTACTGAAACTTTGGACGAAGCCTTGATTGGATGCCAGCTTATTCTGGGAACCAGTGCACGGCCAAGAGGTATTTCCTTACCCGGCTTAGTCCCCGCTTCTTGTGCGGACTTAATTAGTCAACACGCGGACAATACTCAAATTGCGATTGTATTTGGAAGAGAGCATGCAGGTCTTACCAACGAAGAACTGCTAAAATGTCATTATCACATTAATATTCCAAGCAATCCCGAGTACAGCTCGCTCAATTTAGCCCAGGCAGTGCAGATTATTGCTTATGAATTGCGAATGAAATTATTAGCACCTAAGGCTGAAGTGGCATTGCGGCAGGATGAGTATGCTACAGCAGATGAAATCGAGCAATTTTACGAACATCTAAGGGAAGTTTTTATTGAGATTCAATTTTTAAAAACTTCAAATCCACGACGATTAATGCAGCGGGTACGACGTTTATTTAATCGTGTAAACTTAGAAAAAATGGAAGTTAATCTGTTACGAGGAATGTTAAGTCAGGTACAAAAATCATTAGAATGGGCTAGGAAAAGAGGCTTAAGTGAACGGGATAATTAAAATACCAATCTATTTTGATTATATGGCAACAACGCCTGTTGATCCGCGTGTCGTGGAGCGCATGATCCATTATCTGGGACCAGAAGGGGATTTTGGTAATCCTTCTTCTATAACCCATGAATATGGACGAATTGCAGCTCTTGCTGTAGATCACGCTCGTGCACAAGTTGCCAATTCAATTCATGCATCGGCACAAGATATAGTATTTACCTCGGGAGCCACAGAAGCTAATAATTTGGCAATAATCGGCGCAGCACATTTTTACAAGAATAAAGGGAAGCATGTAGTTACTATGAGTACAGAGCATAAAGCGGTGCTCGATAGTTTTAACCGGTTGGAAAAAGATGGATTCGAGGTCACTTACCTTCATCCTGAACCCAATGGATTACTCGATCTGGAACAATTAGCTCAAGTATTAAGACCCGATACTATTTTGGTTTCCATCATGCATGTAAACAATGAAATCGGTGTGATTCAGGATATTGAGTCCATTGGTGCTTTATTACGTAATAAAGGAATCCTGTTTCATGTGGATGCAGCACAGAGTGCAGGAAAAATTCCGATCGATTTGACGCGTCTTTCTGTCGATTTAATGGCACTTTCAGCGCATAAAAATTACGGTCCGAAAGGTGTTGGTGCCCTTTATGTCAGGCACAAACCCCGAATTCGTCTCCAACCACAAAGTTTTGGGGGCGGCCATGAAGGTGGGTTACGTTCGGGAACCTTGGCTACCCATCAAATTGTTGGTATGGGGGAGGCGTTCGAGTTAGCTGAACGGGTCCGAGAAGAGGAACAATCACGATTTTTAAAATATCGCCAGCACTTATGGGAGGGGATTAAACATTTGCCTGGTATTCAGCTCAATGGAGACAAACAAAAACGGATTGCAGGTAATCTGAATTTCAGTTTTGCTGGTTTAGATGGGGATTCCTTGTTGTTAGCCTTGAATGAGTTAGCAGTATCCACTACTTCAGCCTGCAGTTCTGCCAGTATTCAACCCTCCTATGTACTGAGAGAAATAGGGCTAAGCGATGATTTAGCACAAAGTACTATAAGATTGTCCATAGGACGTTTTACTAAGGAAGAAGAAGTGGAGCACGCGATTCATGTTATTTGTACGCAAGTAACTCGATTGCGCGAAATGTCGCCATCATGATATATAATAAAATAGTACAAGATTGTTTTTTTTCACCTAGACATGTGGGCGTTATTGATTTAAGTGAGCGTTTTACAGTCGTTGTTAAAAACAACCAAAAAGGCCAAGGACTTATTGAACTTTACATGCAGTGTAATTCAGATGGTACAATTGTACGAGCTTGCTTTAGAACGAATGGTAACCCTTATATTATTGCAAGTTTGGAATGGTTATGCAGGCAGCTGGAAGGGCATACTACTCATACTGTCCCGCAAATTGATTACCAGCTCATTGTTAAAGAATTAGATATCCCTGTTGCTCAGTACCCTATAGCATTAAGAATTATGGATGTTTTTAAAGAAGCATTGCTTTTAATAAAAGATAAATCGAATTGAGAGGTAATATAAAATGAGTGTCGTCATGCATCATGTAGAAAGTGCAGTACCTGAAATCAGTTTTACTGACGCAGCGATAAAACATGTAGTGTCTTATTTGCAGAAAAACCCTGAATATACGGGAATCCGTTTATCAGTAAAAAAAACGGGTTGTTCTGGTTTATCTTATGTCGTGGATTATGTACTAGCTCCCCAAGATAGCGATTTGAAACTTGCTTTGACTGAAAATTATGTTGTATGCATTGATAAGTCCAGTTATCCCTTTTTAAAAAACATGAGTGTTGATTATGTAAAACAGGGCTTAAATTATAAATTCATTTTCAACAATCCGAATCAGACAGGTCAATGCGGATGCGGGGAAAGTTTTACAGTGGATTAGAATAATTCCTATAGCCGCAATCAAACAACCCGCCATCCCGAGCCCAGCGAGGTCTCTCCACGCTGTAGCATGTATTATGATAAGAGAAAGTTCACTGTGTTCGAGAGGGCATGGATCTATTGTTATAGAGAAAAACGGAAACTCGCTTGATGCTCTTTAATTTGTTTTCGGCTTAACTGTTGCTTATTTGAAAAAAAGCCTAAAAATCGATTCAACTCCATTTTGGCTGAGGCTCCGAAAATCGATTCATCATCAGTACCGGGTACAATGGGATCACTAACATCTTGATAAATCGAGGTCACCGGATGAGGCTCTTTTTCGAGATGCCAATTCAACTTGCTGTGGCAGCTCGGACAAACCTCTATCGGAAGACCCAATTTGTTAATCCGTTCTTTTTGCAATTGAGTTAGGTAAATACAATGGCCTAACCGTACCTTTCCATGTAGGGGATTTTTGTCTTGCACTGGTTGTTGCAATTTCCATTCCTCTAAAGCAGTTAAGATTGCGTCTGTGTCCTTTCGTTCTTGTTCACTATCAGACTCACCTGCATGAATAGCAATGGCGATATCATTTTTTAAAGCCAATAGAATCACTTGAGCTAACTCGTCTCCTGCAAGCGTTCTCTTGGCTACAGGGTTTCCAGAAATGTCCAAACCGACTAATAGATGATTTGGGCTTTTTAATATGTGTTCAATAAAGTCATTTGCATCTGCCAAAGTGTGTAAGGTTCTATCTAAACTTAATAATCCCACCGCTTTTTTATGCGGTATTTGTTCACGCGCTTGCAATAGGCCAGAAACAAACGCATCTATATATTTATCACGCGACTCATTTCCCATTTCTTTGGGGGTTGTTCTTATTTCAAGATATTTCGCTTCAGAGCATTGCACTACATCCACGACTCCCTCAGAAATATCCTCAAGATCTTGGATTATTTTGTGGATCAGGCCAAATTGTTTCCAAATAATGTCGATTAACTCTTTAGTATAACCATTTTCTGGTTGTTGGTTTGTATTTTGGAGGTATTCAGTCCGTATGTGTATTAACGCATAGTAGAGTTCGAGGCAATTATGTTTTTTGGCTATTTTTTTTAAAAACTTCAAACTAAAACTTCCATTTAAATGACAATGCAGGTCGCTTGTATGTTTTTTGGTCATATTCATCCTTAAAAAAATTAATTGAATCAGTTTATTAAGAATATTTTTAAAATAAATAGGCGCTTCTGATTTTTTTTTATGAAGAAAATAAAAAGTGCAAAATTTCTTATTAATATCTGACACTTGATAAAAATTGATAAAGAGGGATGAATTAATTAATAAATTCGCCTTGTCCACTTTACATGTAAAGTGGTAAAATTTTTTTTCCTTAATATTTCCTTAAGAAATGAATATCATTAAAACAATATTTACACTCTTTGAGATGTTTGATACTATATAGGCCATAGTGTTCGGTGAGTGTATGTACTGGGCATAATTTTGTTTAATTTATTTGTACTAGGAGACTTAAATGAGCACAGATACAATGGTGCAAAGCAGCGAAGCACTTTCACATCAAGTAATTCATGCTGTTAAAGGTTATTTAACCAGTGTTAGTAATAAAGATGCTAACTTGAATTTGTATCAATTAATTGTTGAAGAAGTTGAAGCGCCTTTATTCCGCACTGTTATGGAATTAACTCGCTATAATCAATCAAAAGCTGCACGTGTTCTTGGCGTAAGCCGTGGTACCTTGCGTACTAAATTAAAGCGTTATTTCGATGACGAATTTATTGGAACTCGTGATTTCTAAGTGATTAAAACAACCTGTTTTTATTGGTTTTTTCTTATTAAATTTACTAATATTGTGGTCTTTAGCTAGGCACTCTGCTACTATTGATATCAGAGTTGGTCAGACAATCGCTCTTTGCTTTGCAAAGGGAGGAAAGTCCGGGCTCCCGAGGGTAGAGTGCCAGGTAATTCCTGGGAGGTGTGAACCTACGGAAAGTGCCACAGAAAATATACCGCCTCTTTGAGGTAAGGGTGAAATGGTGCGGTAAGAGCGCACCGCGCGGCTGGTAACAGGCGTGGCAGGGAAAACCCCACTCGGAGCAAGACCAAATAGGAGTCCATTTGACTGAAAGGTCATTACGTGTGACCCGCACGGGACTCGGGTAGGTTGCTTGAGGCATGTGGTGACACATGTCCCAGATGAATGATTGTCCGCGACAGAACCCGGCTTATCGACCGACTCTTTCTACTTATAATCCAATTATTTCCGCTGATTTAAAACCACATAACCTTAAATTACAAGAATTCCAAACTGTAGATGTTCCATACCGTTTCCCTCAAATCGTGACCAAACAGCTTTATCTATTAAAGAAGCTCTTATTCATTTTAACTTGATTAACCCGGAAATTATTTTAGAACAAGAAATATTAATCTCGATATATGGGTATAATAAATTCAAGAAAATCAAATTATGAACAAAAAATTGAATTGATGTGTTATAATATGACCATATTTGTTTTTAATCTGTCAAATGAAATGAGTCTTGAACAACTACGAGCGATTTATACTGCCCCCAAAATAATCTCAGACCAAGCTCCTCTGGAACAAGTTAAGGAGTTAGCCGAAATAGGGTTTGATGAAGATCTTAGAAAATTTGTTGAATCAAATAAGTCGTATTTCACGATGTCTACCGAATTTAGTTCCGCAAAAGACGGTTGGAAATTTCTGGAGTTTCTAGATAATTTGATTCAAGTATTGGCCTCAGTAAAAAAAGAAAAAATCAAAACTGAAGTAATTCGCCATCAATATGGTTATTATCAATTTCTATCAAATCAACCGGCTAGCAGGCAGCGATTTGGTCAAATGCCAAAAGTTAATGATGACTCGAATCTTCCTGATAATGTTATCATGCGATTGCATGCATTTATTGAAAAGTTAAAGGACTTGCAGAGTGAACATCAAGCTAAGAATTTGGTGAGAGAAACAAAAGAAGAAGCCGAAATTGATAAAAACCGGAATATCTTGTTATCCCAACAAAGCACTTATCTTAATTTGCTTTCAAGTTCTCTAACTAGCCTTAAATCATGGGATGGGTTTGAGCGCAGCCTTAATCTGCTCTCGGTTGAGACATTTCTCCCCAAACTACAACGGCTTGCTAAAAGAATATTCATATTGAGTGAAATCATGAAGGATTGTGAATCCTCTACTGTTGAAGAAAAGGTAAGTGAGGAGTTATCTGAGCTAAATGAGCTTAAAATCAACCTTGAATCAATCATGGAGCAAGCCACAGATTTAAAAAATTTAACGGCATTGTTCAAGAAAATCAAGGCCGTTGAAGACACTGTAATAAAAAAAGCAGATGAATTATCCATGCCTAAAGATGCTCATCATCTTGCAGAATTCATACAATTTGTTGAAGGCAAAAAAATCGAGATACAGCAAATCAAAGAAAAAATTAATGGTATCTCAGGTATACATCAAAGAACGAGACAGGCTATTGAGAAAATTGAAGAATCAATACAACAAAAAATGGAAGAAGCTGAATTAGAAGCCCTTCGACAAGCGAAGTCTCTAGTAAAACAAACCAAAGAGTTGGTCGAGGCAAGTCAGGAAAATTTGTCATCCATACAAAGTGTTTGCCTCGAGTTGCTTTCAAGTTCAGAAACCACCCAGAAATCATGTGATGAGCTTAACGGAAGTCTTGTTCTTCTGTCTGATGAGAACCTTTCTTCCCAATTACGATTATTTGACAAGAGAAAAATAATAATGGATGCACTCATGGAGGATTGTAAGGAAATCTCTGTGGGTGAATTGATGAGTGAGGAACAATCTGAGCTTATTAGGCAAATAGAGAACTTTAAATCCATTATGGAACAAGCTGCGGATTTAAAAAAAATATCCGCACTCTTTAAGCAAATAAAAATTATTGAAGAAGCAGTAACATGTAAAACAGATGAGCTATTGCATGAGGATGCTAAAAAACTTGAACAATTCATCCAATTTATTGAAGATAAAGAACGTGAATTACACAGTATCAAAAAAGGGATTGAGAGTACCTCAGACACACATCAACAATTGTTTCAGGCTATTGAAAAGATTGAAATCGCTATTCAACAAAAAAAGTTAAAAGCCGTATCATTGTTACAACAAATTGGAAATGCAAGCCGTGAATCCCTACAAAAAGAAGAGCTTCCAGATCAAGTTTCTACTCCAAAAAAAATTAGTCCAGTTGTTGTAGAAATTGAAGAAATGCATCAACCAACAACCCCACCTATTGAGAAAACTAAACAAGCCATTCCGCAAGGAACGAAACAAGATGTATCGTTGTTACCGCAAAATGACCAAAAAAAAGAGGAGCTCTCAGATCGTGATTCTCTTAATTCTACTTCAAACGGCGAGCAGCCTCCCATGCAAAGCGACCAATTAAGTGAAAAAGCGCTCGAAGATAAGAGAAAGCGACTGGAAGAGGCAATCTCATTAATAAGTATGTATAAAGGAACATTAGAATACGAAAAAAAACATTCGGTAAAATTTTTCCACAAATCACGAAATCAAGCCAAGATCGACTATTGCTTGTCATTAGAAAAGAACCTTAGAAAGCAAATGGAGAGTTTAAATTCTACAAGCAACTTACTTGATATTATTAATGAGGCTCATAACAGCTTAACCCAAGGTTCTATTGATGACCTCACCAAAGGCGGTAGTTATTTCGGTACGAGCCGCATGCTCAGTCTGCAACGACTTTTGGGTGTTAATGAAGCTTGGGCAATGAAAGGACACTCCAAATTTCTTGGATTTTCAACAAGCTTTGATTTTCATGGGCTTAAAGCTTCGGGTATGGTTGGTAAGCACGCACAAATCATTGTGAATAATTTCTATAATGAAACAGTGGAAAGCTATGGCGACTACCAGACACTTAAAAAACAGGTATTTCCAGAAGAAGCCGTTAATAAATCTAAATTCAATCCATAAAGTCGCTTTATTTGACTCAGTCTTCGTGAGTGTAGCAAAAGTATTCCCATCGACATAGGGTACTACAGTAGGAGATCCCTCGCTACGCTCGGGATGACGTCAATCATATAAAAATATCACTATCCGTATCCCGGATTACGCTGGGCTAATCCAGGCACGATAGGATTATTATTTATCTAGAATTACTGACTTCCCCCTAAATGTTTCTTTAGGAGCATGTTGATTTGCTCGGGATTTGCCTTACCTTTCGTTTGCTTCATGATTTGTCCTACAAAGAAAGCCAATAGTTTTTCTTTTCCTGCTCTGTAATCTGCGGCTTGTTCAGGATGCTGTTGAATTAATTGAATAATCATTTCTTCCCAAGCAGCTGTATCTTCTACTTGTTGATAACCTTCGCGTGCGATAATCGCTTCAATATCCTCTTCTCCAGCCCAGAGCAAAGTAAAAATGGCTCGGGCATTGTTTAAAGAAATAGTACCACCATGTAGTCTATCAAGAAGATTTGCCATAAGCTTTGCTGAGATACGCGGCGTATCAAAAGTTAAATTCTCTTCATTTAAAGCGGCAGCGTATTGACCTTTTAACCAATTAATAATCATTTTTTCCGGAGCCTGGGATTGGTTTTTAATTGATTTAAAAAATTGGTACGCGCTGGGCGAAGAAAGAATAAAATTAATGTCTTCTTCATTGAGCGACGGCGTATTTTTTAATTCAGTATGAATTTTATCAGGTAAGTCCGGTAAATTATTCTTAACTTCAGCAATAAGGAAACGGGTGATTTGTATTGGCAGTAAATCAGGATCAGGAAAATATCGGTAATCATTCTCATTTTCTTTACTGCGCATTGCATGCGTCGTATGAGTATCTGGATTATAAAGACGAGTTTCTTGAATGATTTGTTGTCCACTTTCCAATATATCTTGATGTCGTGACTGTTCATAGGCAATCGCTTTTTCAATGAAGCGGAATGAATTCAAATTCTTCAATTCAGTTCGTGTTCCTAAGACAGAACTCCCTTTGGGTTTTAAGGATAGATTCACATCACATCGGAAACTTCCTTCTTGCATATTACCATCACAGATACCTAAAAACTGGACTAGTTGATGCAGTTTTTTAAGATAACTCACGGCCTCATGGCCTGAAAACAAGCAGGGGGCAGTTACTATCTCTAATAAGGGAGTTCCTGCTCGATTCAGATCAATACCGCTATAACCAGAATGTACCCCATGCAATGATTTACCCGCATCCTCTTCTAGATGGGCACGGACAATCAAAACCTCTTTTACACGGCCGTCATTCAGAGTAATTGCTAATTTACCATTGCTGACTATGGGTTTTTGAAATTGACTGATTTGATAGCCTTTGGGTAAATCAGGATAAAAATAATTTTTGCGCTCAAAGACAGATTGATCGTTAATGTCTGCTTGAATAGCTAATCCAAACTGAATTGCCATAATGACGGCTTCCTGGTTCAATACAGGCAAAACTCCCGGATACCCTGCATCGATAAAGCAGGTTTGAGAATTAGGGGCAGAACCAAAAGCAGTAGATGCGCCAGAGAAAAGTTTCGATTTTGTTTTGAGCTGAATATGTACTTCAAGGCCAATGACTGTATCCCATTCCATAATTCACCTTTATTGGTTTGGACTAGCTAAATGCCAGTTGGTATTTTGTTGATAATGATGAGCAATCTGGAGTAATTGGCTTTCACCAAAATGTTTTCCCATGAGTTGCAAACCTATAGGGAGCCCCTGAGCAAAGCCTGAGGGGATGGAAATTGCGGGGAGACCAGCAAGATTAGCTGCTACTGTGAATACGTCAGCAAGGTAATTTTGAATCGGATCTGCAATTTTTTCACCAAGTTTAAAGGCGCATGTTGGGGTTGTTGGTCCGAGAATAACATCAACAGATTTAAGGGTTGTGACCAGTTCTTCCTGGATAAGACGACGAATTTTTTGAGCTTGCAGGTAATATGCGTCAAAATAGCCTGATGAAAGTACATGTGTTCCAGTTAGGATCCGACGTTTTACTTCTATTCCAAACCCTTCACTACGCGTATTGCGGATAAGTTCAGTTAATGTTGATGCATTGTCACTGCAATAGCCAAATCGTAACCCATCATAACGTGATAAATTAGAAGAGGCTTCAGCACAAGCCACTACGTAGTAACACGGTACCCATAAAGGTTGAAGTTCCAAATTTAAAGAAACAATTTCGGCTCCTGTACTTTCAAAAACCTTCACTGCATCAAGAATCGCCTGTTGTATTGCTTGGTCTACTTGTGGCTGAAAAAAGCAGGATGGTAAACCTATTTTTAGTTTAGATACGGGTTTATTAAGAGCAGCACAATAATCAGGAATTGCTGAATCAACTGAAGTTGAGTCCTTAGGATCAAATCCAGCCATCGCTTGAAGAACCCATGCTAAGTCTTCCGCACTTCGCGCTAAAGGACCCGCCTGATCCAAGCTGGAGGCGTAAGCAATCATACCGTAGCGAGAAATAAGACCATAAGTGGGTTTAATCCCACTGATTCCACATAAAGCAGCGGGTTGTCGTATTGAACCTCCTGTATCAGAACCTATAGCGAAAGGGACCAAGCCAGCTGCTACAGCTGCTGCTGAACCTCCAGAGGAACCACCAGGAACACGTTCCTTGTCCCAAGGATTTTTTACAGCACCAAAGTAACTGTTTTCATTGGACGAGCCCATAGCAAATTCGTCCATATTCGTTTTACCAATCAAAATAGAACCTTGAGCGAGCAACTTACTGACTAAAGTTGCTTCATAAGGTGATTGAAAATCGGCAAGCATTTTTGAAGCACAGGTTGTTGGCATGCGCAGGGTACAAAATAAATCTTTTAATGCCATAGGTATACCGATAAGCATTTTACCATGACCTTTTTTTAATTCTTGATCCGCTTTTTGAGCTTCAAGAATCGCGTGTTCCTCATCTAAACTGATAAAAGCATTTAATTCTTTATGCTTTTTAATTTGCGTGAGGTAGTGCTGAGTTAATTCAACACTAGAGAGTTTCCTCTGTTGTAATGCTTGAGATAGCTGTTTTAAGGATAAATGTTCCATGATTATTTACTCTGGTCAATAACTTGAGGGACTAAATAAAGATCTTGTTCAAATCGTGGGGCCAGGGCTTCTAAATCGGAAAGACAATTTTCTTCGGTCACCACATCGGATCTTAATCGTTGATTTAATGCAAGAGGATGAAAAAGAGGTTCTACTTTTTGAGTATCAATAGAACGGAGTTGGTCGACAAAACTCATGATTGCATTAATGTCTTCGATAAGTTTAGGTGAATGCTCTATGTCTGTATCCAGATAAGCGAGCTGGGAAATTTTGTCTAATTCTTTTGCCGAGATAGTCATAAAATATAGTACCTTACAGAGTTAATATCTCATTATAGGGCTTGGGTTGAAAAAATAGTTTGGAAGGGTGCGTTAATTCCCAAACTCCATTTTTGTCACTCCCGCGAGGGCGGGATTCCATTCTTAAATGAGAGATAATGCCAGTTTCACATACGATAGTTTTCAACAAAGCTCATTATAACGAGGATGTTATAACTTAAAAATATAAAGTGTAATATTAGTAGCGATATTCTATTCCAACGATAACACGCCGAATAGAAACTTTCTTTACACTCAATTCTCAGGGTGAAAAATCATTATTACTCTGATCTTGTGACGGTTTTGGATAATCAGGCTGTTTTATAAAAAAATGATTCACCAATGCTCTAATCTTCTCCGTAGAGGGCTTAGAAGATCCCTGGATAGGCAAAATTCCCTTTTCAACCATTCTTAACTCCTGATCATCGATTTTCATAGCACCCAAAAGAAACAATTTATTTTGGCTGTCTACATAAAGAGTATGATGATCTGCTGCATCAAAATACTTCACATCAGAAGCGATTTTCATGAATCCTTTAAATTCTTTAATTGGACCCAATTGTCCTTTAGTATTTGAACCACTTGCAAGTAATAAATTATCATGAGTCAGTATAAAGCAACCTAAAGCCGTGGTCTTAATTTGTTTTGCCTTAACATCTGGCAACTTAGTCCAAGTATTAACGAGCACGTTTTCTGGATTTAATCCTAATAATCCTGATTCATTATTCCCGTACACATAGACTTCACCATTCGTAGTTAGCAAAAGTGCACATTGTTGTTGATTATTCACAGCAATATCAGCCACTTCTAAGTCAGAAGAGGGAGTGGCAAGCCAATCGGATAAAAAAACTTTAATATGTTTCAATACATAAGCTTTTAATGGGTTACCGATTATTTTAAACGCCTTATCAGGGGAGTCGCCTGTGAAAATTAAAGCGCTTGTATGATCTTGGGCAAAAACATTTTTTACTGTTGCTTGTACTTCTATAGGGGTAGGTACGTAAATGCTTAGAGCATCAGAGTCAGGGGCTATCTGCTTTTCTTCATTTCTTCCCAGGCCATAGACCTTACCTGATTCACCTAAAAAAATTGCATGTGTAAATCCCGTTGCAATATGAGTCACACGCTCTCTAAGCGCAGTGATTTCGGTTAATTCAGAAACTTGTTTTATATCTTGACCGAGTCCAAGTTGTCCTCGTAAATTACTTCCTATAGCTAAAACTCGTCCATGGTTTAAAAGAATCAACGTAAAATCTTGGCCGCAATGCACCTCTTTAATTTTTAATTCCTCAAATAAATAATCTGAGGCCAATTTTTTAATGGCTTTTGACACTTTTTTTAGTTTTATTATTTCCGTTATTGTGAGGTTATCGAGAACTTGAAATAAGACTTCCTCAGGAAGAGTGGTGAGTTGTTGTAAATCTACCTCTAAACGGGATTCACCCATAAAAAAAAATCTCCTGGCCTTTTGTTACGGGTATGCCTAACTCAAGGCGTAACTTGTTTATTATTTTCACTATCTGCAGAAAATGTATGTTCCTCTTTTTGGGGCAAAAGATCAACTACTTTTCGCAAATGGCTTACGTCCATTTTGCTGATTTTCTCATTAGTAGAAATCGCCTCATGTTTGCTAAGATATTTGTTCCAAAAGGGTTTAGATTTCTCAAATGCAGGTAATAAAGTGGATAATGTCTCATCACTTATATTGGATGAAGCAATATTCCACCTGAAATTATTGTTTCCAGTTTTTTCAATGGATCGTGCTAGAACCGCTTGAGCGGCTACCTTGAGCGCCACTCCAGGGTCGGTATCACCCGCTATTACCTCTCTTTTTAATACATTAAGTAACTCGAGCTTTAAACCATGTTTGGAGGATGTGTTTATGTAGTTTTTCAAATCTTCCAAAAAGTTGACCGCAATTTGTTGTTTAAAATCAAGTTTTTGAGAAAAGAAACTACCACCGGAAACAACAGATACTTTTGCCAAATGCTCCCGAAAAGACTGACTCGAAATTGCTGTTTCTTCAGATTGGAGTTCTTCTACCTCTGGTTCCTGAGAGTCATAGCAAGTAACCAATTGGGATGTCATCTGGGGAAATGGGTAATTACTCGTCAGAAATGCACCATAACCTTCCTTAGTATGTCCCATAACAACCGCCCATGGATCGACAATAATCGATTGAGATAGATTGGTCAGATCCTGAGAGTTATGATTAAGAAGAAGATAAGTATGGGAGTATCTACCTCTTTTATGACTTACCATTTTAATGTCCATCTGAGGTAATTCGCCAGTATCCATTTTTTTTAATAAATGATCAGCAGCGAGCAGAGCGAATGAATGACAAGCTCCCAACCCTGATTCTCTTACTTTTTCAGCTGTTTCGGCAATTGCAGATCGTTTATAAGTGGCTTGGGCTCCTCCCAGTCCCATAATGAGTTTTTTAGGGGGTTGTTTTGCTTTCGCCAGAACAGACTCTCTTGCCGAAGGCGGAATTAAATCTTCAAATGCACCGGCGTCCATTGAACCATATTGCGAGAGGTTTAATTGATATAATTGAGCTGTTAACGGTGTATAGACAAATGACTTTGGGTCATGTACACGATTAATTGAAGCTAACTGGTTGAATGCGGGATTATTTATTGTGACCTCAAGTACCTGTAATTCAAAAATAGAAAGCTTTCCGTTATTATCGTTAATGTATTTTTGTGGATTCTTTAAAAAAGATTCCAACTTTTCATCTGTGTCTATTATTTTTAAAAAATCTGGGAGTGTGCTTGCTAATGAAGAAAATCTAAATTTGTCCCCTGCGATAATATTTCTAACCTCAGTAACAAAAGATAAATCATCTAATTTTTGCCTCTTCTCTAACAGCTTAAACATCTTTTCCTGAGCATTTTCGCTAAGATTGTCATAAACATCTTCAATAAGTTTTGCTAGTTTACTTTGATCATATTTGTTCCCAATGTAGCACTCTTTGTTTATTTGCTGAAAAAGGGTTTCATGATAATCATTCCACTCTTTTTCTCTCATTGCAGAAAATTCGCTGGTTAATTTCAAAATTCTTGCATTGGAGCTTACCTTTGGATTCGCACTTGTTTTAGCAGTCGGAAGTTTTTCTGATTTGTATTTCATAGTAGGTTATCAACGAATAATTGATTCATGAGATAAATATAGAATTTATTTCTTAAGGAAAAATTACTTATTTATTAAGGATTTATTAACAATAATGAGAAAAATAATAAATACAATAACTTATGATAAATATACAAATTGAAAAAATATTAATCGAATTAATGCTGTAATTTTTTAATCTCAAGAATAGTGCTGGAGAGCTCATTGAAAAAATTGCATCCGCCTGGAGATCGCTCGTTGCACTGGGAATGACTGGATAAAACAATAATATAAGGTCGCTATTATCATCTATCCTGGGTTTGGCGAAGCCTTACCCGGGATTTAGGGAATGAACAAACCACTTTATACAGTTGAGCCTAGGTTAGTATTCTGGATTTTTACTTTTTCAGGTAAGGAAACTCATCATGAAGCAGCTGAATGACTCGATTTAATTGTTCTTTACTTTTTAGGATAAGAAGCACGGTATCGTCACCAGCAATCGTTCCTAATATTCCTGAATCCTGAAGGGCTTGAGGTGAAAAAGATACGAATTTTCGATCAATAAAAAAGGCCAAACTGTTTGCATTTCCAGGGTGAGTATGGAGTACTATAAGACCATAATCGGACACTTGCATATTCAAGACTAAAGGCAGGTTAGGTAGATTAAAGTCGACTACTTGATAAGTCCCACCTATTTTTGCAATTTTTAATTTTTTAAGCCTTCGTGATAAGGTTGCCTGAGGGATCGTATAACCTCGTGCTTTCAAGCTGTTTTGCAAATCAATTTGCTCAGCAATTTTTTCGGTTTGCACAATATTTAATATATGTCCATCAAGGGCAGCGTCTTGGCTCATTCAATTTTCCTCTTCATTGGTGATTTGTGAATATAAAATCATTTTAATGAAATTATATTCAAAATAGCTTGACAGGGCAAGTCAAGATTGTTACATTTGAAAAACGCATAAAAACTGGATTTATATTCAAATGAAACAATTATTTTTTGTCATTTTAATAGGTTTTGCTTTGCTTGTTTCTTTTTGTTACGCGAGAATCCCTAAGGAGAGCATTCAATATATTCATTTTGCTGTGGCCGCAGAATATCCACCATTTGAATACAATGACCATGGGGAAATCAAAGGTTTTGATATTGATCTTGCTCGTTTGATTGCAAAAAAATTAGGTAAGGAAGCATTTTTTGATAGCATGCAATTCAGCAGCATCTTGCCAGCCCTAAGCTCTGGTCAGGTTGATGCAGCCATTTCTACAATTACGATTACAGAGCAGCGAAAAAAGAATTTTGATTTTAGTGAGCCTTATTATTTCGAGAGTATGGCGGCTGTTTTTCCTGAAAACAAACCAATTAAAAACGTACAACAATTAGCTGGCAAAAAAATAGCAGTTCAATTGGGTAGTACCATGGAAATTTGGTTGAAGCAGAACGTTCCCAATGCCAATCTTTTGGTGATGGATAATAACAATCAAACCATTGCAGCCTTAAAAGCAAGCCATGCTGATTTAGTTCTATTGGATGGCGTACAAGGTGCCGTATTTAGTCAGAAAAATCCTGGACTGTCTTTTGCTGTGATTGCTCAATCAGATGATGGCTACGGCTTGGCTTTAAAAAAGAATTCTGAGTTGACGCAAAAAATAAATCAGGTTTTACATGAAATCGAACAAACGGGTGAGCTGAGTGCGCTCAAGAAAAAATGGCTGGAGAATACACAATGGAAGAGTTAACACAAAACATTCTCTATATTGGTGATGGAACTCTCGTTACCTTAATCTTGTTAATGGGTGGTTTACTCATAGGGACTCTATTAGGAACCGTACTTGCTTTATTGCGATACCAAGGAATTATGAAACCACTAATCAATGGATTTATTTCGGTGATGAGAGGGACCCCGGTTATTTTACAGCTTAGTTTTGTTTATTTCGCACTACCGGCATTGATCGGTATTAAAACGAATATTCTGATGGCGGGGCTTTTAACATTTGGTCTAAACAGTTCAGCATACATTGCCGAAATTCTCCGATCAGGAATAGAACATTTGCCCAAAGGTCAGTTTGAAGCAGCAAAAACGTTACAAATACCTAATTTTTATTTATGGAAAGATATTGTTCTACCCCAGGTTGTGAAAAATATATTTCCTGCATTCATTAATGAAATGATTGCGCTACTGAAAGAAACCGCACTCATTGCGACTATAGGTGGAATGGACTTGATGCGTAGGGCTCAATCAGTTGCTGCAGAACAATTTACCTACTTTGTTCCTTTATGTATTGCCGGTTGCTTTTACTACGGTATGGTTCTCTTGATTGAATTCATGGGTAAAAAAATTGAAGAAAGGGGGCTTTATGTTAGTCATTAACCAAGCATCTAAATATTTTGGTTGTCTACCCGTATTAAATAACATTAACTTAGAATTACAGGCTCATACTGTGCTCGGTTTGGCAGGACCATCAGGGAGCGGTAAATCCACATTACTACGTTGCATACAACAATTAGCAACTCTGGACTCTGGTACGATCACGGTAAAGGGACAAAGTGGTTTTATGTTTCAGGATTTTCAGCTTTTTCCTCATATGACCGTGATGCAGAACTTGGTTTATGCTCCTCGCTTACAAAACAAAACATTAAATCATGAAGAGCAAGCACATTCTTTGCTGCAGAGTTTGGGGCTAACTGATAAAGCATCTTCTTATCCACATCAGTTGTCTGGGGGACAAAAGCAACGCGTTGCTTTAGCTCGAAGCTTAATGATGAACCCCAGTTTATTGCTTTGTGATGAACCGACTTCGGGTCTTGATCTGGCGACAATTGATGAGGTGATTAACTTATTAAATTCAGTGAAGTCCTTAGGCGTTACGATGGTCATTGCTTCTCACGATCTCGATTTTCTCAGCAAAATGTCCGATCGATTGATTGTTCTGAAAGGTGGCCAAATAGTCGCTGATGTGGTCCCTAAAGAATTGGCTGAACCTATTTTGCATTTAAAACAATACTACCAGGAGTAAATCCATGAATGAATCGATTAAAAAAGTTGTCCTTGCTTATTCCGGGGGATTGGATACTTCCGTAATGATTCCATGGCTTAAAGAGCATTACCAACAGGCTGAAATCATCGCTATGGTGTGTGATTTAGGACAAAATGAAGACTTGACAGCGATTAAGGAAAAAGCGATAAAAAGCGGCGCCTCAAAAGCCTATGTAATGAATGTTCAAGATGAATTTGTTAGCGACTATCTGTGGCGATTAGTCAAAGCGGGAGCGCTTTATGAAAATCAATATATTTTAGGGACCATTTCACGGCCATTGATTGCAAAAAAAATGGTTGAAATTGCACTGGAAGAAAATGCAGAAGCTGTTGCTCATGGAGCAACTGGAAAAGGTAATGATCAGGTTCGTTTTGAATATACGGTCAAAGCATTGGCTCCAGAACTTAAAATTATTGCTCCATGGAGAACATGGAAGATTAAATCAAGACAACAGGCAATTGAGTATGCCAAATCACATGGGATAGAAGTACCCGTTACCCCAAAATCACCTTATTCACGCGATCATAATCTTTGGTATATTTCCCATGAGGGCGGTGTATTGGAAGATCCGGGACAACCTAAACCCGATGATTTATTATTAATGACAGCCTCTTTGGAACAAACACCTGATAATCCAGAGTTAGTGAGTATTGAGTTTGAAAAAGGGGTGCCTGTGGCATTGAATGCTACAAAAATGTCCTCAGTCGAATTGCTTAGACAATTAAATCAAATTGCTGGTTCTCATGGAATTGGAGTGGCTGATCTAGTTGAAAATCGTTTAGTGGGCATGAAAATCAGAGGAATATATGAAGCACCTGCAGCTGCAGTTCTATACAAGGCACATCAAATGCTCGAAAGTTTATGTCTTGACCGTTCCACTTTACATTTAAAACAGTCTTTACAACAAACATATGCCAATCTTGTTTATGAAGGACGATGGTTTTCTCAGGCCAAGCATGCGTTGGATGCATTGATTGATGTGACGCAACAACATATGACTGGAACTGTAACTGTGCAGTTATTTAAAGGGAACATAATTCCTTATGGAATGTATTCACCATTTAGTTTACATGATCCTGCCTTAGCGACATTCGAAGAAGATGGTGTTTATAATCAACAGGATGCTGAAGGATTTATTAATTTATTTTCTTTGTCGGCACAAGTTTATGGCAAGGTTCATAAAGGAGGTCAATGATGGTCCATAAAACTTGGGGAGGGCGATTCAAGAAGGAGCTCGATCCTAAAGTCATGCATTTTAATGCTTCTTTGGCTTTTGATAAGGTGCTTTATCTCCATGATATTGTCGGCAGTCAAGCACATGCAAAAATGTTAGCACGTCAAGGACTCATTTCGGAGAATGAGGCAGATTTGATCTGCAGTGGACTTGAAGAAATAAGTGAGGAAATAGAACAAGGGACTCATGAATTTGATGAGTCCTGTGAAGACATTCATATGTTTGTGGAACAATTGCTCATTGCCAAAATTGGTGACGTAGGAAAAAAACTTCACACAGGTCGCAGTCGTAATGATCAGGTTGCTCTGGATTTAAGGCTTTATTCTCGTGATGCCGGGTTGCACATTAATACTCTTTTGCACAATTTAAATCAGGCTTTGGATAAATTGGTGACTACCCATGCCAATGATAAAATTCCAGGTTATACCCATTTACAACAAGCTCAACCCATTTACTTGGGACAGTTTTTTGCTGCGTACCGGGCAATGTTTCAACGAGACTTAGAGCGCTTGCGTGATTGGCATACGCGAATGAATTTTTCTCCTTTAGGCGCCGGTGCTTTAGCAGGAAGTACTTTACCTTTGGACCGCATTTGGGTGGCACAAACTTTGGGTTTCAGCGGGGTAATTGAGAATACACTGGATGCAGTGAGCGATCGAGATTTTATCATTGAATTTTGTTCTGTTGCCTCAATTATGATGATGCATTTATCACGTCTTGCTGAAGATTTAATTCTTTGGGCGACTCAAGAATTTGGTTTTATAACCCTGGATGACGCTTTTGCTACGGGTTCCTCTTTAATGCCTAATAAGAAAAATCCAGATGTTTTGGAGTTAATTAGAGGTAAAAGCGGCCGAGTGTTCGGACATTTAATGGGAATTCTAACTGTAATGAAGGGGTTGCCCCTGGCGTATAACAAGGACATGCAAGAAGATAAAGAATGCTTGTTTGATACAGTCAATACATTGGGGGCTTGTTTGGAAATCATCACCCCTTTTCTGCATAGCGTTCAATTCAATACAAAACTAATGGCACAAAAAGCCAATGGTGGATATCTCAATGCGACAGCAATATTAGAATCTTTAGTGTTGAAAGGAGTCCCTTTTAGGGACGCTCATCATCAGGTGGGTTTGTGGGTTCAGGCGGCCATCGATAATAATTGTTCGCTTGAAGAGATTATGAACAAGGAATCTTAGAAATAGGTCTGGGCGATAGGTGTAAATTTCCCCTCTCCCACAAGTGAGGAGGGGTAGGGATGAGGAACCCTCATTCGCCCTGGCGGGCACTTTCTTCCCTGGCGGAGAAGGGAAGTATAATGGCTACATCTCGTCCAGGCTACGCGCTTCTTGCAGAAGCTTATTTTTAAAGTAGAATGAGGGGCACACCATAATTTTTCTATTGAGTTAGTCATTCATGTTGCAACATTATAAAACCCAAGGGGGTGTAGAGTTAGAGTGTTTTCAGACGCCACTGGATTATCAGCAAGGTATAGACAATCTGCTTGAACATTTGGATTCACAAAGAGGCGCCTTATTTGCGTCAAGTTTTGAATACCCCGGACGTTATACCTGTTGGGATATAGGTTTTTATAATCCACCGTTGGCTTTTATTTGCAGGCAGAATTTAATTCAAATTGATGCACTGAACCAACGCGGTAAGATGCTGTTAACCTTCATTATCCCATTATTGGAACATGAAAAAAGTTTAGAAATTGTGTCACACAGTCATACTTTGCTGCAAATTAAAATTAAAACTTCCGAAGAAGTATTCAGCGAGGAGGAACGAAGTCAGCAACCTTCTGTATTTACTGTTATTCGTCTCATTCTGGCTTTTTTTAAAGTGGAAAATGAACCTTATTTGGGACTATATGGTGCTTTTGGTTTCGATTTGATTTTTCAATTTGAAGAGTTACAGAAACATAAAAAAAGAGAGCTTTCACAAAGAGATATGGTGCTCTATTTGCCCGATGAAATTTATGTAGTGAACCATCGTAAAGAAGAAGCCTTTATTCGACGCTATGATTTTCAATTTAAAGGTCAATCTACAAAGTCCTTGGCGAGAGAAGGGGTTTCAATAACATACCAGTCACCGAATAAACCTGATAAGGCGTGTGATCATATGCCAGGCGAGTATGCACAGGTTGTAGCTAAAGCCAAGGAGCGTTTTGCTTGTGGTGATTTGTTTGAAGTAGTGCCAAGCCAAACATTTTATACCCATTATCAGGATCAACCTTCTTTTCTATTCAAACAAATGCGCCGATTGAACCCTTCGCCATATGGTTTTTTTATTAATTTGGGTGATGACGAATATCTGGTTGGCGCATCTCCAGAGATGTATGTCCGAGTTCAGGGAAAAAGGGTAGAGACATGTCCAATTTCTGGAACCATTAAACGGGGTGGGGATGCTATAGAGGATGCAGAAAACATTCAGATCTTACTCGAATCAAAAAAAGAAGAATCTGAATTAACTATGTGTACCGATGTAGATAGAAACGATAAATCACGTATTTGTGAAGCAGGTTCTGTGAAAGTAATCGGCCGCAGACAAATTGAAATGTATTCGCGAGTGATTCATACCGTAGATCATGTTGAAGGCATTCTAAGAGAAAACTTTGATGCCGTTGACGCTTTTTTAACTCATATGTGGGTTGTTACAGTAACTGGTGCTCCTAAAATTTGGGCTCTTAATTTTATTGAAGAGCATGAAAAATCACCCCGCAAGTGGTATGCCGGTGCGGTAGGTTGGTTTGGCTTTAATGGAAATTTAAATACGGGGTTGGTTTTGAGAACCGTGCGTATTGAAAAAGGAGTTGCTGAAATTCGTGTAGGTGCTACCTTGCTTTATGATTCAGTACCCGAATCAGAAGAGCAGGAGACCCGCTTAAAAGCATCTGCTTTTTTAGATATGTTACAAAAACGAGGACCCCACATTGAAAGCAAGTTAACGCATTTGCCTCTAACAGGAAAAGGGAAACACGTTTTACTTATCGATCATCAGGATTCCTTTGTACATACATTGGCAAATTATCTTCGTCAAACCGGGGCTGAAGTCAGTACAATTCGTTTTGATAAGGCCTTGCATTATTTGCAGAATCAAAAATATGACCTTGTGGTTTTATCTCCAGGGCCAGGTAAACCAAGTGATTTTAATCTATCTCAAACAATTGCTATGGCTATTTCCAAGGGTATCCCCTTATTCGGAGTGTGCTTGGGGTTACAAGGGATTGTTGAGTATTTTGGTGGTGTTTTGGATGTTCTAAAATATCCTATGCACGGTAAACCTTCACTCATAAAAGTAGTTGGCGAACCTGAATTGTTTTCAAACCTAGGGGATAGTTTCAAAGCTGGAAGGTATCATTCACTGTATGCGCGTTTGAATGCAGTACCTAAAGAATTGAAGATTACAGCGATGAGTGATGATGGCGTGGTGATGGCTATTTCACATCAACAATTACCCATTCATGCTGTTCAATTTCATCCTGAAACCATATTGTCTTTAGTGAATCAGGCTGGATTAAAAATTATTACTAATTTAATGGGGATGGTTTAAGACCATGCGCAGTAAGATATTGATGCTCTATGCGGTATCTTTTGTCCTAGGAATTGTCGTAGGTCTTGTTGGTTCTACATTTCGATTGTCAATCGATGTATTAAGTAATTTATTCGATAACTTTTTTCATTTTCTTAGTATCCATGGATGGCCTGCTGGTTTTATTTCGGGATTGGTATCGATGGTTCTGGTTTATGCTGCGTATTTTGCTGTAAAGCAGTATGCTCCTCAAGCATCAGGAAGTGGTGTTCCAGAGATTGAGGGTACCTTGCTTCATTTAAAAACCATCCTTTGGCGGCGGTTATTACCTGTAAAGTTCTTTTTTGGAATTTTGGTACTTTCAGCAAAGATGATCTTGGGCCGGGAAGGACCTACGATTCATATAGGTGGTAGTTTAGGGGAAATGCTGGGCAGCTTATTTAATTTGACTCGACGAAGAAAGGATAGCTTGATTGCTGCGGGCGCTGCTGCAGGTTTAGCTGTAGCTTTTAATGCTCCTTTAGCGGGTGTTATTTTTGTTATGGAAGAGATGCGTAACCAATTCAACTATTCTTTTACCAGCTTCAGTATGGTAGTGATCTGTTGCATTACAGCTACGGTCATTCTTGATTTGATAATAGGGCCCCAGCCAACGATTCCAATGAATGTCTTTGAATTCCCTCATCTTGATTCATTATGGTTATTTGCTTTGTTTGGCATTGTGGTAGGGTTTGTAGGACTTTTATTTAATCTTTCTTTAATTAGTACTCTAACACTCTTGGATAAATTGAGTTCAAGACAAAAATCATATTACGTTCTGACGGTAGGATTTTTGATTGGCTTCTTAGCAGTATATCATCCTGAGTCAGTTGGTGGAGGTATGAATATTATTCACCAAGCATTAACCATGTCCCCTGGGTTTGGTTTCTTGTGTTTTCTTTTAGTGGCACGATTTATAGGAACTATGGTGTGCTATGGAACAGCTGTTCCTGGAGGAATTTTTGCTCCTATCCTTTCTTTAGGTACGATTCTAGGTTTAGCGATATTCCATATTTTAGAATGGTTACATATGGATTTTTTAACCCAACCCGGCATGTTTGCTGTTGCAGGAATGGCTGCTCTTTTTGCGTCATCCACGCGTTCTCCAATAACTGGAGCAGTGTTGGTGGTAGAAATGACTCATAATTATTATTTAATTTTCCCTGTGATGATGGCCTGCATTACCGCAACGATTGTGCTGCAACTTACTCCGAACGGACCTATTTATGAACAATTATTAAATCGTTCTCTTCGGTTGGATGCTAAGAGGATTGCATCCAAGTAGATTTATCTCTACGTGAACGCGCGCGGGCATGCATACGTTCACTTAGAAGGTTGGGATTTATACATAAGTTAAAGCGATTGCAATCAATCTACATGAACAACAATTTTCCCAAAATGCACTCCTGATTGCATGTGTTGGTGTGCCTCTTCAATTTGTTCCAGTTTAAATTCTGAATCAATGATAGGGGTTAGTTTTTTTGTTCTCAGATGGTTTGCCCATGCTTTATGAACCTCAGTCCATAATTTACTTTTTTCCGCAATTGATTGAGAACGAAGAACAAAGCCAATAATTTGTAATCTTTTTCGCATAATCAGTGCCAGGTTGCATTCTACGCTACTTCCTTTAAGGCAGGCGATCTGGATAAGTTTACTTTTAGGCTTTAATAAGTGTAAGTGTTTATTAAAATAATCACCGCCTATAAAATCAACAATCAAATCAACGCTGTGATCTTCAATTAAATCCTCGAAATCCTGTTTTTGATAATTGATGACTTGATCCGCACCAAGTTTCATTGCCTTATCCAATTTGTTATCAGTTCCTACCGTCGTAATGACGTGTGCGCCAATCAATTTTGCCATTTGAATTGCTAATGAGGCGATACCACTTCCAGCACCATGAATAAGCAACGTTTGCCCTGATTCCAACATCCCTAAATCAAATAAAGTAGCATACACAGTCATCAATCCCTCAGGAAGTGCTGCAGCAAGTGTATAATCCCAAGTTTCCGGGATGTGCTGAGCTAATGAGGCTTCGACAGGGCAGAACTCTGCATAAGCGCCACTACCAACCAATCCATAAACTTTATCACCTGGTTTAAATTGGGTAACCTTTGCGCCCACTTCAATTATTTCTCCAGCAACTTCCAAACCCAGAATATCAGACTCTCCGGCTGGTGGAGGGTATTTACCATAACGCTGCATGATGTCTGCCCGATTTATAGCAGTTGATTTTACACGCACTAAAATTTGTGAGTCGCTGTATTCAGGGATTGGGCCTTTTTCGAGAACTAATCGATTGTGAGGACCGGGGTTTTCTATGTGTACGTAGCGCAAAATTTTTTCCTTAAATTAAATAATTAATAAGCCTGGGTGAAGCAAAGCAGACCAGTCATCAACGAGGGATCTCCATGCTGTACCACATCATTACAATAGGAGATCCCTCGTAGCACTCGGGATGACGGCTAAAGCGCAGATACCTTACGTTGCAGCAGGCTACATATCACCCAAGCCACTGTTTACCACTTTACTTAAACAACCAGAGCTATATAATGCTTATACAGACCCTCTTTTATGTTGGGCAATGGCTAAATTTAATCATCAACGTCTTTATGCTTGGCTTTTTATCGTTCCTCAGCTAATTGTTACACTGATGTTTTTTATTTGGCCCGCATGTAACGCTTTATTGCAATCTTTTTTTTATACAGATGCCTTTGGCCTACATAAAAAATTTGCAGGACTTTCCAATTTTTTGGATCTTTTTTTTGATCCAAGCTACAGCAAAGCAATTGGAGTTACCTTCATTATTGCTTTTAGCGTAACGTTTTTCACCATGAGTTTAGGTCTCCTTATGGCCATATTAGTGAATAATAGAGGCCGGACGCAAGGGGTCTATAAATCTTTATTAATTTGGCCTTATGCAGTTGCTCCAGCAGTAGCAGCAATTTTATGGCGTTTTTTATGTCATCCAACGTTAGGATGGCTGACGCATTTTTTGCAGTCGCTTGGAATTAATTTTGATTATGTAAATAATGTAAAACAAGCATTTGCTGTGGTGATCTTTACCGCAACTTGGCAGCAATTCAGCTATAATTTTCTATTTTATCTTGCAGCACTAAAAGCAATTCCTTCATCATTAATTGATGCGGCAATCATCGATGGGGCTTCTGGGTGGCAACGTTTTTGGCAAATCATTGTTCCACTTTTATCGCCAACTACTTTTTTCTTGATGATTATGAACTTGATGTATGGGTTTTTTGATACTTTTGGCATTATTCAAGTAATGACCCATGGCGGTCCAGGCAATAGTACAACCAATTTGATTTATAAAGTATATCAGGATGGATTTGAAGGAATGGATTTGGGAAGTTCATCGGCACAATCGGTACTCTTAATGATTATTGTTATTATTGTTTCTTTAGTGCAATTTAAATACCTCGAAAAAAAGGTCCATTACGCATGAAATCATATTTCGCTCGTATTTTATCACATGGATTTTTATGTTTTTTTGTTATTTTGATGATGTTACCTGTTTATTTGGCACTAGTTGCTGCCAGTAATGAAGGCAGTGTCATGATGCAATCTCATATTCCTATGGTTCCTGGTGCTTTATTATTTAAAAATTTGAAGGCAGTAATGACGGAGGGCTTAGCAGTTACTGGAGGTGAGCCCATTACTTCCATGTTGTTGAACAGTTTTTTTATGGCGATGGCCATTGCATTAGGTAAGATTATTTTTGCATTAGGTTCTGCGTTTGCTTTGGTTTATTTTGATTTTCCATTTAAAAAATTATGTTTTGCCATGATTTTCACAACGATGATGTTGCCAATAGAGGTCAGGATTGTGCCTACCTTTCAGGTTGTTGCTTCTTTTGGACTACTCAATTCATTTACAGGATTGACTTTACCTTTATTTGTGTCCGCTACAGGAACTTTTTTATTTCGCCAGTTTTTTAAAACGATTCCCTCCGAACTTGTTGATGCGGCAAAATTAGATGGAGCGGGAGCTGTACGCTTCTTTTTTGATATCGTTTTGCCATTATCAAAAACTCAAATTGCCTCTTTATTTGTTATTTTATTTGTATATGGCTGGAATCAGTATCTCTGGCCGTTAGTGATTACTACAGAAACAAAAATGGCTACAGTGGTGATGGGTATTCGATATTTAGCTGGAGTGGCAGATCAAGTCCCACAATGGCATTACATTATGACTGTTGCATTGATTGCTCTAATTCCACCTTGTATGGTGGTCATGTTCATGCAGCGCTGGTTTGAAAAAGGGTTAAAATAAGTATGGCAACAGTTAATCTCATTGAAGTATCGAAGAGTGTTGGGGCTACAACAGTTCTGGATAAAGTAAATGTTAGCATCAAAAAAGGGGAGTTTGTGGTTATTGTTGGGCCCTCTGGATGCGGAAAAACTACTTTATTACGTTTAATTGCTGGTTTGGATAATGTAAGTTCCGGTTCAATTTTAATTAATAACCAATGCGTCAATGAAATACCCGCAGCCAAAAGAGACATGGCTATGGTTTTTCAAAACTATGCTCTATATCCCCATATGACGGTATTTGAAAATATGGCTTATGGGTTAAAAATGAGACGTTATAAGAAAGCAGAAATTAAAAAAAGGGTAGATGAAGCAGCCCAGCTGTTGCATTTAACCCCTTATCTGGAACGCAAACCCCAAGCACTTTCAGGAGGACAAAAGCAGCGAGTTGCCATGGGCAGAGCTATGGTTCGTTCTCCGGCAGTTTTTTTATTTGATGAGCCTTTATCCAATCTGGATGCAAAATTGCGTACGGAAATGCGCCATGAAATTCGCCGGTTGCATCAACAATTAAACACGACCAGTTTGTATGTCACACACGATCAAACTGAAGCAATGACTATGGCTGAACGTGTTATCGTACTTCATCAAGGTATTGTCGAACAAATAGGTACTCCTCAAGAGCTCTATCAAAATCCTGCAACTTTATTCGTGGCCGGATTTACTGGACAATATCCTATGAATCTGGTTTCTGGAATCTTCGATAAAAGCAGTAATACCGTGCACACGGATTTGGGAGTTAATTACCCAGTGCCTGAGTTGGCTCTTGACCTTGAAGATAAAGAAGAGTTGGTTTTGGGCATTCGTGCCGAGCATATTTTGCTTTGTCCTGAAAATAATCCACGAGGGATCCCCATCCATATTGAATTTATTGATGATATGGGGGCTGACAAATTGATCCATGCGAAATGTGTCAAAAATGGTCAGCGGCTTAATTTGCGCGTGGCAGCGGATCAACTACTAACGAGTGGACAACTCAGTGTGGAGTTTCCTAAAATTAAATTACATCTTTTTCATCGTACCTCTGGAAAACGTATTGGAGAATGGCGTGCGTAAAGAAAAAAACAAACTAAAACCAATTGATACTCCGGTCTATGGCTATTGGTCTGCATTGTATATGTCTTTCTATGCACGACGTCTGTATATTGATGTTGGAAAACGTTGGCGGGGTTTTGCTCTTCTTTATCTCTTATTGACCATAGCTTTATGTTCCATTCCATTTTCATTAAGAATGAGCTTTAGTCTGAATCAATCTTTTAAAGAGCAAATTACTGATCCTTTATCAAAAATTCCTGTTTTTTATATACAAAATGGAGAGGTTTCTTTTGATAAGCCCATGCCTTATTTCATTAAGAATGATCAAGGGCAAGTAGTTGTTGTTATTGATACTACAGGAAAAATTAATGATTTTCCCGCAGATTATCCTTACCTTACGATTTTGATTAATAAAAACAAAATCTCTCTTAAAGTGCCAAGTCTTAAATTGTTCAATATGACGGATTCAAAACCCAGTAAAGGCGCTCCTTTAGTTCAAACCTTTGATAAGGGGACGAACCTGGTATTTGATGGTAAAAAACTTGCAGAAGAAAACTCGATTAAAGAATTAAAGTATTTTTCGCAATTAATGATTTATCCTATGGTTGTTGCAATATTCTTCTCAATTTTTATTGTTTTTTTCTTGGTGTTAGCATTTTTAGGACAAGTTTTTTCAACTATATTCTTCTCTTTTAATGTGAGCTTTTTGCAATCAACCCGACTGTTAGTCGTTGCAGGAACTCCTATGTTATTACTGCTGCTTATTATGCTCACACTCAATTCAATTTTTCAGGGATCAGGATTCGTTTTATTTGCATTACTTATTGCTTATTACAGTTTTGCTCTTCATGCCCTGCGTGCAGAAAGCAGACGTCTTGCAAATTTATAAAAAACTCTTTGAAACATTTCTAAAAGAAATGCAAATTAGATTAAATCAAATAAAAAAAGCTCCCTGACTTTAAGTATGTGTCAGGGAGCTTTTTGCTAACTATTGAGTAGTGCTCAAAGGATTTTTCCATGTATGGGCCACATCCACCTCTTTGATATTCTGCTCTTCTGAGAGAATGTGAGCCTGGGTTCCACACCTAAAAAATGGGACACCGCTGGTGAAAACAGATTTTTTTGTGCTTCCGACTTCCAAATCAGGCGACAGCAGGGATTGAATACTTTTTATAGCAGCTCCAATCTCCATACCCTCAATACGTTGGCGTAAATTCTTAGTAACTTTTTGACTCGCTTCAGTACCATCAAGAATAAATTTGACAACATCATCAAGAGAAGCCGCTTTATCTAATTTTTTTAAATTATTTAACATGGCTTTCTGATTTGTCTCATTTTTTAAAAAATCAGTGCTTTCTTTATCATGAAAATGATCCGCCTCATAGCGCCAAGCAATCCATTTAGCAGCATCAGCAGGATCACGGTACGCTCTTACTACCGCTTTAGGATCTTGGCTGGTTGGAAATGGAATGTTTATATATTTTTCTCCCTTCGTTAATCCTTCATACAATTTGTCAACTGTATTATCAGGTAACCATTTTTCGTCATAATTTTCAGGCGAAGCAATAATAACTACAGGGATTCCTCTCTCTAAGCCATTTAACATTTCAATTTGTGTCCAACGTCCGGCGGGTTCAATTACAACCATCGAAGTACACATGCTCGCTAAATAAGGAGAGTCTTGCCCCCAGTCTACATTTTCGACAATAAATTGAGTCCGAGAGCCATGAGATTCTTCCGTTTTGACGGGATCGCTATCGCTGAGAAGGAAATGTTTAGTACGGGAATGCATGGTGACTGCGTCGGTACTTCCTCCTTCCGGCATCACGGTGATGGGAGGGAAAAATCCACCACCAGAATGGGTATCATGATCATGGATTAATCCATATAAATGCCCCATGTAAGTCATACCAACTTCTCTTGGTGTTTGTTTTTGTCCAGACCAACCTCCATTTACCGTAGTGAAGGCTAATTTTTGGTTTTCAAGTTCTTCGATAACACCGTCAATAGCTCGAGCCGCATAAGAGGCGCGTTGTTGATACATCAACTTGGTTTTTCTTTCTTCTGGTCCTTTCTGTGTTACTTCTTTTTCTTCCAAATGATCAGGGAAATTACGTGCAAATCCTAATAAACCAATGCGCTGGATATGCATTTCATTCAGAGATTTTATAGTGGATCCAAGAGTAATATTTTTTTGTTTGACAAGAGTATTCTCCTTGTCGCCATAAAATGCATGAACGCTCTCGAGATCGGGATTCAACACAACACAAGGGTCAGCAATTTTAAGTTGAGGCTCACCCTTGACGTCATATGAAAAAAATATTCTCGTACAATCAGGTGGAGCAGAACAAAATTGATATGAGAAATTAGTTTCTCCCTTTGTGGAGTTGGGAGGAGTGACAGTAACATTCCACATTTCAAAACGAGATATAGACTTCAATTGTGCCATCTCTTTAACGAAAATGTTGAATTTCATTAAATCGAGGGCTTCTTTTGAGTCTGGTGAATATCCTTTCTCTTCACATATCTTTTTATTTTTATCAAGCAGCTCCAAAACTTCATAAAAGGATGGCTTGTCAAATCCCTTTAATCGTTGTTCTTTCCTTAAATTTTCTTTAAAAATTTCAGAAAAACCCATTATTTCGTCTCCGCCTAAAACAATATTGTTTTTGATTAGATCCTGATTTAAATTAGTAAAATTAATAAAAATCGACATTGGCAGTAATCAATATTGTTCATTTTAATTAACTACTGTTTCTCTATTTTACATATCAATTATTAAGGGATTGTTAATTTCGATCTATTCCTGTGCATAATTAAAATTATTTAACCAATCTTCCCTAAAAGGCGACAGTTTTTCAGCATTCAGTTTTATGTTGTACGGACCAACAATTAGTCAAAATTAAACCATATTGATAGATTATGAATCTGTATCGCTTTTCAATAGAATGTCTCTGTGTTATTATAAGAGTTTAAAATTTAATCAGTGAGGATGAAAATGAAGATTTATTATCAAACCAATAACAAAATAGGATTTTTTTCAAAAGCTCAAGATCAAGCTATTCGTGATCAAACTAAAGTGCATTCTCTTTTAACAGGGCGTAAAGACACATTGGATGAGGCTTATCTTGACCAAAGGGAAGTGAGTATGATGATTAAATATAGCCCTGGGGCAAGAGCACAAGAAATTGCACAGTTTATAGACCAAGA
Organism: Legionella cherrii; assembly: GCF_900635815.1. Taxonomy (NCBI): domain Bacteria; kingdom Pseudomonadati; phylum Pseudomonadota; class Gammaproteobacteria; order Legionellales; family Legionellaceae; genus Legionella; species Legionella cherrii. The sequence goes on from NZ_LR134173.1 coordinate 2,366,853, forward strand.
AGGAAGTGTGGTTATTCATCCTTTGAAAGACGAATTTAAAGCTGAATTGAGAGGCAGAATATTTAATAACAACCAAAACCCAACACCGCATAACCCCACGATAATCCCGATAATAATGTTTGCGCCCTTTCTTTATCCTAACAGCAACTTTACTCTGACAGGTACTCTTTTAAAGAGATATCTGTCAGAATAAATTTCTTCTCCAAAATTTCTATCCCTGATGGCTTCTTGAACAAAGGGTTTAAAATTGCGTTGCCTGGACGACAGCGGTTGAATTGCTGGCTAGTTCAATTCTGTCTTTCAAAATCTGCCAAAAAATCCCGACAAAAACAGCCAAATGTATGCGAAATAACATTGCTTCAACTACTATACTAAGATTAAGCTTATGAATCTTATGTTGTAGGAAATTTTTTTCAACTTGAACCGTAGTGCCTCATTGGGCATAAGTCGAAGCATTACAAACTCGTTTTTACTTGCTATAAAAATCGTTATATGATTATTTTGTTTAATTTATCAATGAGTTATGAATTGAGAGGTTTTAATTTGACCATCTACTTAAAGCTGCGGACAAGCTGGCTAAACGTAGGCGGCAGGTGAATTGTCAATACACTTCGGTTGGGGATTCTGGATTATTTATAGGGATTTCTACTGGTAGCAATGCAAATGGTGAGTTTATGAAAGAGATGATTCATTTTGCGCATGGAAATGGTTTCCCAGCTTTATGCTACAAACAAATGTTGGATGGCCTCGAGAATGAATTCGATTATTGTTACATCGACAGACTTGGCCATAATCCTTTATTTCCTGTGAGCGAAAACTGGCACAATCTCGTTTCTGAAGTTATTTTCAGTATTGAAAAGCAGGCCAATCAGCCTGTAATTGCAGTAGGGCATTCTTTGGGAGGCGTTTTAAGCTTATTGGCAGCAATTGAACAACCCGAATTATTTAAAGCGGTCATTATGTTGGACTCACCTTTAATTGGTACTTTCAAATCAAGTATGGTTCGTTTGGCAAAAGCACTTGGCATCATTGATCGGGTTACACCGGCATTTAGAACTCGAGGCCGTCGTATGTATTGGAAAGATCATGATCAATTGATTGACTATTTAAAAACACGAGACTTATTTAAAACTTTTGCGGATGCCTGCTTAGATGATTATATTACCTATGGTTTGGAGTATAAAGAGGATGGATATTATTTACGCTTTGATAGGCATATTGAATATCAGATTTATCGAACCATTCCACATGTCATTCCAAATTATGAAGGTAAATTATTAATTCCGTCAGCACTAATTTATGGTGACAAAACTACTGTGGTTGGTAAAATGGATGTGCGTTACATGAAAAAGTATTTTAATGTAGCAAGTTATAAAACTAATGGGACCCATTTATTTCCCATGGAACACCCTGAAGTTGTGGCAAAGCAAATTATAAAAATTGTGTCTGGTTTAAACTTAAATTGAGTCTGTTTACAATTCGCTAGGCTGAAGAAGAGTAGAATTGTCCACAGACTTTAGTACTTGTGGCCAGAAGGCCCAAAATTAAGGAGAATAATGTGCTACACGCTATTTTAGTGCTCATAGTCATTGGAGCTGCAGGGATATTGCTAACAAGGCAGGCAGCAATTTCAGTGTGGGCTATTAGCTTTGGTTTATTTAGTGCTCTTGTTTTCTATTATGGATCTCCTGGCTTAACGACAAAAATCATTCTTATTTTAGTTGAACTCGCTTTAATTGCTGGCGCGATAAGACCTTTAAGACGAACATTATTATCCAAATATTTTTTTAAAACCGTAAGTAAAGCCATGCCAGCTATGTCTTCGACTGAAAGAGAGGCTCTAGAGGCGGGTACTGTAAGTTGGGAAGGTGATTTATTTAGTGGTGCTCCGGACTTTTCCATTCTGAGAAACGCACCTACAGTCCGTTTGACGGAGGAAGAGCAAGCTTTTCTTGATGGTCCTGTAAACACCTTATGTGCCATGATTGATGATTGGAATATCACTCATAATCTTACCGATTTACCTCCAGAAATTTGGCAATTCATTAAAGACAATCGGTTCTTGGGTATGATTATTCCTAAGCAATATGGAGGTCTGGAATTCTCTGCCACAGCGCAAATGTCAGTTTTAGTAAAAATCTATGGGCGTTCAATTACAGCGGCTACAACTATATCTGTACCCAATTCTTTAGGACCAGGAGAGTTATTACTTAAATATGGAACTGAAGAACAAAAAAATTACTATTTGCCACGATTGGCTGATGGAAGGGAAATCCCATGCTTTGCTTTGACAGGACCTAATGCTGGCTCTGATGCCGCATCGATACCAGACAAAGGCGTAGTATGTCATCAAGAAATGAATGGTCAAAAAGTATTAGGTATTCGGTTAAATTGGGATAAGCGTTACATCACCTTATGTCCAGCAGCTACTGTAATTGGATTAGCATTCAGATTATTTGATCCAGATAATTTGTTGGGTAAGGGGGAAGATGTAGGAATCAGTTGTGCGTTGATACCAGCAAATACCCCTGGTATTACAAAGGGACGCCGTCATTTCCCACTGAATACAGGCTTTTTAAACGGTCCTACTCAAGGTAAGGATGTATTTATTCCCATGGATTACTTGATCGGTGGTGTTTCCATGGCAGGCTGTGGTTGGCGTATGTTAATGGAGTGTTTGAGTGCTGGAAGAGCTATTTCCTTGCCTTCGAGTGCTAATGGAGGTGCGCAAGCGGCTGCTTTAGCTTCTGGAGCTTATGCACGCATTCGCAAACAATTTAGCCAACCAATAGGAAAGTTTGAAGGGATTGAGGAGCCTTTAGCTAGGATTGCAGCGAACACTTATATTATTGATGCGGCATTAACAATGGCTGCGGCTGCAATTGATCACGGAGCCAAACCTTCTGTAGTAGGTGCTATATTAAAATACCATACTACGGAACGTGCAAGACAAGTTTCGCTTGACGCGATGGATATTCATGGTGGCAAAGGAATTTGTCTCGGTCCTAATAATTACTTGGGTAGAGGATATCAGGGATCTCCTATCGCTATTACTGTTGAAGGTGCAAATATCTTAACTCGAAGTTTAATTATCTTTGGCCAGGGAGCAATTCGATGTCATCCTTATGTGTTTAAGGAACTTGAAAGTATAAGAAATAATAATTTGGTTGAATTCGATAAGGCATTTTTTGCTCATGCTGGATTTGTCATTGCTAATTTTACGAAGTCAGTCATTTTTGCCTGGACTGATGCATATATGTCCAAAGCACCAGTCAGTAGTATGAAGCGTTACTATCAACTCGTGCATAAGTACAGTGCTAACTTGGCTTTTCTTGCAGATTTCTCGATGAGCGTTCTGGGTGGCAACTTAAAGCGTAAAGAAAAATTATCTTCTCGTCTTGGCGATATGTTGAGTGCATTGTATTTGACTTCAGCAGTCTTGAAACGGTTTCATGACGATGGTGAACCTAAAGCCGATTTACCTTTAGTTGAGTGGAGTTGTCAGCAATTATTGCATGAGTGTGAAATGGCAATGCATGGTGTTATTGTGAATTTTCCAGCACGTTGGGCACGAATCGTTTTACGCTTGATTATCAAACCATTAGGTAATCGAAGAAATAAACCGAATGATCAACTAGGTCATAAATTAGCTAGAATATTAATAGAACCTGGTGAAACACGTACGCGTATCACTCGTTTGGTTTACAGTAAAGCTGGTGAAAATTGTCCTTTGGGTCGCATGGAGGAGGCTTTCCATAAAATTTGCGCTGCTGATGAGTTAGAAAGAAAAGTAATGAGAGCAGTAAAAGATAATGTTTTAAAGTCACTTACCTTGCTTGAGCAGATCAATGAAGCTTTAGTATGTGGATTGCTAACTGATGCAGAAGCCAAGCAATTAAAAGAAGCGGAATTGGCTCGACAAGATGTGATCAAAGTAGATGATTTCGATGATGGGGAACTAAGACGCCCATCATCAGTAAAATCTGCTCGAGGAAAAAAAGTTGTTGTAAATAAAGATGATATAGAATCAGAGATGATTTAACTTTGATTTATGTATTAGTCGTTGTGAGTTCATTGCTAGTTCAAAAATAGTTTAGTCTGGGTGCGCAGGGAGACCAATATGATGCACTCAGGCTATTCTAGTCTATACTTAGACAAAGCCATTCAGTCAAAGCGATTATAGTCTAAAGCACATTATTCCTTGATGTTGGGAATGATTTAAAAATATGGAGGTTAGCATGAAAAAAAGTTCAGTGAAGAACACGATCATGATGACCCTATTCATGAGTTGTTTTTTACTGTTAGCATCCATATCGACTATGTCCTTCGCAGATCCTCCCACTCAAGTTGCTCGACTAAGCTACATTAACGGGACTGTGAGCTTTTTACCCGCAGGAGAATCACAGTGGGTAGGTGTCACTCTTAATCGACCTTTAATTGCAAATGATCAAATATGGTCTGATACAGGTTCGATTGCTGAAATGCAACTGTCTGGGGCTACAGTCCGTGCTGGAAGTCAAACAGCATTAAAAATTTTGAATTTAAATGATGAAATAGCACAGTTTCAAATCGAACAGGGAACTCTTGTTTTAAGTATCAAAAAAATCAATTCCCAACAATCATATGAAGTGGATACACCGAATTTAGCTTTTGTAGTAACTGAACCTGGATATTATCGTTTCGATGTCATAGCAGAAGACAATATGACTACCGTAAGTGTGAGAATGGGGCAGGGAACAGCTTATGGAGAAAGTACATCCAATACGATTAGTGTGGGTAACTCATGCAGTGCAACAGGGACTAATTTAGATAATTTTCAATGTACTACATTGGGTGTAGCATACGATGATTTTGAGAGCTGGAGTTTAGAGCGTGATAAAATGGCAGGAACAGTCTCTACTCAATATGTTTCTCCAGATACTATAGGTTATGAAGATCTTGGTAATTATGGTTCTTGGACTGAAGATCAACAATATGGTCCCGTTTGGTATCCTAGTCATGTAGAGTCAGATTGGGCACCTTACCAAAATGGTCAATGGATATGGCTAGGTCTTTGGGGCTGGACTTGGGTGGATAATCAACCTTGGGGGTTTGCACCATTTCACTACGGACGTTGGGCCTTCCTTAGGAATCGATGGTGTTGGGTTCCTGGACCAATAGGTGCTCATCCTATTTATGCACCTGCATTAACCGTATTCATTGGCGGCAATAATCCCCAATTCATGATCAATGGCGGATATGGCATTGGTTGGTTTCCTTTAGCTCCAGGAGAACCTTATATTCCTCCTTATTATGTTAGCCGAGACTATTTTACTGCGATCAATCTGAGTAACACAGTTATTGATGCTGCGTTTATCAATAATATTTACAAAAATCCAAATAAGGTAATTAATTACAGAAATGTACGGTTTGCAAATGCAGTTACTGTTGTGCCATCAGATGATTTTATTAATTCCAGGATAGTGAGGAATATTCGCTCACGTATTCCTAATCAAATTCTCTTTAATGCTGCGCAAACTCATGTCGCACCTATTGTGCCTCGACCTGTTAGTATATTTGGAGGAAAGGGATTCACACCGGCGATACCTCCTGCACAAATAATATCAAGACCAATCATAACCAAAACTCAGCCTCCTTCAGCAACGCCTTCTTTCTCACAAATAAAACCGTTTTTGTTAAAAAATGGCGGTAGACCTTTGAGTCCAGCAGAAGTTCAAAATATAAATGCTGGAAAATCAGGTATCATAACGCAATCACCTCCAGTAACTGTTCATCCAGTACCTGGGCAAGTTCCGGGTGGGCAATTAGTTCCGAATCAACCGAATCCCAAAGTGAAGCCGGGTCTAAATGTTCAGCCTACCCAAAATATTCAACCTGGGCTAAATGTTCCACCTGGCACAAAAGTCCAACCCGGTCCCAAAGTTCATCCTGGCCCAAAAGTTCAACCTAGTCCAACCGTTCAGCCTGGTCCAGCTGTTCAGCCTGGTCCAACCGTTCAGCCTGGTTCAGCTGTTCAACCCGGTCCAAAAGTTTATCATGGTCCTAAAGTCCATCCTGGTCCAACTGTTCAACCTGGTCCAACTGTTCAACCTGGTCCAACTGTTCCACCTGGTCCAACCGTTCAGCCTGGTCCAAAAGTTCAACCTGGTCCAACAGTTCAACCTGGTCCAACAGTTCAACCTGGTCCAGCTGTTCAGCCTGGTCCAGCTGTTCAGCCTGGTCCAAAAGTTCATCATGGTCCAACAGTTCAGCCTGGTCCAGCTGTTCAGCCTGGTCCAACAGTTCAGCCTGGTCCAGCTGTTCAGCCTGGTCCAAAAGTTCATCATGGTCTAACTGTTCAACCTGGTCCAACAGTTCAGCCTGGTCCAGCTGTTCAGCCTGGTCCAGCTGTTCAGCCTGGTCCAAAAGTTCATCATGGTCTAACTGTTCAACCTGGTGCAACCGTTCAGCCTGGCCCAACCGTTCAACCCGCTCCTAAAGTTCAGCCTGGTCCAGCTATTCAGCCTGGGCCAACTTTTCAGCCTAAACCGTATGTTCATCCTGGTCCAAATGTTCAACCTAAACCATATGTTCAGCCAAAGCAGCAATAGACTTTAGTCATCAATTCTACTGCAGCTTCTTTTTGCGGAGTACTAAAGGATTCTAAAGTTAACAAGGGAGTATGCGTTAAGAATGGTTTAATCATATAAAACGATGTAAACCTATATGAGTATAAAAAGAAATCAATATCTAATAGGAAATATCAAAAAAAGTTCTATGTTTTAGGGAACAAAGCTAATGATTTAGAATGGATTATTATTCCGGTAAATGTGACCCATGAGTCATGTCTCTTATTCCATGTTTCAATAACATTTTCTGAAAATCTTTAAGCGTTTTCCTTAACCTCATCTGGCATAGTGATGTTTAATTCAAGCACTGAGTTATCACCCATGCGCTCAAGATTCACACTGACTTGATCTCGAGTGACATGGACATATTTCGCAATAACAGCGAGAATTTCTTCTTGAAGCTTTGGCAGGTAGTCAGGTGTATTGCGTTGTGAGCGTTCATGAGAAATGATTATCTGTAAACGTTCTTTAGCAACTGATGCTGTAGCAGTCCTTCTACGCAAGTAATTAAAAATACTCATACCGTCACTTCCTCCTTATTTTTACTGAATAAGCGACGCAACAATCCCTTACGATCACTACTTATGAAGCGCATTGGTCTTTCTTCACCGAGAAAACGAGCAATTGCATCTTGATATGCAATACCGGCGTCACTTGTTTCGTCAAGTACTACGGGTGTACCTGTATTTGAAGCTTTAAGCACTGACTTTGACTCTGGAATAACGCCAATTAATGGAATGGCCAATATTTCTTTTACATCTGTTACAGAAAGCATGTCACCACGCTCGACACGTTCTGGGTCATAGCGTGTTAATAATAAATGTTCTTGTATTGGTGCTTTATTTTCAATAGCTCTTTTAGTCTTACTTGCAAGAATTCCTAGTATCCGATCGGAATCGCGTACTGAAGAAACTTCTGGATTCGTTACAACGATTGCATGGTCAGCAAAATACATGGCCATTAATGCACCTGTTTCAATTCCAGCAGGTGAATCACAAATAATAAAGTCAAAATCTTTAGAAAGATCATTAAGGGTTCTTTCAACTCCTTCGAGTGTTAATGCATCTTTATCTCGTGTTTGTGATGCAGGAAGGATACAAAGGTTTGGGATACGTTTGTCTTTAATTAAAGCTTGATTGAGGTTTGCTTCGCCATTTATGACATTAATAAAATCATAAACTACTCGTCGTTCGCAGCCCATAATGATATCAAGGTTTCTTAAACCGATATCAAAGTCAATAACCACAGTTTTATGCCCTAAAAGAGCAAGTCCTGAAGAAATAGCCGCAGAAGAAGTAGTTTTTCCTACTCCACCTTTGCCAGATGTAATTACAATTATTTTAGCCAACGCTGAACCCTTCCTATTTTTTTTGATTCAACACAATATTTAACCAACAGTGTACACGTTAATCGATTAATAATTCAAGTGGTGGAGGAGTGATCTGTGGAAAAACATTTTCCAAAATCGAGTGAGATAAAAATCATTTTTAAACTCTTTTTACGTTTCATTGTTTGCTTGGGTCTTTAGCAATATTCGATAAAAAAAACGGTAAATGAGGACTCAAGAATTAAGAACCTGGATTTTTGATGGGAACAGCTAATAAGTCTTATAATTATAAGGGATTATGTTGTTTATTGTAAATTATCTGTTTAATTTGTCCACAATTTATAGTAAACTATTCGGTTAATTTAACTCCTGATAGCGAGAATAAAATGGCGCTTTCTATTGTGCAGCAATCATTAACCTTTGACGATGTACTTCTTGTTCCTGCACACTCTTTAATACTTCCTAAAGATGTGTCTTTGAGAACAAAATTAACTCGTGCGATTAACCTGAATATTCCTCTTATATCAGCAGCCATGGATACTGTGACTGAGGCGCGCTTAGCCATTGCCTTAGCGCAAGAAGGTGGTATTGGTATAATTCATAAGAATATGACCATTATGGCACAGGCTGAAGAAGTCAGAAAAGTGAAAAAATTTGAAAGTGGTATGGTTCGGGATCCAATCACTGTGACTCCTAGTATCACTGTAAAGGAATTACTGGATGTCATGTCTAAGTATAATATTTCAGGGGTTCCTGTAGTTGATGGAGAACATTTAGTTGGCATCGTAACGAGTCGTGATATCCGTTTTGAAACGAATTTGTCTTTGAGTGTCGAGCAAGTGATGACACCTAAGACGCAATTAGTAACGGTTAGAGAGGGGGCGAGTCGCGAAGAAGTACGTAGTTTATTACACAAACATCGTATTGAAAAACTGCTTGTGGTAAACGATGCTTTTCAATTACGTGGGTTAATTACAGTTAAAGACATCCAGAAAGCTAAAGAAAATCCTTATGCGTGTAAAGACGATGCGGAGCAATTACGTGTTGGTGCAGCTGTTGGTGTGGGTGAGGGCACTGATGAACGTATTTGTGCATTGATTGAAGCTGGTGTTGATGTCCTTGTTGTTGATACGGCTCATGGACATTCGCAAGGCGTGCTTGATCGTGTTAAGTGGATTAAGAAGCACCATCCGGAAATACAGGTAATTGGAGGAAATATAGCTACAGCTGCAGCAGCTCGTGATTTATATACTGTTGGTGCGGATGCTGTAAAAGTGGGTATAGGCCCAGGTTCTATCTGTACTACGCGGATCGTAACCGGTGTTGGGGTTCCACAAATTACTGCCATCGCCAATGTGGCAAAAGAACTTAAAGGAAAAATTCCAGTAATAGCAGATGGTGGAATACGTTTTTCTGGTGATGTGTGTAAAGCACTAGCTGCAGGTGCTGATACTGTAATGCTTGGTAGCATGTTTGCAGGAACAGAAGAATCACCAGGTGAAATTGAATTATATCAAGGTAGAACTTATAAGAATTATCGAGGTATGGGATCAATTGGTGCCATGGCTTCATCACAAGGTTCCAGTGACCGTTATTTCCAGGATGCTTCATTAGGTTCAGAAAAATTAGTTCCAGAAGGAATTGAAGGTCGTGTTCCTTATAAAGGATCGGCGCAAACAATTATTCACCAATTGTTAGGTGGTTTGCGTTCTTGCATGGGCTATACAGGATGTGAAAATATCGAAAAATTACATACTAAGGCTGAATTTGTACAAGTGACTAATGCAGGAATGAGAGAATCACATGTTCATGATGTCAGTATTACGAAACAGGCACCAAACTATCAGGTGGATAATTAATAATGAACGATTTAAAGCAACATCCTTTATTGATCCTCGATTTTGGTTCTCAATACACACAATTGATTGCTCGCCGAGTACGTGAGCTAGGTGTCTATTGTGAAATTCATCCTTTCAACATAACCCAAGAAGAATTTGCTTCTCTAAGTCCTTGTGGCATCATTTTATCTGGTGGCCCAGCAACTGTAACCCACGATGAAAACCCTCGAGCACCCCAGTGGTTATTTACCGCGGGGATTCCTATTTTGGGGATTTGCTATGGGATGCAAACCATGGCAGTACAATTAGGGGGCGAAGTACAGTCATCTTCTATGAGAGAATTTGGTTATGCTGAATTGAAATTGCATGGTCACAGCAAATTGTTTTCGCAAATTGAAGATCGCCTTAACACAGATGGAAATGCATTATTAGATGTTTGGATGAGCCATGGAGATAAGGTGACAAAATTACCTGTTGGTTTTAAGGTAATTTGTGAAACGCGTAATGCTCCAATCGCTGGAATGGCAGATGAAAATCGTCACATGTATGGGGTGCAATTTCATCCAGAAGTAACCCATACTCTGCAAGGGATGCGTATTTTACATCGTTTCGTTGTAGATATTTGCAAGGCTTCAACGAATTGGACGTCAGAACTGATTATTGATGAAGCAATCAGTAAAATCAGAACTAAGGTAGGCACAGAGAAAGTTTTGCTCGGTTTATCGGGTGGTGTAGATTCTTCGGTGGTTGCTGCTTTATTGCATAAGGCTATTGGCAAACAATTAGTTTGTGTTTTTGTTGATACGGGCTTGTTGCGTTTTAATGAAGCAGATGAAGTCTTGGAGATGTTTGGCAAGCACATGGGTGTTGAAGTGATTGCTGTTCAAGCAGAAGAGAGATTTTTTAATGCTCTGAAAGGGGTTACTTGCCCTGAGGAAAAAAGAAAAATTATTGGACGTACTTTCATCGAAGTATTTGATGAGGAAGCACTAAAAATTCCTGGAGTTTCCTGGTTGGCACAAGGAACGATTTATCCTGATGTTATTGAGTCGGCAGCAACGAGTACCAATGGTGCTTCTGTGGTCATTAAATCGCACCATAATGTAGGTGGATTGCCAGAAACTTTAAACTTAAAACTATTAGAGCCTATCCGTGAATTATTTAAAGACGAAGTTCGTAATATTGGTCTTGAGTTAGGTTTGCCACATGACATGGTTTATCGCCATCCATTTCCTGGTCCCGGATTGGGCGTTCGAATTTTAGCAGAAGTGAAAAAGGAATATGCAGATATTTTACGTCGAGCGGATGCTATTTTTATTGAAGAATTAAGAAAAGCGGATCTTTATCATAAAGTCAGTCAGGCTTTTGCCGTATTTTTACCGGTTAAAAGTGTGGGGGTGATGGGGGATGGACGTAAATACGATTACGTGATTTGTCTTCGGGCTGTTGAGACAGTCGATTTTATGACAGCACATTGGTCGCAATTACCTTGGGACTTTCTCGGTCATGTATCCAATCGCATTATTAATGAAGTACATGGGGTATCCCGGGTAACGTATGATATTTCAGGTAAACCACCAGCTACAATTGAATGGGAATAATTGTAGGCTGGATTATAGGTCAAAATGCCCGGATTACGCTGCGCTAATCCGGGCTACAAATCACCTAAGCTATAAATTTTAAAATTTTTTTCTATAACTAATAATGAACGATCACTATTGGATGCAAATAGCATATGAGCAGGCAATTCTAGCCCAAAATGAAGGAGAAGTTCCTGTTGGTGCTGTATTGGTAAGCAAAGATAATCAGTTATTAGGCTTAGGACGAAATGTCACACAAAACAGCCATGATCCATCGGATCATGCAGAAGTCCGTGCAATCAGGCATGCATCGCAACAGCTAAAAAATCACCGACTATTAGATACAACGCTCTATGTGACTCTTGAACCTTGCGCCATGTGCGCGGGACTTATTGTTCATGCCCGGATTAAAAGAGTAGTTTTTGCAACCCGAGACTTTAAAACAGGAGCAGCCGGATCTGTCTATAACTTATTGCAGGGTTATCCTTTAAATCATAAAGTTCAAATTGATGAGGGAATTATGCAAGCGGAATGTTCTTTATTACTGACTGAATTTTTTCAAATATTGCGGTAAATTTTTTTAAAGTTTTTCTATTGGGATTCATAGGTACTTATGAATTACCGGATATAACTGTAAATTACAGAAAGATTCACATGCTCAGATGATGACTAAATTTTGGATTGAGTAAATATAAAACTTATAGTAGCTTAGGTTGGTCTTTTTCCTGTATCTCCTGTTGTTTATCCACTATCGTCCGTCCCTTAAAAAATCTTAATGTATCTTTTTCAACAGGTGCGATTTTCTTATCAAAGTCCAGAATTGCTTGATAAAATTCGGTAGTTTCTGGCTTTTGTAACTTTTTGGGGCTACGGATAGCTTTCTCGGCAGCTGCTAGGATTTTTATATATTTATCTGCCGAACTTAAAGTAGGGTCAGTTGCAATCTTATAAATACGCGCAACACGATGAGGGACTGTTTTCTCCTGTCCATCAATAACAATAGTCTTGCCTCCTCCTAATCCAAAGAAGCCCGTCTTCCATATTCCTTTTTTTATTTCATTCTTAAGTAGATCAATTATAAAACCATTAAAAAATGCATGGTATTTTCTGTTGGGGATATTTTGGGGTATATAAGTCCTTACAATCTCTGGATTTGACTCCCAAGGGGCTTCTACTTTTTTTAGTTGATTGTTTTCTTTTAAGAAGTAAAAATTGATTTGTCCCCGTTCATAATAAGGTTTAAATTGCTCCCAATAGCGGTAAAGAAAGCGAAGTTCAGCAAAAGTTATTTTGTCGAATTTTTTATCAAAACACATCTTGTAATCTATTTTGTTCAAAACAAAATGTAGCTTATGTTCATTATTAAGCGTCCAAAAAACGCCCATCTTTGACATTTTTTTAATGAAGGGCATTTTGTCAGTTTGCTTTGCTAAGGGCGAAAGTTGTTCAATTTCATTGTTTAAAAGACTGGCATATGATTTAAATGTTTGTGCGGAGGCATAAAAGGGATTGGTTGGTTTTGCAAAACTGGGATCGAGAAGGGGTTCAAGAAAGGGGTCAATAGTTGCATTAAATAGCTCATCTACTCTTGTAGCGAAAACATCTTTTCCTTGTGATCTCAAAAAATAAAATAAACTAATACGTGAACCGCTTATTCCATAAACTAGATCTCCCTCCTCAAATCCATCTAATAGTGTATCTAAGTTTTCTTCAAGAATTTTCGGAATAAATTCTTTTAAATAAAATGGATAATGAGGCTCAGAGGGGCTAGAAATTACCTCTAAAACATGATGATATTCCTCTTCTATTTCATCGGGAACTTCTTCTTCATCATCAAGATGTACCAAAGTATTATAACTTTTTTTTAGCTCTTCAATTTCATCAATATTGGCGTTCCAATAAGTTCGCAAAATCGAAGCTATCTGCCGTTTTTTCATACAATATCAGGTTGATTTCCTTTGCTTCAATATAGTCAAATTGAGAGTGATATGCAAATAAATACAGCATGTTGGTTGGATTTGTCTCGTTTCCTTTGTTAAGATGTTCTATATTTCTTGAGATGTTACTTTGAAGAGACTAGTAATTCCTGAGTTAGCTTTTGTTTTAAAACTTCTTTTTCGTCATGATTTAATGGCTGATTGTGTTGATTTGTAATATAAAATGTATCTTCTGCACGTTCCCCTGCGGTAACAATTTTTGCGTTGTGTAAATGAATATTTAAAGTGGAAAATACCTTACCTATAGTCGCTAGTAGGCCAGGTCTATCTCCAGTGACCAAAAACAATCGAGTCTGATGAGAGGTCAAGTCATCGTTGTAATGAATTTGAGTATTGACATTAAAATGAGCCAAAGCTCTTGAAAGTCTTTTTCGGGCTATGGCGGGCAGTTGTCCTGTTTTTGCTAAATGGATGCACAAAGCGTGTTGAATATCATGCGAGCGTTGTTTATCAAAAAATGCCTGATTTTGCTCATCTAAAATAATGTAGGTATCCAAATCATATTGATTATCGCAGGTAAGGATCATTGCTTCTTGAATGGTGACATTATGGTTACTTAAGACCGTTGTCGCAATGGCAAATCGATCATCCCGGTGAGGCATATAGATAAAAACTTCCGTTCCTCCCTGGCTATGGTGAGGCATGATCATCACTAAGGGAAATTTTGTACATGCAAGGATTGCTTTAGTATGACGGGCTATGATTTCGGGAGACTCATGTAAAAAGTATTTGTCTTTGAATTGTTCCCATAAATCTTCAACCATGCTTGCTGCAATTCCTTCAGCAACTAATATCGATAAAGCGTAGTGTTTTCGTACTTTAATCAGCTCTGTTTCATCCATTAATTCTTGTTCTTTATGCAACATATGTTTGGCAGCACGATATAACTCTTTAAGTAGGGAGTCTTTCCAAGAATTCCATAACGTGGGATTAGTTCCACAAATATCAGCAACAGTAAGCAGATACAAATAATCCAGAAAGTGGGGGTGGGGTAAGAGTTGGCAAAAATTCTTTATTGTATTGGGATCATAAATATCTTGACGCTGAGCAGTTTGTGACATGATGAGGTGATTTCGCACAAGCCACACAAGCAAATCACTATCTTCTTTTTCAAGATGATGATTTTGTGCAAAATGCAGTGCTTCAACTGCACCCAGCTCGGAATGATCGCCGCCTCTTCCTTTGGCTATATCATGAAATAAAGCACTTAGGTAGAGTAGTTCAGGTTTGTTTAAAGTAGACATGATTTGTACACAGAGAGGAAATTGCTCTGCATAATTTTTTTCTTTGAAACGTGATAGATTGCGAATAACAAATAATGTGTGTTGATCTACCGTATAGACATGAAATAAATCATATTGCATTTGACCGGTGACCACAGCGAAGCATTCAAGATAATGGGCTAGAACACCATATCGGCTCATTCGATGTAAGGCTTTATAAGGTCCATCCTCTGTTTTAAGAATGTTCATAAACAATTCTGTTGTTTCTGAAGATGCTTTAAAACGTTTATTCATCAGATAGAGAGATTCTCTAATTAATCGAATAGTATTCGCTCTGACCCCTTCAATATCTCGGCGTTTCGCTATCCAAAGAAATAATTTTAATAGCGCTTGGGGATGATGGATGAAAATACGGGTATTTCTTACTTCGATGTAATTATTAGACAGTTGAAACTCATTATCTAAATGAAATAATTTTTGCTTGGGGGAGTGCGCAATGGTTTCATCAAACCATTGTAATAGCATCTCATTGAGTTCTCTGTTCCGTTTAATTACTTTAAAGTAATCTTTCATAAATTGTTCTATGGCTAGTGAATGAGGTTTATCTTTATAGCCAAAAAACTGAGCTAATTTAATCTGATAATCAAAAGATAAGCGTTCCTCCGCTTTTTCAGCTAATACATGTAAGGCAAAACGTACGCGCCAGAGAAAATGCTGGCAGTATGTTAATTTTTCATATTCTTTATCCGTAATGAATCCATAGCTTATGCCATCAGCTAATTTTTTAATATTAAAATGACGCTTACCAATGCTGAGTAGAATGTGCAAATCTCGCAGACCGCCAGGGCCATATTTGACATTGGGTTCCAAGTTATAAGCTGTTTCACCATACTTGGCATCGCGTTTTTTTTTGCTCTTGAAGTTTTGCCAAAAAATAATCATGACTTGTCCACATGTGTAGGGGATGGATTTGATAAGTCAATTCTTCCATTAATGCGCCCCGACCGCATAATAAAAACATGTCCATCAGACTTGAAATCACGGCAACATCTTGACTTGCGAGATCCGCACACGAGGAAACGCTAGTGATTTGATGGCTGAGATCCAATCCCACATCCCAGCAATCCTGGATAAAGTTTTGTGCGCGCTGTAATTGTGATTTAGAAACTGTATCAGTATGAAGCAACAATATATCGACATCAGAATAGAGGTGCAGTTCTCTACGCCCATAACTGCCAAGGGCGAGAAGGCAAAAAACATCATGATCCAATTGATTTTTAGTGAATAGACTAATTACTAGTTCATCGATGAAGACAACGAGCTTACGAATAATGGTGGTAATATTGGTTTTATAATCGAATTCTTCTCGTAGTTTTTCTTTAAATTGTCTTAGAGAGTTTTTAAGATGTTGCAATTCTAAGGTCATCCCTTTTGTTTCTGCATCGAGTGCTTGTGTAAAGGGATGAGCTTTTGTAGGTTTATTTTCGTTCTTCATCGCGCAGAGTCAAAATTTCTACACCATCATCGGTAACCAATAAGGTATGCTCCCATTGGGCTGAAAGACTGTGATCTTTAGTGACTACAGTCCAATGATCAGGCAATAAACGAGTGTGGTGTTTGCCTATATTGATCATGGGCTCAATTGTGAATGTCATCCCGGGCTCCAGTTTCATTCCTGTGTTAGGTACACCATAATGCAGTACCTGGGGATCTTCATGGAAAATACGTCCTATGCCATGGCCACAATAATCACGGACAACAGAGCAACGATTTTTTTCTGCATGCTGTTGGATAGCATGGCCTATATCGCCTAAATGAACTCCGGGTTTTACCATGTCAATTCCGATAAACAAACACTCATGAGCCACCTGAGTTACATGCTTTGCTTTGACTGATGGCGTACCAATAATGAACATCTTACTTGTATCGCCGTGATATTCATTTTTGATTACGGTGACGTCAATATTAATAATGTCGCCATCTTTTAAAACTTTTTTTCCTGGGATCCCATGGCATACTACATGATTGACTGAGGTACAAATGGATTTTGGAAACCCATTATAATTTAAAGGAGCAGGAATCGCTTTTTGTATGTTCACGATGTAGTCATGACAAATAGTATTCAGTTCATCAGTGGTGATGCCTTCTTGTACATGAGGTCCAATCATCTCAAGAACTTCTGCGGCAAGTTTGCCGGCAACGCGCATTTTTTCGATTTCATCAGGGGTCTTTATAGTAACTGCCATAGGATGATCCAAAATTGTTATTTGATTTTGTTACAATATATATAGTGTAGGCTAAGTAAACGCTGTATGTATCCATGGTTTTGGAACGAAAGCCATCTTAGCATAACTGATTGTATATGTCATCGAATCCAATTTGTCGCCGGATTAGCACGGTCTCAATTGGTTTTTATTTTTAAATCTTAGGTTGGGTTAGGGCTATCGCCAACATGTTGACGATTTTCTTTCTGCTCTAACATTTTTTCTGCTACTTGTAATTTTTTTTCGGCTTTCAAATAAAGTTCGCTATGCCAAAAAGATCCGTATTTAGTATGTGCTCCTGGATTATATTTCTGAACGTTCTTTCCCATCACAACTTCCGGTTCTACTTCAGTTGGATATTTACCATTATGATTTGGAGTATAAGCCAAAAAATAATCTTCGGTATTAGGCGGTGTTTTCAAATATATAGTAAATGCTTCTAAAGTAATATGACTTTTTCTTCCCATGTTTTGTAAGGCGCTCTTAATTAAGTCTTGCAACTCAATTATGGACCCATCTTCCAGATCAACAAAACAATCTTTGGCTTCTTTAGGACAACCATGTTCGTCGATTTCAACAACTTTTTTAAAGACTTTGCCAGGAGGAATTGATAGATAAATCATAATACTTTTTCATAAGGGTAAACAATTACTCGAGTGTATCATAATCATTCAAAATTCATATTTATTTGGCGTAAAATTTTGTTTCACTTACTCTCATTTCGAGTACTATACTTTATTAAGATCTGGCCGCTTACTCTAAGGAAAGAAAATGAAAGTATGTGCTCGCGTTTTCCTGTTTGCTTTATGCTTTCTTATCAGTGTTTCTATTTTTGCTTTTGAGGGACATGTTGGTGGCGGCTACCATGGCGCACCTCCGCCAAATACTGGGTACAATAATGGGTATCACAATAATGGTAATTATGATAATTACCATGGCAATTACTATCACAATGATGATTGGTATGGAGATGGGATTAATGTGAATACAGATGATATTTGGTATGATGATAATTTGAATGATAATACCGGTGTGGTTATTGGAGTGCCTGCGGAAGGTTATTATGATCCTTCATGCCAAACAATAGATGACTGTAGTTCAGGTACTTGTGTGTTGGTTAATACGTGTGAATAAGGATTATGGATAAGAAAACATATCAATGGGCAGTGGTAGGAGCCGGTCCTGCGGGGATCGCAGCAATCGGGAAGTTATTAGATAATGGTATTATAGCAGATGATATTTTATGGATTGACCCCCATTTTAAGGTCGGTGATTTAGGACTGCATTGGTATAATGTTTCGAGTAATACAAAGGTAAAATTTTTTAAAGATTTTTTATTGGCAGTTCATTCTTTTCATTACCAAGATGCACCTCTTGATTTTCAATTAAATCATTTACCCGTTGATCAAACATGCACTTTAAGTTTCATTGTTGAACCTTTACAGTGGATTACGGAACATTTATTACAAAAGGTTCAATCAGTAAAAACAACAATTCATAGTATGTTCTTATCCAAGCGTCTATGGTCTTTATGTTCAGACTCAAAAAGCTATCAAGCTAAAAATGTCATATTAGCTACAGGTGCACTGCCGTCTACATTAAATTATCCCGGTGTTAATGTAATTCCTTTTGATACCGCAATTGATAAAGAGAAACTGTCTTCTGTCATTCAGCGAGATGAGACTTTTGGTGTATTCGGTTCATCACATTCTGCAATTATTATTTTAAAGCATCTTGTCGAATTGGAGGTTAAAAAAGTGATTAATTTTTATCGCTCTCCATGCCGTTATGCCATTGAAATGGATGATTGGATTCTTTTCGATAATACAGGACTTAAGGGTCAAACTGCGGCTTGGGCTCGAGAACATATTGATGGTGTTTTACCCTCTAATCTGGTTCGTTATAATCTCAGTGAACCTAATATTGCACGTTTTTTACCCGAATGTGACCAAGTAGTTTATGCAGTAGGTTTTGAGCAACGAAAAAGCATTGTAATTGGTGATTACGAAAATGCGCGTCATAATCCCTATGTCGGCATCATTGGGCCGGGATTGTTTGGTTTAGGTATTGCTTATCCCGAGACAAAGACTGATATTTATGGCAATGTCGAGTCTCAGGTGGGGTTATGGAAGTTTATGGTGTACCTGAATAAGGTAATGCCTGTTTGGTTGAAGTATCCCACTTAAGTTTTAATTCGTGATCCGTGAACATTAATGCCAGTGGATCACGAAAACTCTTTTAAGACCTTCCATTTTGTTATCTAAATCAGTCTCTTGTAGTGTAAAGATAAAGCTGAATAAGAATCACTATCAAATATTAAAAAAAATTTGTAAAATACGCCTCTATTTTGAGGAGAAAGTTATCAAAACAAGTCGTACAAGTTATTGGTCTAGTGAACTGATCACCTTAGTGTGTAGTCTTTTTTTTACCTTAGCATGTAACAGCTCTTTCTGGACAGAATTACTTCAAGGTAAAGACTTAGCGAATCCATATACCTGGTTTATTATTTTTTGTACAGCAACTGCAATCACAGGTTTGCAGTGGTTCTTACTTCTTTTAGTGATTAATCGTTGGACTTTCAAATGGTTTACCATGGGGCTGTTGCTGGTTACCTCTATTGCTGTGTATTTCATGAATACATTTCATGTGTACATTGATCCCACCATGATTACCAATGTTGTGAGCACCGACTATCAGGAGAGTAGTGAGTTTTTGCAGTGGCGTATTCTTCCTTATTTTCTATTCCTAGGAGTACTTCCTTGCTGGATCATTTGGCATATCAAAATTTATAAAAGAAGCCTTCCTTCCTATTGGGCTGGACGATTAGGAACTATTTTTTTGTCATTGTGTATGATGTTTGGTGGTTCATGGGCTATATTTCACGAACTTGGTCCAATTCATCGGGAAAGAAAGCAAATCATCTATTTAATTACCCCCTTAAATATCATTTCATCTTCAACAAAAGCATATTGGAGAGCGCGACAGGCGCGTGTGGATAAGACAAAAATCAAGATTGGAACAGATGCGCATAAGCTTCCACGCCCTGAAAATAGTAAACCGCGAGTTATTATTCTTGTTGTTGGTGAGACGGTTCGTGCTGGAAACTGGGGTTTAAATGGATATCATAGACAAACAACCCCAGAACTTGCTAAACGTCAAGTGATTAATTTCAGTGAAGTCACTAGTTGTGGTACGACAACAGCAGTTTCGTTGCCCTGTATGTTTTCTCATTATGGCATGCATGCATACAACAGCGCGAAAATTGATCAAACGGAATCTTTGCTCCATTTACTGGATCGTACCAATGTTTCTGTTTTGTGGCGTGATAATCAATCAGGCTGTAAAGGGGTATGTGAAGTTTCCATGTTTGAAAAATTAAAAAAGGATGCTCTATGTCAAAACAAGCGTTGTTATGATGAGGTTCTTTTGCATCAACTTCAGGAACGGATTATTAATAAAAAAGGGGATCAGCTGATCATCTTGCATATGCTTGGTAATCATGGTCCAGCTTATTTTGAACGTTACCCAGAACAATTTAAACATTGGACTCCTATCTGTGAAACCACGGATTTATCCACTTGTTCGCAAAAAGCATTGGTAAATACTTATGATAATGCAATTTTGTATACAGATTCGATATTGGCTCAAGCAATTGATTTGTTACATAATATTAAATCCCATGATACAGGATTAATTTATGTATCAGATCATGGTGAGTCACTTGGTGAACATAATTTATTTCTTCATGGGTTACCATATTTTATGGCTCCGGACGAACAAAAGAAGGTTCCTATGATTCTCTGGTTATCAGAAGGATTATCGAAACAATTAGCCATGAAAGAAAATTGTTTGCTTAATAAGCAATCTGATCCTATATCGCATGATTATTTATTTTCAACGCTGTTGTCGCTTTTTGATGTAAAAGCAAAGGAATACAATCCAAAATTTGATTTGATTCACTCATGCCGCATATAAAATAGCTTAGCGGTTTTGTCATTGCGAGCGCAGGGAGGCCTATTTCATCTTAACCTTGTGCTAGAGGGTGGAGATCTCTCGCTGCGCTCGGGATGACGAGACCAGGCTATGGTTGATGTGATCGATAACGCCAAAACTTAGGAAAGGCCAGGCAACAAACAGTCACCCCGATAATGCATAATACCCCACCGGATATCAAAGCGGTGGTAATGCTAAAACTGGATGCGATAAATCCGGCTCGGGTATCTCCTAATTTAGGTCCACTTAAATAACTGATCATTTCGATGCCTGCTAATCTGCCGCGATATTCTGTTGGAATGGTATTGTTCCATAAAGTGGCACGAAATATTCCACTTATAGCATCAAAAGCACCAGCAAGCGCCAGGAAAAATAGGACAAGCCAAAGTGAACTGGATAAACCAAATCCAATAATTGCAGCTCCCCATAGCGCAGCGGCAATTGCAATGGCTTTACCATCACGATCTATTTTTGCGGTCCAACCACTGAAAAATGAAATAATCAAAGCACCTACAGCAGGTGCAGAATAAAGTAAACCCAAAGTTTTTGCGCCACCGAATGATTGAGCTATAGCAGGGAGTAAGGAGTTAGGCCATGCAAAAACCATCGCAATAAAATCAACAAGATAGCTTCCCATTAATTCTTGTCGATTAAAAGCAAAGGAAACTCCTTGTTTTAACGAAGAGACAATGGATGGATGCTCGTGCTGTACGGGTTTGGGAATATTATGCAGTCTAATTAAAGTGACTAATGACATAAAAAAAGTAATTAAATCAATTAAATAAGTAATTATAATGCCGTATTGAGCAATGATGAGTCCAGATATAGCTGGAGCAATAATCATACAAAAACTGAATTTAAATGTAGCAAGAACCCCCATATTTTTGTAATCATTGGGCTCAACAATCTGTTGCGCAATACTATCAAAAGCAGGACGATGTAAGCCGTTAATCGCTGACATAGAAGCTGAAACGATAAAAATAAGGATTAGAGAGGGGTCAGCTTGATAGGAGTTAAGTACAAGCATGCAACAGCCCACAGCAAGGAGTAATTCACTCATGATCAATAATCCGCGACGATTGTATCGATCTGCAAATACCCCACCAATCAGGGCAGTAATTAATAGAGGTAATAATTGCACTAAGCTTAATAATCCGACCATCAGTGTTGATTGGGTCATTTGATAAATTTGATAGGGCAGGGCGACGCTAGTGATCATGGTGCCTATAAATGAAATAAATTGCCCAAAATAGAGCAGCCTGAAATCACGATTTTTTTTTAAAAGAGATAGGTCTAGAAGTTGACTCATTTTGAACATCCAAATAGATAGGCAATAAGATACGCGAATAAAAGTAGATTCTATGCTTTTTAATTGATTCAGTATAGTGCTAATCGAGCAAATCTGAGCTTATTCGATCTAGTGATCATCAGAGTCATCATGATTTCCTTTGTTTTTTATTGCTAAAGGTTCCACAAAACTTAACGGGGTAGAGTAGGTCATTGGTATTTTTTCATCGTCAAGTGCTTTTTTAATGCTTGTGAGTACTTCATCGAGTGAACGGCGTTGGTCGCTTGGTTTGGATTTTGTCCACCAATATATTTCAAAATCAATTCCATTCGAAGAAAATGAAACTACATAAATTTGAATGTATTTATCTTTAGAAACAGTCTCGCATCGTTCCAATGCTTTGGCAATCACTGAACGTGCTTTTTCCACATCTGTACCAAAATCAACACTACAGCCAATTTTTTTTCGTCTTAGCGGCGTATCAGTTAATACCACTACAGTATTAGTATACAATTTAGAATTGGGGATGTAGACACGAGTTCCATCTGTTTTACGTAAATGAGTGTTTTGCACGGAAATACGATAAACATAGCCTTGTTGTGAATCAACGATGATAAAATCACCAATACTAAAGGGCTCTCTGAGTAAAAGTAAAAAGCCGGTAAAAAAGTTTTCAAAAATGCTCCTAAATGCCAAACCAATTGCAACAGAGGTCAATCCCAAAGTTGCTAAGACATTGGCTGTGGTTACTGATGGAAATATGATGGCTGAAATGATTAATATTCCAACGAACCAAACCATGATAAGGGTCAGCTTATGAAAAATAGTGACCAAATTGGCACGAATTGCCATTCTGGGTAAAAGAGAACTGACGAGTCGACTAACTATTTTTGCGACAAAGTAAGTCACAAAAGCAAAAATAATACCGACAATGATATTAGGAATAAGCGCAATCAAATTTTGCGCAAATTTATCCAGTGTTTTTGTTATAAGCTCTAAATAGCTCATATCGGATTTCCTTATCCTAGATTCAAAGTTCTAATCGTCGATTTTAGTTTAGTAGCAAAATGGTGAAAAGAAAATAACAGGGGCTTTTACTCTAGTACTTTCTAGGCATCATACTGCGAGTTTATGTGCCCGGTATTCACATACAGCATTTGGCCCAAGAAACTCTTCTTACACAGGGTTTATTGATTATTCCGATAGCTATTTGCGATGACATAATTTGTTAATGAAATAGCAAAATGAACTGTTACAAAGAGAATTCAGATAGATTGAAGTAATCCTCGCATTCTGATGGGATTTCATATAGGATAAAATAAGGTATCCTATTGTTAATTATAAGGAATTATGGCAATACTACGACGCGATCCTAAATCTAAAGCTTCAAGAAAAGTTTCTATTGCAAGTTTGATTGGCACAACAATTGAATGGTATGACTTCTATCTTTTTGGTACTGCTTCCGCTCTTTTTTTCAACACACTGTTTTTCCCCAAAATTAGTCCTGTAGCAGGAATCATGGCCGCGTATGCAGCCTATGCAGTTGGCTTTTTTGCTAGGCCATTAGGGGGACTTATTTTTGGTCACTTTGGGGATAGAATAAGTAGAAAAAATATGCTTATTATCACGTTATCCCTGATGGGGGCATCTACCTTTATGATAGGGTTACTTCCTACATACAGCACAATAGGGATATTTGCACCAGTTTTACTTGTGATTTTGCGATGTATTCAAGGAATAGCTGTTGGGGGGGAGTGGGCTGGTGCAGTGGTAATGTCTGCTGAGGTTAGCCGAGAAAAGGAAAGAGGATTTTATTCAAGTTGGCCAAATGCAGGGGCTCCATTTGGCTTGGTTATTTCCATTGCGGTATTTCTTATTTTTTCTTCGCTTCCTAGGGAACAGTTTTTAGCATGGGGATGGCGTATTCCTTTTTTACTCAGTTTTGTTCTAGTTCTTGTTGGACTTTATATTCGACTACAAATTATGGAGAGTAAAGTTTTTGTAGAGGCCTCCAAAAATAAACGACCACCCAAAGTTCCAGCTTTAGAAATGCTGCGCTCCCATTTTAAAAACTTTATGCTAGCAATAGGGGCGCGTTTAATTGAGAGTTCTTCTTTTTATATTTTAACCGTTTTTATATTAAGTTATGGGACATATAATCTGCATTTATCAAAAACCCTTCTTCTTTATGCCGTAATGTTGGGGTCCATTTTTGAAATGCTACTGATTCCATATTTCGGTATGGTTTCGGATCTAATTGGACGTCGCCCAGTATATATCTGTGGCGCTTTATTGATGGGTTTGTTTGCATTCCCATTTTTTTGGATGTTGCAATCAAAAAGCCCGCATTTGATTTTTTTTGCCGTAATTTTGGGGATGTGTGGACCTCATGCAATGATGCATGGGGCTCAGGCAGCATTTTATTCGGAGCTCTTTAAAACACGCATCCGTTATAGTGGAACAGCAATTGCTTATCATTTATCAGCAGCATTGTCTGGAGGATTAACTCCATTAATTGCTACCGGTCTGGTAGAGTGGGCTCATGATCATACGTGGCCTGTCTCAGTCTATCTCATTATCTTGGCAGTGATTACCATTATTAGTGTTTATTTAGCTGCGGAAAAAGCACAGAAAAATATTTCCTAATTTAAAACATCGCTTGGAATTTGTTTGCTATTCCGGTTCCTTAAGAAAACCTTGAGTAATACTGTTGCTTGCTTTAATTTTTCATCCCATAGTGACCCTGTTCATCAGGGTACACCATTTGCTGCTTCGATAGATTAAGGTTAATTTAAACTAAATGAAAAAAACAAAACCACTATGATTTAAAAATACTAATAATTAGCATATAATGACCACTCAATCCAATTGAGTAAAGAGATGATATGACAACAAATTTGAATGGTACTCATTATCTTGATAATGAAAATGAAACAATAATTTCTGAATCTATTTCACAAACTGATCCGCAAATATTAAAGCCCAATCAAATAATTAAATTATTAAAATCTCAGAGTCGTCAAAAAGATGTAAGAAACGTTTTTTTTTACACTTTTGCAGATGTAGATCAAAAAGCAGTATTGGATTTAATGAGAACGCTGCAAGAGTATCCTATAGATACTTCGGATGAAGTATGTGCGGCAACAATTCATCAATGGTACCTTACATTGGGAATGCAAAATAAACATGGATTTGTTATGACTGATAAGGAATATCAGATGTCCAAAGCCGCAAATATTGCTCGTATTATTACTTCAGGCTTATCCCCACAAAGTAGAACGAGATTAAAGGGAAAAGCGCTCCTAGATGTAGGGGCAGGTGATTGCGCTATGACTTATTTAGTGAGCGAAGCACTTAAGATGGAAGGAAATGCTATTGATATTCAATCGAATATTGATTGGGGTGGGGAAAACAGTAGTGATAAGAAAAACAAAAATGAGTATATGGAACAAATTAACCGCCATTATGTCTATGATGGGAATGATTTATTAGGTGCGCTTAACGGAAAAAAGTTTGCTGTGGTGATGTATAATCATTCATTACATCATTTTCCTTCTTTCAAGGCGCAATTTGACAGTTTAAAACAGGCAAGTCAAATTTTAGAGCCGGGTGGGATTCTCTTTTTATCCGAACATGCGAATTGTTTTGATGACGATGTTTTAGATCTCTCTCATATTTTATTAAACCTAAGATATAGTATTGATAAAAATCAAATTCCTACCCCTGAAGATGCCATGAAAGCTGTTTCAAAATTTAAATCTGAATATCAATCGCATTATTTTTCCAAAAACATTCTTGATGCGATTATGGGGCAACTAGGATTTACATTGGTTAAAGAGGACATTCGCTCTGTAGACGACGTAGCAAAAGCAACGTTTTTCTGTTTTGTTAAAAAATCACCAAGAGAGGAATCAACCTATTCCCCATACTTCTTTGATATGGATAAAGCGAAGAGACTTCAGCATCATACGGAAGATTTGGATCACAATGAATCAATTCAAAGAAGATATTCTGCTGAATCAATTAATTAGCACACTCCCAACAAGGAAAATAGGGCTGTACTGCTATTAATAATTCTCGAGTATCGTAACAGGTATCTCCACCCAGGTGGAGAATTAGCTTAAATATCAATTTTATCAGGAATGGATTCCTTTATATTTTGGAATGACAACTACTTTACTATGGATTTCGCCTGCATTAATTTCTTAAATCATTGATACAGGCAATGATCTATCTGTATTATTTAGCGAACTTGTAAGCAAGCGATGGAGCCTCATCAATTTTTAAAGATGAATCCTTATCGATAGCGTTTAAAAATTCAGTTATGGTTTCTTGATATTCCGGAAATAAACGTGAATAGACAGCGAGATCCTCATGTGCTTGTTCAATGGTGTTTTTCCTGTATTCCTGTACATATCCTTTGTCTTCAAACATAGACTCTTGACGAAATAAATTGGATAACATATTCCGTACATGCTGTTGATAGGATTTAATCAGATCTCCAACATTAGCTCGATTTGCAAATAAATTTTGCATATTAATATTGCGAATGATGGTATCTAATACCACAACATTTCTATTCCAGTAGTCATTAAAGCGTTCTTCAAATAAAGAATTTTCAAATTTCATAATAAACCTTTTTTATACAAGACTAATAAATATATAGAGAAATTATTAAGAAAATATTAAGTACTATTATTCATAAAGAGAGGCATAGAAAGGTGAAGTGTTCCTAATGCATGGCGAGTATTGGGGGGGGGTTACTGATTATTCACTTCTCAACGAATTTTTAGAGGTCATCCCCTCCCATAATTCACGTACAAAATCAGTATCTTGCAGTTCATGTATGGTTAGTTTTTCAGGTAATAAGGGATTTAAATCAGCGAAGTGATTTCGTACAGGTTCTCCTTGCATCAAATCTTCTAAGTCAGTTACATAAGCAATGATGCGATCTTCAGATAAATTTTCAATTATTGCTTCATTCTCTTTTATAAAATTTGCAACTGCATTAGTAGCTTCTTCTGGATTTAAACCAGTAAAATAATCAAGTAAAGGTTCATAGAGTGAAGATAATTCGATAACTCTTCCAGGGACTCCCACAATTAATCCACTTACTCCATTTTCGACTTTCTTACCTTGTAAAAATCCAGTGAACAAGTTTTCAAGAAGCACAGTTCCTCCATAGGCTACAAGCGGTTTGTTCACCGATATGTATTTGACTAATGCTTCAATAGTGACTCTGTCAAAATTACCCCTTGTTGGCAAACCGTTCTCCGGACAACCACCGTGAATTCTATAATAGGGTATATTATGCTCAATTGCCGACGCTAACTGGGTAATACTTTGAGGCCTTGTTTTGAAAAGACCTAGTAGGCTTTTCCCAAAACTCATACGAACACTCCTAAATACAACATACTTCAAAAAGGAAAATCAATTCGTGTAAAGTATATGTATAAGTATAATGCATTATGCGTTAAGTATAGACATTAATTGGCTGTGAAAAAAAGAAGTAGTACTGATAGCTCAGTTGAAGTAGCTGAATCGCTTTGAATTGACGCTGCATTTAAAGATATAAATTCAAACAAAAGATTTTCTCAATGTTCGAAATTCCTTTGGTAGGAAATGAAATTTAAAAATTGATATCTATTAAAACTTGGGATTAGTGGTTGATAATTCGTCAGTTGATCTGTGCGTTTCTGGTGCATTAGCATCGTGCCTAAAGGTTTGTTCTGGTTTTTTACTACCATCAATTGTTTTTATTCTCTGCGAATCTACAAATTTTTTTGCTTTTTCAACGAATGAGGATGCTTTTGAAGAAAAAGTGGCATTCATGGATTTTGGTATCCATTTTTTTAAGAAATCCTGATCAAAAATCTCCTTGCGCACTGGTTTTTTATCGAGACCTTCCATTAGCTCTGTTCCCATACAAAGCAAAGCCCAATATTTTCGACTCATTAATTCGGCTTTACTCGCATTTGACGAGGACCATGAGTATATCCCATGCCTTATTGTATAGTCATCTAATTTCTTTCCAATCTCTTTCAAAAAACTGTTGGAATGGTTTTTGAATTTTTCTATCAATTTATCATGGTCTATCGCAGCCTGACCCTCTGAAGGAAGTTTGGCTGTTTTTGTGTCAAGATATGCCTTCAAAGATTCATTAGATTGTAGCAACCAAATCGGTGGAAATTTCCCTTCCTTTAAGGCCGCATCAATAAGATTACGATGATCGACCACTTTTTCTGCTTTAGCTATAGTAGGTATAAATTCCTTTTGAAAAGGCCGGTCAAATTTAAGATCAACTTGATCTTTAAGGCAGATATCCTCTAGGCTCATTTGATTCAGTCTATCCATAGTTGGCACCTTAGCCAATGGTGTTCCAGATAAATTAAGCGGGTTTCCTTGTTTATCAGCAACTAATACCATTTGATTCGGTAAATGTTTAATGTCCAGATGCGGATAATTTTGAGCCAGCCGACCTACCATTCTTTCCGTAATATGTCTATGGGTTGGCAGAACAGCGCCTTCAATAACACCATTTCCCCAAATCAATCTCATTCTGGTGTGACCGGCTTTTTGCTCAGCAATGATAAACTCTTCTAACAGCTTTTCCGATGAATTTAAGTTATCCCCACCTTTGTCATGAATGATAAGAACACTGGAAGATTTAAAATCAGTTTCGGGTGGGACCGCATCACCAGAGATGGCTATTATGCCTGCGCATCCCGTTAAAGCATCGGTGTAAACATATTGTAGGTTAGGTTCAATTAGAGGAAACTGTGCGGCAACGCATGGCGTGGGTGCACCTTCATAGGGTGCAGCAACTCCTCGGGCAATAACTGTTCCTGAAGAAATAATTTCATGATTGACTCTTTCACGATCCAAATTTTCTCGATAGAGCTCGTACTGGGTTTGCATATTCAAATGAATTAACTTTGATCATAAATAATATATAGTAGACAACAAGTATTATATGCAAGCAATTTGAGCGGAAATTGATTGAATGCTTGAGAAATGGTATAACTGGGTTATACGGCTATTTTTTTACATAAGCCAGATCTATGGCAAGTAAAGGAGTTGAACTGGTAAATAGGGAACAATTTCTGCGGATACACCAAACTTATAGAGCATATTACTCATAACCAGTTAGCGTAAATGCGAGCCTTAAAGGCAAAGAAGTCCTTCATCAAAAGGCTGCTTACTTTTAAAGCTTCTAAATGGGTTGTATATGATTGAATGAAGTTTAGTGGTTTATATGTTCTTTTCTACGGTTTGTAAACGAATTCCTTTTTCTTCAAGATGAATCAAACCCTGTTTATAAAGTTGTCCAAGTGCACTTTTAAAATTTTTTTTGCTTTCTGCAAATATTTGTTGGATCTCTGCAGGAGAGCTTTTATCATGTAACGCTAAAAAACCACCTGCTTGCTCAAGCTTAGATATAATACGTTGCGCTAATTCATTAATACTGTTTTGTCCTATTTGTCTTAAAACAACATCAATTTTGCCATCTTCACGTACTTTCTTAATGTACCCTTTTATTTTTTTGCCATAAATTAAAGTTTGAAAAATATCACCTGCATGGATTAATCCCCAGTGACTGTTATTGATAATCACTTTTTGCCCCAAAGGTGTTCTATCAGCAACAAGTAGACTAACTTCCTCCCCAGATTTAAAGTGAGCCTCTGTCTTATCCAAAAAATAATCGATTTTTGAGCTCGCAATAATGCGCCCCTGATTATCTTGCTTTAAATAGACCAGATAAGATTTCCCTTTTTCCATAGGACGAAGTTGTTCTGGTTTGGGTACTAATAAATCTTTGTCTAATCCCCAATCAAGAAAAGCACCTACAGCATTCACATCAATCACTTTTAAAAAAGCACAGTGACCTAATTGGGCATGAGGGCGTGCTGTTGTTGCAATAATTTTGTCGTCTGAATCAAAATAAACAAATACATCCAGCACATCACCAACTAGAGCTCCTTTAGGCACGGATTTATTGGGTAGTAAAATTTCGCCCCATTCGCCTCCTTGAAGATACACCCCAAAAGGAGCTTCCCGTACCATTTTTAATTTATTAAACTGCCCAATTTTAATCATGACCAAACTCATTTTTCTTCTATTAGCCAAGCTTAACACAGAAAAAATATTGTTGTTTATTTTTTATTAATGTTGTTACAAAATGATGGCAGATGGGGTTAAATCCTTGGTAAAGAAAGTCAATGCAATTTTTCCAATAAGATAACATCCGTACCACGGACATGTGATATTTTTTTTGCTGTTGCTGATGAGTCCTGGAGTATTTTTTGTATATCAGAAAATAAATCAAAACCATGGTGTTTTAATGGTCGTAATAAAAAGTAAGCTTTGCCTTTCTTTGCAAGCGAATTTTCTAGTGCTCGAATGTAATTCTGAAAAGAGCTATCTAAATAAAACCGACAACGGTTTTTAAATTGGGAAGGTGAAAGCATTCCGTGGCCAAGATGGAAATAGGGTGGATTACTGATAATCAAATCAAATTTGCCTTCCCATTTTTTTTCATGTAATGCATCATAATTTAAAAGATGCCAGCGGAATTGCAATTCAGGTCGATTGATGTGTGCCAAGTTTTGATAAAAATACTCAGTATAAATATCCTGGATCTCGATAAAATCAATTTGCCGGATTGCTTGAAGATGCCACGACAGTTCAAATCCAATGACCCCACAACCTGCGCAAAGATCTAATACACGTAATGAACCAAGATCTGGGTGGGATTTGAATTGTGTGGCGACAAATTTCGCAAGCTGGATTGAATCAAGACTAAAACGATATTCATCAGGTTGTTTGTAATGATAAGTAAAAGGCATTTGTTTGTTCTATAAAATTATTCGATGTAGGAAATATTGGTCACCGTTAAAATAGATTCTTTATCACCAACCCGTAATGTCCTACTCTCTCCAACTTTAGCTTTCAATAATGTTTTCGCTAAGGGGGAAACCCAACTTATTTTTCCTACATTAATATCTGCTTCATCCAGACCTACAATTTTGACCGACTGTGATTCACCATGTTCATTGATGTATTGGACAGTGGCGCCAAAAAATACTTGAGTAAGACCCACTTGAAGTTTTGGATCGACTATTTCAGCGCTCTCTAAACGTTTCGTCAAATAACGAATGCGTCGGTCAATTTCACGTAAACGCTTTTTTCCATAAATATAATCCCCGTTTTCCGATCGATCGCCATTACTTGCTGCCCAACTTACTACTTTTACAATTTCCGGCCGTTCATTACTCATTAGATTTCGTAATTCATTTTGCAGCATTGCAAATCCATTAGGAGTCATATAATTTTTAATACTGGGTAACGACAAGTCTGGACGTTCTGGTTCTGAATACTCATCATCTTCTTTAGTAAAAGCCTTACTCACCGGCAACTCCTATTATAATCGTTAGAACAGAGTATCTTAAATTATATCATTCTTTATAATTATCCCTGTCTGATATTATTTTTGACTTCATTATTCTCATCAAAGATTGTACTTAAGTCTATATCATTTGCGTTATTACGAATCCAAGACAATCACTTAATTTTATATAATATTCTGGTTTATTCTAATTTGATTTTGGGCTCAAGCGGACTTATTACAGAGTATAACTCCAGATATGTTGCGTCACCTCGATGGGTAAATGATGTTGTTGAGCTGCTTGATACACGAGTTTTTCTACAATACTTTGAGAGTAAAGATTGTAAATCTCGATAAAGTTCGACCTGGCTTCATTTGCTGTATCGCTTTCTGCATGGGAGCCAAGTTTTTCCAGGCGGGTAAGCAAGGTGATCTGATCATTTTCACTGAGGACTGCAGCATGTGTTACGAATAGTTTATGTACCAAATTGAGATGAAGATGATCCAAATTTGCAATCAAATGGCGAATAACGAAGATCCGTTCATTTTCATTTAGCACAGGCGTTAAGTCCTCAAGTACCTCATAAGCTCCTCTAGAATTGTAGTTGAGATTAAGAAGAAAGTTCTTTAATTTTGCTTGGAGTAGGGAAGATTGCTGTTCAGCGGGTAACCAATCCCTTAAAAGAAAAAGGGTTTTAAAAAAATGATAATGAGTGATGTCCTGAGCAGTATCGTCTATGTTTTCCATTAAGTAATTGATAAAAAACTCTTTCTTTTTGGGAGATAGCCAATCCTTTAATGCAACGATTGTTTTGAAAAGTCCTTTCCAGATATGAGGATCTTTTGTTTTTTTGATGGTTTTAAGTAAAACCCCAGTCACTTGTTCTTTTTGTTCGGAGTTACAGTTGGAAGTGCTAAATTGACGTAACGCTTTATAGGCGGCTCTTTGTAAGTTTTTATGTTTCGTTTTCTGTGCAATGATGTGGCTTAGCACAGGAATAGCAGACTCATAAACAGGTAAAGACAGTCGTTTTTGTTCTAGTGCAATGAAGTGAACAATGGCCTCTTTAATGGTTCTGTTTTTGGTAGGATTCTGTAAAAAACTAATTAAAGACAGGGCAACATCCATACATTTATCTTTATCAAGCTGAGGTTGTATGTCCGCCAGTGTTTGGACAATATCAAATTGTAACAATGGATTATCTTTTGCATGAAAAAGGGCAAGTAACTTATCATTTAAGGTGGTATACGCTGTTTTACCCATTGATGATGAGAGATGCTTGATCAGTTTTAACGTAAAAGCGGAATGGTTATTTGGGGGAGAGAACAAAGGGATTTTGGGTTGATCGATTAAAGCAAACAGACTATCAATGGTTGTGTTCTTAAATTCATCAGATAGATACCAGTTGAATGTAGTAAGTATTTCTTGAGCAGTTAACCGAGTAACATTAGCCTCATCTTCATCCTTATAAATCGTCAAAAGCATATTAAAAAATTGAGTATGCATTTTCACTTTATCAGGTGATGTATCGATTAAGGTAGTTATAATCTGGAGCGCTCTTACTCTTTCTGTTTGAGATAATAAATAAAAAAATTTCCGATCTTCATATATAGCGGGATTGAATTCGGCTAGTAATAGAGAGAATGCGTATTCAACAAGCTGGAGTCGTTTTTCCGCAGACATCATCGCAATGAGCTGAGGACGCCGCTTGGTAACAGGCTGAATATACTCATCGTAGGAGTATTCTAGATAATATTTAAAAAGATCATAGCAAATATTTTCTTGTGAGATCCTGTCCATACTGTCCTTGATACGCATGAAGAGTTCACAATAAGATTCAAAATTCATGCCCAGCTCAGGATTGTTCCTTCGATCAAAGCTTAATAATTGAGTTATTTTTCCAATCACTCCTTCTCGCATTGTTTCAGGTAGTTCAGGTAGGGCTGCGGGAATTTGGGCGAGTGAATGACAAAAAAGGCCTTCAAGAAAAGGATCGGATGTCTGTAGAAATTCCTGAATGAAATGCAACATCAGTTTCACTTGCATGGAAGAAGATGCAAACACACTGAGAAAATCGAGCTCAAAAAGAATATAATGTATGGAGACTTTATCTAATCGAAGTAACTGAGTTCGCTCTTTTCTCTTGAGTAAGTGTTCAATCGCTTCGTCAATTTGAATAGAGCAGGTTTTATCATCCATTAATTTTTTTAATGCGATTTTTGCACTCAGCTTCATATCTAAATCGGTATTGCCTATAAGAACAGTAAGGCGCTCTATAATTCTGCTGTGCAAAGACGGAGCAATCCAAGCTCGTAAATTAATAAGACTTTTTATCAGTATTTTCTGGCTTTCAAGGTCAAGTCTAGGGTCTTCCAATTTCAATAATATACGCTGAGTAAAATATTTCTGATAACCGGTCTGATACCCAGGTATCCATTTTTGCAGGGCAGACAGTTTTTCAAAAGCGTGCTTTTTTACATCATCGTTTTCATCATCTATCTCATTCAGAATAGGAGAAATCCATTGATTATAAACAGTAGTTCGCCAAAAATCGTGAACCCGTAATTGCTCGGTCAATTTATCAGACAGGTGGATATAGTGTTTGTAACAAGAAAAGAAGGCGCATAGTATTTGTGATGTACCTTGTTTGATGTCCAATTCATCAGGATGTTGATTCCAGTATTTCAGTAAATCATAGATGGCTTGATCACCTACAGAGTTAGAATCAGGATTAGGCTTTAACAGGGTAAGACAGTGCTTCGCAAGCTTAAGGTCATTTCTTTGATTTGAGTGAAGCAACATGGAGCAGCGCTGTAAGGGAGAATTTATTTTTGCTACATAGTGTTCTAATAAAGTAATTAAAACTTGACTGGCCTCCGTTCCGATGTCTTTCTGATGGATAGCCAGAATCGTTTCAATGGCTGTTTCATATTCTTTAAATGCTTTATGAATTTTTTTTTCTTCAGCTGCGTGTTCTTTGTTTATGTTAGTTCGCTGAGGGAGCAATTTTTCATTCATTATATTAAATTGTTTTACACTATCTGCCGCATCTGCTGAATCATTTTTTTCTATTTTATCTTGCATTGAATTTCCTAATGATGATCTGAATACCACTGAGGATATGGTTGCCTACAAAGGTGTAGGGCGAACTTCATTGGTTGGTATTCCTGGATAGTTGGCTATGGTTTGGTTGCGTAAACTTTATTCAATGTAATGACGAGTGAGAATATACTTTTTTGGAAAGAAAATTTTTCCTATTAAGAAATAAGCTCTAAGCTCTTTTTCATGAAAGGAATTAACAGAAATCTATTCACTTCAATAAGTATTTTGGGGAAAAGACTCCCATCGAAATGCGAGTGCATAAGAAATTTTAGGAGGGGGATTTTAGGGCTTCTTCATCAAAGGATTTAAGTATTAACTATTTTTCAATGTCTTCCATCTTCCTCTTAAAATCCACAAACCTCATTTTTTATTATCAACAAAGGAAGAGGTAATTTGTGTTGATAAGGCTTTTTCACAGAAAAAGTTCAACAGTAAATTAATTTTAGGCTCATTGACTAAATACATTGGATAAATTGCATAAAGATTAATTTCTGGAGAAGTTTCTTGAGTTAATACTGGAATTAATGTGCCATTTTTTATTTCCTCACAGACTGAGAAATACGGAGCCCATAGTAGCCCGATGCCAGCAATGGCAGCCTGCTTTAAAACACTTGCGTTATTACTTTTAAAGTTTCCTGAGACATGGACAATTTTTTTATTGAATATCCATTTATTTTGAAGTCCATAAAGGGTATTAATCAAGCAATTATGCTTTTGTAATTGCTCAATTGTTTCGGGAAATCCATATTGATTGATATAGGCGGGTGATGCAAATACCTCTCGTTGAATGGCAAATAATTTTTTGCAAATGAGTTTTGAGGAATTGACATCATCAAATGAAATGGCCACATCAAATGCAGTAGATAAAAGTTCTTTTGAATCAGATCCTACAATAATCTCAATTTCCATTTTGGGGTATTTTTGCATGAACTCAATACTTAATGCAGTTAAATAAGGTATTGCAGGCGTCACCGTAAGATACAGTGTAATTTGACCTTGTAATTCTAATGGTTTTGGAGTCGCAATCTCTCTAACCGCACCTAATTGTTCAAAAAGTCTCAATGCCTCTCTATAAAGTCTCTCTCCTGATTCAGTCACAATTAATCCCTTTGTAGAACGCTGAAATAATTTGGTTTTTAACTCATCCTCTAGCCAAGTAATTTGTTTGCTTAATTTAGATGGTGAAACATATAATTTTTGCGCGGCCTTTGAAAAGCTTTTATTATCAACAGTTGCAATAAAACCTTTCAAACACAATAAAATATTCATAGGAACACGTCTTCATTAAAATGGATGAAATTATACCATAATAACCAGAATTCATTCTGAATGGTGATTTCCATTAATTACTCAACCTATTGTTTTAATATATTTTAGCCTTTTTATTGTGTTTGTTTAAATTCTTTCAACAAAACAACAGTCGGCTATGCAGGAATGACAGGACCACGGATTAATTGCTCAAGCTTCGTGAGATATCCATATCCCAAAGTGTATTATTCTCGAACTCACCAGAACATGCTTATTGTAATCACCATTAAGCAGTGAGCGTAAATTTGAGTGAGACAGCGTCATGGGCGCCTTCATTGATGCCAGTTATAATATTCTGGGAGATTTGGATATCAATAGGTTCCTTTTTAAAAAAAGCATGGCCATATCCGAAATCAACAGTGAGATGGTTCATCAATTGATATCCCATGGAAAAACCAGTAATCAAACTGTCTCCAGGGCCTATTTGAAATTTCCCATTTGAGGGGGACTGATTGTATGTTCCTGCTACTCGGACTACCCACTTTGGTGAAACTTGATAAATTGTCCCTAAGGTTAGAAGCCAACCATTATGAAAATGATAATTAATGCGTGCCCTGGGGACGATGAAGACTTGGGAGGCGGCTTGCGTTGCAAAATTATACACAGAAACTTCTTTAAAGATATTCCATTGCAGGTATTGAACCGTTCCTAAAAAGCCTAATTTTTCATTGAGAAAATGGCTTAGTGTCATGACACTTCTTGCTGGTGTCCAGTATTTAAAGTGATAATCATCCGAAGAAATACCTGGCGAACCGGTTATTGTACTACTGCCCTGTAAATTATAAGTCACTGCACTACGGTAATTAAATCCCAAAGCTGTTTTTTTACCGGGTTTAATAAGAATCCCGAAGTCACCTCCCAAACTGTTTGCTTGAGTGTCATTCAAGCTGCGGCTTTCAGGAATATTCAAACGGGGTATGCCTGCAGTAATAGGCTCCTGGATGAGATGAGCATAGGTAAAGTTAATGTTTCCTCCTATGGAAAGAAATTGATTGATTTTAATGCCTAGCGCGGGAATAAAATCAATATTATTCGTTTGATTTCGTGCAAGGATATAGCGAAGAATTGGGTTGTTATCCAGTTCGCGATTAAAATCATTCGCAACGACAGCAAAACCTGCGACAAATCGTTCATTCATAGGGATGCTTAGGTATACGGAAGGCAAGAAAAAATTGGATTTTGAGATGGTTGAACCCGACTCGGTAATCCCAAAAGGTATATTTTGCGCACTCCCATTAAACTGAAATTGCGCTCTTGCTAGGGTGCTCAAAAGGATAAGTTGTTGATGAGGCGAAATAGTTAATGCGGCCGGATTAAAATAAACGGCTGTAGCATCCTTCACCACGGCAGTTCCCATTGTTTGCTCAATAAAAGAGGCATGTAATGGCGAGTTCAACAACAAAAAACCTATGATCACGTACTGCCTTAAACCAATTAAGCTTGCCATGAATCTTAAAGGAAGAATGTGAATATCCTTCAAGTTTTAAGAGTATTTTTTACGATAGTCAAGGTTAATTTGATGAGGATAGGTGCTAAACTCATTGCGTTAGAGTTTGAGCGGTTTGCAAGCTCCGGGACTGGCCTGCTGATAATCCCCTGGCTTGAGTCCGGTTTAGAGGCTCGAAAAGCATACGACAAGGTCAACCTCAGTGCTAAGGGTATCTCCATCCATTATAGCAGAGTGGAGATCTCTGGTTGCGCTAGGGATGATGTGAGTTTCGGTTATAAACCCGCAACCAGGAAAAGTCTTTATAATCGTGCAATTGCTCTCGGATACCCCTCTTCTGTAGCATGTTCCACCTCGGCAGACAGAGGTTGTTCTGGTTGATAATCTGGCCCTAACAAACCGTTGCGCGTGGTGTATTCGGGTTTTCTCGTTGGCATAATTCGCAGTCCGTATAAATCCATGTCGACCAAAAACTGACACAACATTTGCTTTGCAAATGGATTAGCTGGACAACGTCTTGGTCCTGCACCGAAAGAATAAAGGTCAGGATCACCCTCAATCCACTTTTCTGGCGAAAACACACGATTGGGTCCCTGCATGGGTCTAAAAAGAAACATCAACATATCGTTTTTCTGAAACGATACTGTTTCCCCATTAATGTTCACTTGAAAGGGTTTAAGTACTGCTCGGGGAAAATTAGGAATAGGAGTTGCTTGCCAAAGAGCTTCCTCAACGACTGCACGAACGTAGGGTAAATCCCCTAATCGTTTGTATGTAAAAGGCTCTTTACCCAAAACACGTGCAATTTCTTCGTGCATCTTATTGGCCACATCAGGTCTCTGACTCAGCACATCCAGCAGATAGAACATCGTTGCTCCTACATTAGAGGAGGCGAAAATCGTTAGAGGTCCGTGTTCTCGTATAAATCGATCATGTTCGATAAGATCACGTACAATTTTTGCCTTCGGATTGTGTTCCTCAAAGTGGGTACAGTCATCAAAATTGATCTCAGGGTGTAATTGTTCGGCACGAAATATTCCCAAATCCCAGATGTAATTATTACCTTTACAAATGTTGTCTATGTTTGAATTAAGAAGTTTCTTTGCAATATCTGCCATAGCCTTGCTGGTTTCCCGAAAGTCAGATCGTAGGCCTGGATGGATAAGACGGCTTAGGGGATCCATGCTTGCTTTGGTAATGAGACGTGTCGCTTGCATGAATATTTGGTGTGTATCTGAGGGTAAAACTGAGAGATCTTCACTGCCTACAAAGCATGCAGCAATACAACCTATAGTATGCCAGGCGACATAGGCATAGAGATCATCAACGCCTCCATTGGATGCGAGTTGCATCGAGGCGAAGGTGCGTTCATTGACTTGAGCGATTCTTTCAAAATTTATCGGACCACGGGCTATGGTGTTCAAAAAAACTTTACGTGGTTCAGAAGCGGCTGCTCCGTCTTCAGCAAAAAAAACTCTTCCTACCATATGCGTAAACGGTTCAAGTATGTCTCCACGCCCAAGATCAGGATATTTTGTCAGCAGTTCTTTGGCTATATTGCCATCAGTTACTATATAAATTGGTTTTGTGCCAATGTAGATTTTGAAAAACTTTTGTTTTGTCCGCGCAGCCATTTCATAAAAGAAAGGAGAAGCACCCTGTTCGAATAAACGCCCTAAGTTACGCCAGCCTTGTTGATGCTGTGGTATTGCTATAGAGGTTGTTTCAGGTTCGGGTATGATAGGCAACGCTTCATGTGGCGAACTTACAGACTTTTGTGTTGAAAAGAGGGCGTATGGACATGTTCTTGTGTTTGGCTTTTGCGCTTTAAATAATTTCGTTTTCATTTTATGGATTCCCTTAAATAATTCAAAAAAAGGTTTTATTTGGCCATGTTTCTATAAAATAGTGACTTGACCAGAACACGATTAGATTTACCTGGATAGCGAGTACTACCTGCAGTACATCAAAACTCTGGAGCCGGAAATCGATACAAACTAATGTAGATGGTACAGTTGCAAGCCAATTAGTCTATGCTCATTACCTCCGTATGCTGTTAATCGCTTCAAGTGTGATTAGCCAGCCAATCAACTACGATAATTAAGCGTCAATCTTAAGATGCTCTAATCCATGTTTTTCAAATTGCCGTGCATAGTGTTCTTTGAATTCCTCGACTTTTTTTAGTCGTTCAATAGGATTCATCTTTTTATATTGTTCCATTCCTATTTTTTGAATCATATCCCGCTCACCCAATCTTTGAGTTAATTCATCCCAAAACAGCATGTTCTCAAAGGGTTGGATAAAATTGTCATTCAAAGATTGTTCATACTCTATTTTTTCAAAATATTCATTCAATTCTGAGGAAAACTCTATTTTGTCACTAGCATCCATCTCTTTAAAATAGGACAAAAATTTTTGCTTTAAAGCGTCATATTCATTCTGCTTAGGTGCCTTTGTCGTATATAAATTCAAAACCCAATCTGCAATACATAACATATCCAGTAATGTTCCATATTCTTTTTTTGTAATACTTATGTTCATCATTATTCTCTGCTCATTTTATGCTTAATGGTCTATTATTAACCTATCTGCAAAAGTTCAAAACGGTCCATTTTGGTTAATAGAATTGGATTCTAGTGCCGATGCGCGGCTTTTTAAAGCGGTTTTATTATTATTTTTAGAGCCATTTGTACTATTTTGTAGTATGCGTCAGTGGTTAGCTTTGAAAGCATTAGTTGGAATAATCACAAAAAAAAGGTGAATAGAACGATTTATGCTGCAAATCCAGATAAAATACTGTATAATACCTGACAAATTTTTATCCATTTAATTTTAACTTAAGAGTGCTATGACTGATTTAAACCTTTACAGAAACATTGGTATCTTCGCCCACGTAGATGCCGGAAAAACAACCACTACTGAGCGTATTCTTAAGCTCACCGGTAGAATCCACAAAATAGGTGAAGTTCACGATGGTGAATCTACAACCGATTTCATGGTGCAAGAAGCGGAGCGTGGTATTACCATCCAGTCAGCTGCAGTTAGTTGCTTCTGGAAAGATCATCGATTCAATATTATCGATACCCCAGGACACGTTGACTTCACTGTAGAAGTTTATCGTTCACTGAAAGTGCTCGATGGCGGTATCGGGGTATTCTGTGGATCTGGTGGCGTTGAGCCTCAGTCAGAAACCAACTGGCGCTATGCGAACAATTCAAAAGTATCTCGTTTGATTTTCGTAAACAAACTGGACCGTGTTGGTGCGAACTTCTTGAAAGTAACGGAGCAAATTAAAAAAGTATTGGGTGCACATCCTTTAATTATGACCTTGCCCATTGGTTATGAAGACAGCTTCGTAGGTGTTGTCGATTTATTAACCCGTAAAGCGTATGTTTGGGATGAATCTGGTCAGCCAGAAAATTACAAAGTGACTGATGTTCCAGCCGATATGCATGACGACGTTGAAATGTATCGTGCACAATTAATTGAAACCGCACTTGAAATGGATGATGAGTTGCTGATGGCTTACTTAGAGGGAGAAGAGCCTTCTATAGAAGAAATTAAGCGTTGTATCCGTAAAGGTACGCTTGAATTAGCTTTCTTCCCAACTTATTGTGGTTCTGCCTTTAAAAATAAAGGAATGCAGCTATTATTGGATGCAGTGGTTGATTATCTGCCTGCTCCCCATGAAGTGAACCCACAACCTTTGACTAATGCAGAAGGAGAGCCAAACGGTCAATTCGCTATCGTTTCTCCTGATGAGCCATTCCGTGCCTTGGCATTCAAAATTATGGATGACCGTTTTGGTGCGCTAACATTCGTGCGTATCTACTCAGGAAAATTGAATAAAGGAGATACTATTCTTAACTCCTTTACTGGTAAAACTGAGCGTGTCGGTCGTATGGTAGAGATGCAAGCAAATGAGCGTATTGAATTACAAAGCGCTGAAGCAGGCGACATTATTGCGATTGTAGGCATGAAAAACGTTCGAACCGGCCATACTCTTTGCGATCCAAATCATGAGTGTACACTGGAAGCGATGGTTTTCCCTGAGCCAGTTATTTCTATTGCAGTTACGCCAAAAGATAAAGGCGCTACTGAAAAAATGGCTATTGCTATTGGTAAGATGGTTGCCGAAGATCCAACGTTTAGAGTGGAAACTGATCAAGATTCAGGTGAAACCATTCTTCGTGGTATGGGTGAATTACATCTTGATATTAAAGTGGATATTCTAAAGCGTACATACGATGTTGAGTTAATCGTAGGTCAGCCACAGGTTGCGTACCGTGAAACCATAACCAAAACAGTTCAAGACAGCTATACTCATAAAAAACAATCAGGTGGTGCTGGTCAATACGGTAAGATTGATTACACGATTCAACCAGGCGAGCCAAATAGTGGATTCACATTCATTACCTCCGTTGTGGGTGGAAACGTTCCTAAAGAATTCTTCCCTGCTATTGAGAAAGGATTCCGCTCAATGATGGACACGGGTACTTTAGCTGGTTTCCCTGTATTGGATGTTGTCATTGATCTCACCGATGGTGCTTACCATGCTGTGGACTCTTCGGCAATTGCGTTTGAGATTGCTGCAAAAGGAGCTTTCCGTCAATCGATGCCCAAAGCTGGTCCACAATTGCTTGAACCAATCATGAAGGTTGACGTTTATAGCACAGAAGAGGATGTCGGTAATGTGATCGGTGACTTGAACCGTCGTCGTGGCATGATTTCAGGCCAAGAGCCCAGTGCAGCTGGTGTTCGCATTAAAGCCGATGTTCCTCTTTCAGAAATGTTTGGTTACATCAGTACATTGCGCACCCTGACTTCTGGTCGTGGTCAATTCTCAATGGAATTCTCGCATTATGCTCCTTGCCCAAGCAATGTAGCTGAAGCAGTAATTGCCAAAGAGAAAGAAAAGAAAGCCGCAGCTATGGCATAAGATAGTTAGTAATTTTGAAAAGCACTGTCAGATGTTCTGACGGTGCTTTCAAAAATCCAATAAATCAGCTTATTCTCGAAATTTAGATCCCAGTTAAATCTAACTTTTAAGCCAATTGCAAATTAACTTACAAAAACGACAGATAGAATCAACTCCTGAAATTAAATGAACACTTAATTTCTAGGATGGACGCATAGCTAAGCTTGCTTTAGAAAGAATTTCGGCTTCTTGAGTTGAGCAGTATTTTGAATTGTACTCAAATAGCGCAAACCAAGTTGACGGATTGATCACTGAGTAAGAGCCATTAACAACTTCAAATCTGTCGTTAAACTTTTTTACAGCATCCTCTAACCCTAGTACTATTGGAACGGCGAGTGCGACCCAGTTCCAATAAATTTCTATAAATTCAGGATTCTCAGAATCATTACACTCTTCAAGCTTGTTTTTTTCTGAATTCATTTTAAAAAATCGAGTCATGATCAGATGGTTCTTAAAAAGAAATTAACAAAATTTAACATATAGCTTTTTATAATTCCATGAATAGATAATTATCCCTTCTGGAAACACACTTTTTGTGTTCTATTATTATTAATTGCAATAATGGAACAACCCATTGGCATCATCCAACAAGAGGAATTATAAGAGACAGGTGCTCTTGATAAGACAAATAGGGTAGCACTGCTTCTTTATTTTTCTTCTTTTTTTTCCAAATGATGAGCATCCAAATATCGTTCCTGACGTTCATTTTCTTGCTTCTCTATCTGTTTTTCTTTTTTCGTTCTTCCAAATTTAATGCGATTTTCTGTAGCTTTTTTATCCTTTTCCAAACGAATTTTAGCCTTTCTTTTTTTATTAAAATTAATAATGTCTACCATGGTATTCTCTATCATGTATGTTGTTTTATACTATAGCGCATAAAAACACGCGAAATCATCTAAATACACAAATTCATCAAAACACAAGAGTATTTCTATTTATTGAAGATTCAACTTGATAATTGCTCAAACATTCGCTCATAGGGTGAGTACATGCCATAAAAAATGGGCCAAAAGGCCCATTTCAAGAGTTAAATTTTTAGTTTGGCGACACTACCACTAAATCCCACCCCAAAAGAAATAAGCAATAAAGTACCATTTACTTTTTGCTGATTGATCAGTCTTTCCAGCATAAATCCTATGGAACAGGAAGATAAGTTGCCATAATTTTTAAGCACAAAATAAGAAACGGACATTTTATCCATTTGATCATCCAACATCAGATTTTTTTGGACAGCACTAATTATTTTTTTGCTTCCAGTATGAATTAAATAAAAATTAATATCCTCTTGTGTTAGATGGTCATTATTTTGACTTATAGCTTGGCGTAATAACAACTCACTATATCGCGCTCCACGTGCAGGAACCACCTTGCCCAACGTATATTGGGGAAAGTTTTGATAACATGGAATCTTGCTTCCGCCTTCATTCATGCAGAGTATCTCACTGTCACTCGCATCAATATTGGTCAAGTGATATGATTCAAAACTATCCTCTTGAGTTCCGTGACCTAATAGCAATGAAACAGCCCCATCACCGAATAAATAGCTATTAATCAAATTATTTAATGCCATCTGTGCCTCTTTTTGTTCAGTAACATCCTGAATTTCCTTTATTTCACCAAAAGAAACTATAGACTTATTGGCAAGCACAGATGAAACCATGGCGGTATGGGTTTCAGCAACAGAAATAACTACATGTTTATGAGGGTGTGCTTTTAAAAAGTAAGAGGCAATCTCAAAGGCCTTTATTAAAGCGCTACATCCTTGGTTTTGCATGTTAATGATATTAATATCATGCGGCATCATATCATCATCCATCATAGAAATAAGCTCATATGCCATACAGGGTAAAGGCCTTTCGGCAGTATTGGTGACCGCTATCAGTAAACCAACATCTAAATCGTGAGGAAATTGCGCTAAACATTTTCGGATTGAATTTGCGCCCAATTCATTCACACCAGACATCAGCTTACGTTGTTCTTCACCAGCTAGATATTGGGGATAATTTTCAACAACTGAATATCGTTTATCTATATCCATCGATTGAAGCATATCAATTACTTGAGTGCTAAGATGTCCTGATGCTTTATCCAGAAGGTCTTTGCTTGCTACACACTGTTGAGGTAAATCAGATGCAACACTTAAAATCTCTAAAGAGCCCATACCATTTTCTCCCAATTAATGTTAACCAGGTTAAAAATAAGGTCTATGCAGTGATTTTATTTTTTATGATGTTGTTTTTAAGAATCAAAACTCGACACAGCCATGAACAACAATGAAATTGCCAACTAACCAGTTATATACATCAAACTGTTTTAACCAAATAACTCTTGATGGAAAACCAA
Organism: Legionella cherrii; assembly: GCF_900635815.1. Lineage (NCBI taxonomy): Bacteria > Pseudomonadati > Pseudomonadota > Gammaproteobacteria > Legionellales > Legionellaceae > Legionella > Legionella cherrii. The sequence goes on from NZ_LR134173.1 coordinate 2,411,535, forward strand.
CAAGTAGTATTTTTGAATGTAGCACATATTTGTACAAATTGTGCAACTGCTAACAAAAAAATTACAAAAAACATATTTTAGCAAGCTCATTATGGGTTTTTACCTTTAAAATTCATTTATAATCATCTCTGAGTGAAAAAATGGGCTTATTAAATCCAATACCCAAAAATTGATTTGCAGTGCAGCATTTTTTTAGAACTCAGCTAACCATTTGTTTCGTTCTATCTATAAAAAAGGGCATTTTGATATTTACAATCGTCGGCATTGATCTATTGTTTTTTAAGGATCGATTCGGTGAACGACTGATGGCAAACCTAGGTATCGTTCTACTTTTTACTACCTATTAATCACGATTCATCAAATAAAGGGTTCTAGAAACATTTTGTCTACCCTTATGGAGCACGATTTAAAGATTTTTTGTAATATGGTTTGATGTTTTTTAAGTATGGATTGAGACTATAACCTGGCGACATAAGCAACAGGCTGCTTCAACACGTCATTTGGAGCTAGGGAAAACTTCCCGAGGGGCCAGATCAACCCGCCTCAAGTTTGCACGCAGCTGCGTGAGTTCGCCAGTTCTGACTTTATCAAGCTGCACTAAGGCTGCCAAATCATAGATCGCAGAAGCTGTTGCCCACCCAACGACACCGCCTACAGGCTGCATGGCCCCACGAATCACAAAATCAATAACTCGATTAGCAGAGTCCGAAATGACAAAGGGAAACCAAGAGTCCTCTTTTCGCGTTCTATAATTGTAGAAGCTTAACTCCCGTGGCAAGGTTTTTTCCTTAAACGTAGGCAGCGGGTCAAATGCACGGTCTTTCCGGCAATATTCATTAGCTACATGGACAGGTACATCGCGCTGCAAGATACCTACTTTCCTCCAGGCAACCTCCATAGCATCCCAATTTCGTGTACTCAACCAGACGTCGTAACCCTTAATATAATTTTCTAGAGCTGTTTTGAGGGGGGTAAAATCAAAATGTTTGGAACCCTTTATCTCGACGCCATGTTGTATGTACGTCAAGCCATTCACTTCGATATCCTCACAGCGCTTGAGCATAGCTGCTCTGGTTTCTGCGTCCATGTATTTTTCCAGCATACGGCACATGTGAGTGTCCTTTGCCCAGTAGGCGTATTCATATGCTGTGATGTTTTTAAAGGTTCTACCCGAATAGTCAGTTAATGTGCCACACTGTAATTGCAATTCAGGGTGCATATCGACTATCTTTTCTGCTCTATCCTGTTGTCCAGTTGCTGTATTCAACAACAATAAAGAGAGTAAATCACCCAGTCGATTGGGTTGGAATAGGGCATGTGCTCTTTTGTGTGTTCTTATTAGTGCGCTGATATCTTTATCTGTTTTGGGGTCTTTCTTTTTGAGAAAGTCGCCAATTCTTGTAAGAGTCTCGTGAGAAATGGTTTCGAAGTAAGGAAATTGATTCATCAAATCAATTATCTCTTGCGGCAGGTCGTGAATCTCAGATAAATTACTAATCAATTCAAGTTGCTGATTTGGAAGCAAATGATGAAAATTCAAAAATTGATTTTTAATTTTATTGGGTATGCCTGTGAATGCAGTATTGTTTTCTTTAATCTGTTTGACAACTTTTGCATATGACAATTCAAAATGAGTGCCTAGTTCTGGCTTTTCAATTTTGTATTCTGCCATGTCAAAACACGCTCAAGTGATTTAGTTGGTGACTGATTGTATCACAAAATGCTCTTTATGTGTAATAAGTGATTAAAAAGGCCGTTATTATATCTTTAAGGGATATAGAATTGATTTCTAAAAAACTATGAATATTCGATTCGATGATGAAAAGTGTAGCAATCTTAGTAAGACTGGATCTCAATGTTGAGCATGCGGCAAGCATTTAAGATTTCTTCAACGCACAACTCATTATCATTAGAATAATAAAAAAAGTCTCTGTGAATGTTACTACTGATAGAATTTAACGAGCAGCCATAAATCGAAGAAATGGCACTCTGCCTGCCGTCTGAAAGACTCACTCTGCTGTAGTCACTGGATAAAAAACAGGTCATTTCTGGGTTATTAGAAAAAATGGAAGTTAAAAAAAATGAGTTAAAGCACTGACACGCGAATACATTGTTATGAAACAATAAAACAATTGTAATCAATATGATTAAAAAATTATTTTTAAAAGTGAGTATCATGATCAGCACCTCAGCAAATCCATTTACTAAATTATAGAATACTGATTCTTACATACTCATTTTATACGGTTCATTGAAGAATATATTGAGGCTTACTGTTTATCTGTTCATCACAAAATTGAACTAAACCCTGAATACGGTATTGATCCAACAGAGTAAAAAAAGAAGGATGGGGCAGATCGATATTATTATTTTTTATGAAATTATGGACTGCTTTTCCATATTGTTTCATTTTACGCTCATGGTACATGTTCTTTCCACGGCTAAAGATTTGATTGGAGTTACATAGTTCTAAATCTTTGTGAGCAGTTGTTTCTGCTGTTTCTTGGCTTTCAGATTCTAAAGCAACATCAATTAGACTTTTCCCGGCATAATGATCATAAAAACTGTCAAAAGCATTTTGGCCTTCTCTCAAAAGAAGATAAGTTGCTTCATAATCTGAAAGCCAAGCTCCAGCTGAATTATTATCAAAACAACATTATTTTAACCTCCAAAGAGATTTGGCTGATTTGCGTGAGGCATGCCGTACATTAGCATTAAAATAAGAGAAAATATTCATTTAAAGAATCACACAAGAATCAAGGAAAATGAGGAGTAGATAACTCAAAATAGCTCATAGTGAATAAAAAATCACTTTAAAATGATACCTTAGAAAAAAATTTTCTAAAAAATTTTTGTTCAGGAAGTGATGACCTTAATCAGCCTGATGAGCCAAAATGTGTAAGGAAGGTAAATAGTATGAAATTAAGTGACAATGGCAAGACTCTCCTTGAAGTTACTGAGGGTGATATCAAAGAAGATGGTTCGTTTGATATTCCGGCAGGGGTTACCTCTATTGGAGCAGGGGCATTTAGAGGTTGCAGCGGTTTACAGAACATCACCATCCCCGCAGGGGTTACCTCTATTGGAAGGGCAGCATTTAGAGCTTGCAGTGGCTTACAGAACATCACCATTCCACAAGGGATTGCTTCTATTGGAGAAGGAGCATTTTATGACTGCAGCGGTTTACAGAGTATCACCATACCCGAAGGGGTAACCTCTATTAAAGATGGGGCATTTGAGGGTTGCATTGGCTTACAGAGCATCACCATACCCAAAGGAGTAACCTCTATTGGAGACGCGGCATTTGCTTATTGCAGCGGTTTACAGAGCATCACCATTCCCATAGGGGTTACCTCAATAGGAAAATGGGCATTTGCTTATTGCAGCGGTTTACAGAGCATCATCATTCCCCTAGGGGTTACCTCTATTGGAAATGCGACATTTGAGGGGTGCAGTGGATTACAGAGCATCACCATTCCCATAGGGGTTACCTCTATTAAAGTATGGGCATTTAGCGGTTGCAGTGGTTTACAGAGCATTACTATTCCCGCAGGAGTTTCCTCTATTGGAAGCGATGCATTTTATGGATGCCCCAACTTGGATAGTATCGTGATCGCAAGCCAAAGTGAGGCGGTTAGAAACAGCATTGCTTCGTTATTACCTGATGATTTAAAGTCCAAAGTAATCTTAAAGGAGCTTGCGGACGAGGTTTTTAAATTTCGCGATGCAGAACTGTCGCGTTTGCTGCAAGTTCCTGAAACCAATCCTTTATTTCGTTTTTTTAATATGAAGTCACACCACAGTTCGCGGGTTAAAGGGGCAAATGGAGTGGAAGGAGAGTGCAGCAAACTACCTGATGAACTGTTGCAGACGATAAATCGTTTTAGTGGCGATAATCGCTATTACCAAAAAGCCCAAAGACGCATACGGGGTTTGCCTTTGCCTGCGAATGCAGATGCAGTGCGGGATTATAAAAACAAGATAACCGCAATCGTCAATGAATCCATGAGCAAGGCAAAAGAATTTTCGCAGCGTATTGATGAGGCGCCTGATAACAGAGCAATACAGTGGTGTACTATTCTTTAGCGGAATAATGCCTTTTAAGTCATTCCGGGATTCATTCTCGTAGATTCACCGCTGGAGTAGGTAAAGATCCCTGGCTTTTATGTTAATCATCACTCTTATGGTATAATGCGCAAAAATAGATCAGAAAAGACATAATAATATCAAAAATCACTTGAAATTTTTTTAGCTCTGGAGGTGATCAAGTCTTTATCAGCCTGATGAGCGAAAATGTGTAAGGAAGGAAAATAGTATGAAACTAAGTGGCGATGGCAAGACTCTCCTTGAAGTTACTGCGGGTGATATCAAAGAAGATGGTTCGTTTGATATTCCGGCAGGGGTTACCTCTATTGGAATGTGGGCCTTTGATGGCTGCAGCGGTTTACAGAGCATCACCATTCCACAAGGAGTTAATTCTATTGGAGAAGCGGCATTTAGAGGTTGCAGTGGCTTACAGAGCATTACCATTCCACAAGGGATTACTTCTATTGGAGCAGCAGCATTTTATGGCTGCAGCGGCTTACAGAGCATCATCATTCCCGTAGGGGTTACCTCTATTGGAATGGCGACATTTGAGGGTTGCATTCGCTTACAGAGCATCACCATACCCGCAGGATTAACCTCTATTGATGGCTGGGCGTTTCAGGGTTGCAGTGGCTTACAGAGCGTCACCATTCCCGAAGGAGTTACCTCTATTGAGAACTATGCATTTAGAAGTTGCAGTGGCTTACAGAGCATCGCCATTCCCCAGGGAGTTACCTCTATTGGAGTAGAGACATTTCTCGGTTGCAGCGGTTTACAGAGCCTTACCATTCCACAAGGGGTAACCTCTATTGAAATACGGGCATTTAGCGGTTGCAGTGGTTTACAGAGCATCACTATCCCTGCAGAAGTTACCTTTATTGGAAGCGATGCATTTGATGGATGCTCCAACTTGGATAGTATCGTGATTACAAGCCAAAGTGAGGCGGTTAGAAACAGCATTGCTTCGTTATTACCTGATGATTTAAAGTCCAAAGTAATCTTAAAGGAGCTTGCGGACGAGGTTTTTAAATTTCGCGATGCAGAACTGTCGCGTTTGCTGCAAGTTCCTGAAACCAATCCTTTATTTCGTTTTTTTAATATGAAGTCACACCACAGTTCGCGGGTTAAAGGGGCAAATGGAGTGGAAGGAGAGTGCAGCAAACTACCTGATGAACTGTTGCAGACGATAAATCGTTTTAGTGGCGATAATCGCTATTACCAAAAAGCCCAAAGACGCATACGGGGTTTGCCTTTGCCTGCGAATGCAGATGCAGTGCGGGATTATAAAAACAAGATAACCGCAATCGTCAATGAATCCATGAGCAAGGCAAAGAATTTTCGCAGCGTATTGATGAGGCAGCTGATAAGGGAGCGTTGCAAAGGGCGGAAGCGAGCAGAACGAGGGTTGCTTTGAGCCGGTAAGGATGACGTTTTGGATCACTTCTAGATCCGTTTCATTAATTTAAATTAACCAAGGATCCGTTCAGGGAAATTATTGATTCGACGCTTACTTCATTCGCTGTTCGGCGCTTGTCGGGCGCTTAACAGCATCCAAAAGGTTATACCGAATTTTGTGCCTGGCTTCACATTTTGTCGAAACTACGGCCCTTCTGGTTCATAGTTTTTTTATTTTAAAAATTCAATAATCAATAGGTTGCGATCGATTCCAAGTATAAAAAAAAACTGCAGGTACTGGCATTATGAAGGATTCTGTCACAGTTATTTACCCTTGTATTTTGAAAACATTATGTTTTATTTTTAGCACAAATATGAATCCAATTGATTTTCTAAAAAATTATAAGAAGGGTTCATTTTATCTATTAGTCGATAGGTGATGCTGGTATGAATATCCCAAAATTAGTGCTTTGACCTCTCATTTGTAATTTATTGCCCATAAAATAATTTATCTGGTATATTTGTGTTTTTAGTGTTCAAATGCAAGTCTTTTATTCGATCAATGTACTAATTCATTTTAGCTCTCTTAAGACTGGTTTTTAGAGATTAACTACGAATTAAAATCCCAAATAAAAAAGCGAGAATCATACATGAAGATGATGTCTGTTATTGGTATAAACCTTGAATTAACAAAATGGATAGTAACTGAGTCCAAATCTCCCTTCGATGAGGAGGATAATCTGTGTGTTTATGAGTGCACTAAGCCAGAAGATGCTGAGCAGATGATGGAAACTATAAAATCAGCATTCGAAACGGATGATTCTATGGATTTGGATGTAGGAGAGCAAGAATCTCCATTAAGGGATTATTGTCTAGAAACACATGGAAATTATGTTGTTGCATCCATGAAATTTTTGGAAAGGGTATTTTGATGGTAAAGTTGAGGAAGTTCATCAGGAACATAAATTTGATAATGAATTTTTCTTAATCGACAAGTTAATGAATGACGAGAATGAGTCCTTTAGCTCCCGTTTGATTGTAGTACGTACCAGTGAAAACTCAATAATAATTAAACGTATGGTACCGGAACAAATTGAGGAGCCTGATTTAATTGATTTTGCGGAAGAATATCTAGGTGCTGTTCCATATAGTAAGAGGTGTAAGGAGGGTACTGCGCAGATAAAAGCAGCATACAGTTTTAATGGACTATTTTTACCTGGTGATAATTTTAATGTACTTTGGTTGCCTGCTAAACCGTATCAAGGAAATGCTATGTTTACAGCCTATGGTTGTTCGAGTCATAGAATTGCCAAAATGTTGGAAGCAAAAATTAGAAATGATGAAAAAATGAAAGCAACTTCGCCGCCAGGTCATAGTGAACACATTACTATGGCGAGTGAGGGACCTATTTTACTGGTTTCAGGTGATTATTTAGAACAAATTTATGGTAAACCCATTTATGTTCCTCTCATCAATGATTTGGTAAAGCAAGGCCTTGCAGATAAACAGGCGGAACAACGAGCAACAGTTGTAGATAAAGTTTTATCGGGAAATGGGATAAAAAAGCGCAATTAAAAAGCCAGATCCATCTTTTGAAATTACAAAACAAAACAACACCAACTTTCTTCGCACCTCAAATAATTTCAATCGGGAAACAATAGTAATCTTCATTGGGTATCTTCATTGAATGGTAAAACTGTTGTTCCAACACTTGATACGCTTCTATCTCCTGGCATTTCTATTGAGAGAAATACTATTGTTCTAAGACCTGATCCACTGCCATATCCTTTTCCCGTGACCCAAAATTCTACTCAGAATACAACAAAGTTGGTTGCTCCGAGAACTCAATCAATGTTCCATGTTTCTCATGAAGACGAACCTTTAAAAGAGCTTACTGAAGAGGAATATTTGGGATTCTTCCAGTGATAGAAAAAAGATAGTTAAATTCTCCGTGTTGTAGCTTTATTAGACAGAACTCAATATATCTAACTTATTGAGTTCTTTATTTAATATGAATTGTATATCTATAAAATCAGTGCATTGCGAGGTTCTGATTTTTCCAATAAATGTCTGCAACTGTTGAATGTGATGCAAAAATAGTCAGTCCATGCAAAAACCAATTCTTTTGAGTAAATTATCACCCTTATGATATAATGGTCAAAATTAATCCACAATGATTTAATTGCGATGAAAAATCGATTTTTAAAATTTTTTCTCTGCAGGCTGTAAAATCCTTGTGAGCATGACCAGTCAAAATGTGTCAGGGAGTATGGTGTAGTATGAAATTAAGTGACAATGGCAAGATCTTGCTTAAAGTGACTGAGGAAGATATCAACGAAGAGGGTTCTTTTGATATTCCGGCAGGGGTTAGCACTATTGGAGAAGAGGCATTTAGAGACTGTAGTAAATTAAAGCATCTTATTATTCCAGAAGGGGTTGTTTCTATTAAAAGCTCGGCATTTATGTACTGTAGTGAGTTGCAGAGCATTGTGATCCCACCTGGGGTTACCTCTATTGAGGGTTATGCATTTTATGGTTGCAGTGGAATACGCAGTCTCGTCATCCCTAAAGGAGTTAACCGAATACAAATAAGGACATTTCATGGTTGCAGTGGATTAGAGAGCATTATTATTCCACAAGGAGTTACTGCTATTGAATTCGGTGCATTTTATGGTTGTAGTAGATTACAAAGCATCATCATCCCAGAAGGGGTTACTTCTATTGGGGCTGGTGCATTTAATGGATGCAGTGAATTACAGAGGATCTCTATCCCCAAAGGAGTTAGCACCATTGGAAACCAATCTTTTATGGACTGCACTAGGTTACAGAGGATCACCATTCCTGAACAAGTGACTTCTATTAATTATGAGGCCTTTTATCGCTGCAGCAGATTGGAAACAATAACCATTCAAGAGGGAATTATTTCTATTGATAAATCAGCTTTTAGTGAGTGCCCCAGGTTACAGAACATCGTGATTGCTAGCCAAAGTGAGGCGGTAAGAGAACGTATTAGTGGATTATTACCTAAGCCTTTAAAAAACAGAGTAATTTTGAAGGAACTTGCGGAAGAGGTTTTTAAATTCCGCGATGCTGAACTGTCTCGTCTGGTACAAATCCCAGAAACCAATCCCTTATTTCGTTTTTTTCATATGAAGTCACGACATAGTTCCAGGGTTCCAGGAGAAAATGGAGTGGAGCAAGAATGCCGCAAACTACCTGATGAACTGTTGCAAACGATAAATTGTTTTAGTGATGATAATCGCTATTATCAAAAAGCGCGAAGACGCATAATGCGCCTGACTTTACCTGCCAATGCAGAGGCATTGCAGGATTATAAAAATAAAGTAACTGCAATCGTTAATGAATGCGTGAGCAAAGCAAAAGAGTTCACGCATCATGTCAATGCGGCCAAGGATCAGGGATCAATACACAGGGCCGAGGAGAGCAGGACAAGGGTGGCCTTGATCAGGTAAGGACGGAGTTTTTGGTTATTTGTGGATGCGTTTTCATTTATTGGGGGAGCACATTTTCAGATATTGAAGTTACATAACATCAATAATGCTTAAATACCATGCATGATTTCGGTGCGATATAATTTATGTCTGGATAGACAGTATAAAATATAGAAATAAAACCATAAACTTTTATAATAATATCTGCATTTTCTTTTACGATATTTCTATGTTTCGATTTGCCCTGTTGCTGTGTTTTATCAGCTCATTTGTTTATGCTCAATCGCCAGAATTTTTTTCACAATCTAGGATAATTACATCGCAATTCTTGGAGAAACATCCTGAAACCATTTATTGTCAATGTAGTGATGGAACTAAAGAACTGACTTTAGAGAGCTGTGGTATCCCGGCTGAGGATTCAATGAAACGTGCTTTTTGCATTGAGTGGAAGCATGTTATGGCGGCCGAATATTTTGCACAGCCATTTGAATATTGGCGCGAGCCAATGGAGGAGGGTGATCATGGCCAGCCTTATAAAGAGCGAAGATGCTGTGAGAAATTCGATGAGCAATTACGTCATGTGGAAGCTGACCTTTATAATTTATGGCCAGAAATAGGCATGATGAATCAAGCCCACTCGAATTATCAATTGAGCGGGCTACATCAACAAATTGATTATTTAGGGTGTGCGATGAAAATTGATAAAGGTTCTCATTGCGCAGATCCACCTGATTCAGCCAAAGGCCTTGTCGCGCGTACTTTTTTGTTTATGGCGGAACATTATGGACTTACCTTAAGCCCATCACAAAAAAAATTATTTATTGCCTGGAATAAAGCATTTAAGCCTAATATATGGGAAAAACAATGGGCGTTACAAGTGGCGTTGATTGAGGGGTATGAAAGCTCCTACATGACTCATTGGCAAGTCAAGGCACATATAGCACTCTAAGCAGAAGCCACCGTTAAAGAGCCTATACTGACACTAATTCTTTCAATTGACCAATGTGTGGCCGATTTGCTTATGTGATGACTTATGACACATTAAAATATCAATTTCATCTCCTCCTTTGAAACGTTCAGACGGAATAATTAAAAAATTTAAGAATAAAATATATTTTTGTAATTTTCTTTTGAATTCAGGAACTTTTTTTCAATAATCCTATTTAAACTTAAAGTCAGTTTATCTCCCTAACAAACAGGATGTTGATATATAAATCAATAAGCTTGTAATGTATAATTTCTTTTTCAATTTTGAATCATTTGTTTTTTTATAGCTCAATAATTCGAATTAATTTTTTAATGGTCCGAAAACTGTTCCTCTCTAAATCGTATTTACCAAGGTGAAATTGTGCACAAAAAAATTGAAATCTTAAATCGTATAAAACCAGTCTCTACCATCTGCCTCTTAACTAAATCTGGAAAAATGCCCTTTTTTGATGTTCGTACTGAGGTAACCCAGCAATATGGAACTTTTTTTTTAGATCGAGTTATGACACCAAAGGGGTTGGCGACAGTCATTGGTCAGTATAATGGGTACTTATGGTTATGGATCGATGGTGAGGCAGGACCAACCTATTGGGATCATGTTGTCGGTAATGTTTTCAACTTAGCTGGATTTAGTCCAGCTAAAGACACTAATTATCCTGATGCAGTAAAAAAAGCACTCAATACAGCGATTGGATTTGAAATCCCCTTCGATGAGCTCACTTCTCTTGATTTATTAATACTAATAAACGAATTAGACCAGTATAGCCCTGAATCTCTGGCAGACTTACTAAAGAGAAATTTAAAGATTGATCCTCAGAATATGAGCAAGCAACTTGGTTTACTGATTCAAAAATTTAACACTTTATCTGTTTCTGATTTAGAGTTTCTTGCGGAACTTGCAGAACCAGTTCCGGAGTCTAAAGGATCAGAACTCGTTCATTTTATTCAAGATACAAAACTGGGTGATGTTGCCAAGACGGAAGCAAGTACGATAAACCAAACAGTGATAAATTTACAAATCCAGATTGATGAACTTGCAGAGAAACTGAAGTTGGTACAGAAAGAAACCCAGCCCTTGCTCTATGATATCCTCAGTAAACTTAAAGTAAATTTGGAAGAAAGCCGACTTAATTTAAGTCTTACTGCAGAAGCCTTGAATAGTGTCGCTGTCGCCCCCCAACTGACTTATCTAAAAAGAATAAGTCTATTCCATTCGTTTAATATTCTGATTAAAGTACTTATGGAGGTTTATCTTGAGTTGCAAATGAATCAAGACCGTCCTTCGGACCTAGGGCATTATCTTCAGGGGGTGTGCAAAATCACACAATTTTTATATGACCATGGCCATTATTTTTTTGATGTAGAGGCAGAGCAGAGCGCCAATAATAACAATAAAGAAGGAGCGTCTGAATCATTCAGTCGCCTTGAACTGATGTATCTTTTCTTATTAATTAGCGGTCATGCTGCGATGTCAAAAAAATTATCAGCATGTGTGTATCTTGAGATTTTAGATGCATTGAGAATCAAGTCGAATGCTGATGAAAATATGCCTGAAACTTTTGATATATCGCATTTTGTTTCGCAGAAACCGGATGACTTTATCAAACTCTACCGTTCGTTCTTTGTTGAGGAAGGAATATTCAGACAAAAAGTTGAAGAATTAATTGGGAAAAAACATCCTATTTTATTAACAGAATTAGGCAAGTTAACCTGTTACTATGCTGCGGCTTTGGAAGCTAGGGCACGGCGTGCTGATGCAAAACCCGGAGCTCAAAGCGAAGTCAATTATTATTTGAAACAGGGAGTCAATTATCTCTTACAGGCATTAAAACAAGGCTTGCCTCAGGCTGCTGAAGCTATTGATATCTTATTAACTAACAATAAAAAGCGAATAGGGCTTGGTGCTGAATTAGCCAAAGAGATGGCTTCCCATTTTTCTAAAGTAAGAAATTTTGCTAAGGCACACTATTATTTGGATATTGCTTTGAAATTTCAAGACAAGGGGACTAAGGCATTCCAGCAAGAATTAGATATTATGCAAATTGAGCTCACTCTTTTAGAGCAGGGTAAGGGACAAGAACAAGCGATTTCAAGATTATTTCAGCTAATAAAAGAAGGCAGTCAATCCGCTCTTGCTTTACTTAACAAATTAAGTGTTGAAGTACCTGCGATTGCTTTTGCTGCAGTAGTTTATTGGCATCGAGAAGATATTACCAAACTTTCATCCGAAATATTAAAATGTGCAGCAAAAGAGAAACCTGATGAGGTTGCGTGGTTTCAAAATCGTTATCAAGTAGTTTGTGAAGGACAACAACCTAATCTTGCGTTAATCCTGAAGGCAGTCAAAGTAGGTTTTGCTCCGGCGATTGTTGAATTGAATGGATTACTCGTCAGTAACGCTGACTATTTACAAGAAAATACAGATGAGATTCTGCCGATTCTTTCAGACTTTGATATCTCTCAACATATTACCCCAGGGTGTTTGGTTGCTCTTCTTGTAAATTATCATATACAGAACGATTTATCAGATGAAGCCTTGAATAAATTCATATACGCATTGGCTCATACTTCTTTTAAAAAGCCAAGCACACAGCTTGAGTTACTCATACTGGTGCTTCGCGATTTAAGAGCTTCGATTGGCTCCGATGAGCTGATTTCTGTTCTCCATGCAATTAAAAGAATCGGAGGACTGGCAAAAGAAAATCATGATTTAATGAAAACAATTGCTACTCTAATAATTGAGCGAGAGGCCGCTGAAGATAAGTCGATGTTTCATTTTTTCGTGCAAGAATTTATCCCTAACACTCCAGCGTTAGCTCGTGCCCTTTATAATGATGACGTGGCATGGGATATATTAAAAAACAATAATCAAATACTTGATCTGATTATTGAGGTTATTGAAGATAATGAAGATTCTATGGAAAAAAGTGCACACAGCAACTTATCACTATTTAATGAGAAAAATAAAGAAAATCAACAGGTCAAATTATCAAGAGAAGAAAACGGTATTGATATGGATCTCAATTCCAAAACGTCTCAAAATGGCTATGATGAATCAGGTAAGGCAGAGGTACCTGAAGACCGAAGCTCTTTTTCTTTGTCCCAATAATAATGATTTTTTGCTCAATCTCTGGCCGCAACCTAAAAGTTGCGGCGATTTCTTCCAAATCATAACCAAGTACAATCATCAATCCAAAAACTTTCTTTTTACAATTTGATACTCTCCCCAGGGGAGGAGGTATTGCTTTGATTTTTTACGTTATATGATTCTATCGCATTTTGCATCATTTCAACTGCCTCATAAAATTGATCTTGAAGATCCTCAGGAAGTTGCTTTAGGTAATTAACGGTATCGATGTTATTTGGTGCAAAAAGATCACTTGAAAGATAATTGGGATTTCGCAAAACTTCCTTCATTTCGTTTTCAAGACATAAATACTCTTCAACCATCTCTTTAACCGACCAGCCAGGAATATTATTTGAATTTGTTAATATAACAGGTAATAAATTGTTACTCATCAATAAATAAAATGTTAAAAGCATGGAACATGTACGACCCACACCATCAGGAAATGGATGATGTAAAACCGTGTATTTTATATATTTGAATATGGCTGTTAATTTCTCCTGCTTTGAATTTGATTCCGCGATCTCTTTTCTATAAGTCATTAAATGTGAGTGACACACTTCATTAAGGTATTGTTCTACATCAACAATCTTTTCATTCATTTCAGAGGAGCGGATGCTTATTTCCTGTCCTTGCTTGAGCATATCCCAAATTAATAGAGCCTTTTCTCCAGGATCAAAATCTTTATCTCTTGTGCTGACAAGAACGTTACCATTATTAGCAATAAAAGAGATTCCTCTACACTCAGGAGTCTTCATATATTGCAAAATTTCAAAAATACCGTCCAATGTATTTAGTTTCGAGTCCAATCCCCATCCTACAAACGAGTTTTTTCTGAACTCACCTGGTCTTGTAATCGTAAATAGATTCTTGACACACCGGGTACATGACGCATGAAGAGATTTTATGAATTCTATATCAAAAACCGCATCAGGCTCATGTAACTTTTTTATAATAAGGACAAAACCATGAGCCATACCAAGCAGATAACCAGGCTCTGATTGCTCAAAACCAGTCCAGTATCTACGCTTTTCGATATAATCTTTAAGTAATTGTTGGTCTTGTTCCTCAAACTTAAAAAAATGAATAATTAAATTCAACAAATTTAAATTAGAGAATCCTCTAGTTGCCAGCTGATAGAGTTCATTTAGTTTAACCGTTTCTAAATACTCCATGATTTCCTCTTTCCCGAGGATCCTGTAAGCGCCATGAAAATTAATTTTAATACCTTCCAGGCATTTAATAAGCAAATCGTAAGCAAATTGTCTGTCATCATACCGCGAGCGTTCAACAAAAAAACGCCAAAGTTCGATACATGGAAAATGTTGTAAGAAATATTGAGTTATGTTTTTTTCACTATTAGATACTGAGAAAAAAGTTTTTTTCATACGAAATACCTCTGTATTTTCTATTCTTTGTTTTGCAATAACCTGAATCACAGGTTCAAAATGTTCATTCGGCAAAAAGTAGATATGTATCAACAAAAACTATGGAGAAATTCGTGATCAGAAATTAGAGATTTATAAATAAGAAACAGTCTGTTAACCCTACGCGAAGCATGAAGAATGGAACATTGTGTGCTTAAAAATACATAAGGGACTTTTATGATATATTGGGACTGATTCACTTAAATACCTACCTCAACAAAGCTGTGCTATTGCTCATAGTTTATTGATTGAGAGTAACTAAGTTTACCTGTCCTCCATTCATCCATGCTTGACATTCGTCTTATAATTGGATGAATAATTAATATTCAGGCCAAATTATATCTGGGTTTTATTAAGAGATTATTAAAAAAACTTCAAAAGCAACTTCGAATGGCTCAAATTACCAGCTACCAAACCGGTAAATGCGAGCGATTGCTCTTCATCTGCTACATCATGTTTATAGATAAGATGAAAATTGCATGATTTGATCACGCGGTAATTTCAGGTAAAGTACTTGTATAAAATGAACAAGCAAGTGAGAGTTGAGATTATGAGTGACGCCATGCATAGTGTTTGTCCCCGCTGCCATACCTTCAATACGGCTACAAATGGGACCATAAATATAGGGACACAGGATTAACAGCTCTGCTCCAAAATTGAAACTTATCAAAAGCATAGAAATTAAGCCTGGCTTTATGAGTTAATTAATTTAAATCATACAGAAAATGAGGGTAGGTCGTGAATGAAATTCATCCAAAATTCAAAACCTGCCACATATCCGCATATCAAAAAGAGATCAAAACTCAGCTGAGTATGGGAAAATTCAAAGCACTTATTTTTAACTTAGGGATAATGAACTATGATGGACAAAAATGAGAGGCAGACAACGTTAATTAAAAAAAATAACAACTTTGGTATTCCTACAGGATTAGTTGCTCAAAAAAGAGCAGTATTAATTGCTGCAAAAGAACAGTCTAGTTTAAGGGCAATGGCACCCGTGAATACTACCCCTCTGACTCATCTTACCAGGTCAAGACCAAAGTTTGAGCATAGAAAACCTTCACCAAAACGACGAAAAGTGAACCAATTAGCACTCGATTTTTTAAAAAAAAATGAGCAAAAACCAGGTGAATCTCCCGATAGGGACTTCACTACAGATTCACTCAAAGTTTTGAAGAAAAGCATAGAAGATGCTTGGACTGCTTACAATCAATACTATGAACTGGGTGTCAATACTGGCCAGCCTAATGGATGGTTTAGTTGGTGGCGCCATGGAGTTGATGGACAAAAAAAGGCGCAATCGGTTAAAAACGCAGCCTTGGCAAGCGACAATCCTGATGTAATTATGCAGCAGATGGAACTTTTTTTTGAGGATCCGAATACGCGATTTGAAAATCACTCTTTTGCCTCCTACTTATATGCAGAATTCAATCGCTTATTACAAGGCCAAGAATATAAACTACAAGCGGAAAAAATTTATGATAAAAAGTACTGGTATACCATTGCTGAGCAATTGCGCCCATTATTGACTAAAGAAGAGTATGAGCATAGCTCGTATACAACAGGACAGTGATCTCAGTTTAAAAACCCTGAGGAGGCTATCAGTCATTTTTAATAATTGCTGTACTTTTTTCGACGGGGACGGACTCGAAGCATCTCCTGCTCATTTGCATAACGGAACCAATTTTAGCGAGTGCAAGTCGAGTCTTATCCGACATATGCTCTATGAGAACGATTTGCCAACTCAGTGGCGGGAAGGTTCATTAATGGGAATAATAATCGAAATATGAGCTGTAATATTTCTATATTCCAGTAATTTAAAGTACTCGTAAAGTTCATTCCTGATTTTTTGATCACCTTTTGACCAACTAAACCGAACCTATACACGACCTAGCAAGTATAAAATTAAAAAAATTATTAAAATAGTTCCTATAATTCCTGATGGTGCATATCCCCACTCTCTACTATGGCCCCATGTTGGCAAGGCACCAATTAAAATGAGTATTAAAACCACAATTAATATTGTACTAAGCATTATGTTCCTCCTTGAAATTACATCCATACATTAACTTTAGCATAGAAAGGCAGTAAACGCTGCGGAAGCTGATTTTTGCTGTATCAGTTAATCCTCCAACGCAAGTTACGAAGAATCAAATAGTAGTCTAGAATTAACGAAAGCTCATTTACATTAATAACATCAATACATCGTTAAAACTAGGAGTAATAAAATGAAGAAAATGGAATGTTCGAAGATCACATGTCTTTGGACGCTTCGCTTTGAAGTGCTAGGGGTTATCCTATTGGCTATCGCAACCGGTTTAACTATCTTCACTCACAGTAGTCTTGGAATAGTCGCATTATTTGCCGCAGGAGTTGTTTTATGTCTGTTTAATAAGCTGTGTTGTTATGTCTGCCCATCAAAACACGTATCTTGCCCTGTTTGTGACATGCCTCATTCTTATCACTCAGAAGAACCTGAACAAACACAGGAAGAAGAAGAGAGTGAAGCAAAACAAGCCATGGATAATGAGGGGGGAAATCAAGTTAACAGGACAAAATAATCTATTCACAGAAAGAAATCGCTTTTAATTGCAGCGATATGTCTAATTTTTTACAACATGGTGAGAGTGGATCACATATATCCACAACACTCTATAGTAAGTATCACCTTTCATTTTCATAAACTTACGGCATATAAATTACACCAACCGAGCTAAATAGGAGCAATTATCATCTATAATTAAAATGGTGGTTGTAGTTTAATGATTAAATTGTAAATGCGGTTTCTGGATAACAAACAAGGAGTATAAAATGCCTATTGGAGTTTTGTTTTGGGTTCTGATGCTCATTTGGTTACTTTTCGGATTGTATTGGCATCGAAATGAGTTTTCTCGTGGCAGCTATGGTATCGTTGGTGGCAATATAATGTTATTCATTTTATTAGCCATAATAGGCTGGAAAGTTTTTGGCCCCATCTTTCATTAGATCTTGCTCCAAGCGTTCATTGATGAGATACGACGATAAAATGCCTTATCAAAAAGGTTTTTGCAATCCTTAGTGAAGGGGAGCAATGAATTAAAAATTCAGAGGCCGAGCTGTCAAAAAATTAAAAGATTGTCTCTGAAATAATGACGAAAACGGTGAAACCTTCGGAGCAGAAGAAAACTGCAAATAAAAATAAAATTATCGCTATTAAGAATACCTTGATGAAATAAAAAATAAACCGCATCCAATAGTTCACCCGTACAAAATAGAGTGAAGTCGGAACAAAAAGCAACCAAGTCTACACGAAAACAGGATGTATCTGCTCACATGAGCGCTTTGCCTGAGAACAAGATATCCGCGCGCAAAACGGTGCTGTCAGAGAGTAAGATGGTTATATCCCGGATGACTCAGTAATCTACCTGATATCCAGATCAGTACATCTGGGCATCACACAAGCCAATCTAAGCAACCGGTAGGTGAGCAGAAAGGTAAGGGAAAAAATCCTTTTAAAAAGTAAATAGCAAAAGACGCATGGGATATGTTGCTTTCATTGGCCTGTTGCATCAAAAATAAATGTTAGAAAAGGGAATATTCGTTGGTCGGATAAAGCCTGCTTGTTACCTAGGAGAGTATATCGTACGATCTAGTCAATCGATGACAAAACTCAGATACAGAATTAAGTAGCTATGTTATAGTTAAGACAAAAATGCAACCCACTCCCCAAGACAACGAAAACATGAAAGACTTCATGGTATCCAAAAATTGTAGGGAAGGGATCCGGCCACTTAAAAGCATAGATCAAAGCACCTAGAGTATAGGTAACTCCTCCTATTGCTAATAACTGGATATTTGTTGTATCTAGCGAAGATTTAATTTCGGGAAAATAGAGAATTCCAATCCACCCCATAGCAATGTAAAGAAACGCTCTAACCCATTTGGGTACGTTAGTCCATATGGTCGTTATTAACATTCCAATTATTGCAACTAGCCAAAAGGTAGATAGAAGCTGCAATCCAGACGCGTTCTTTAACTTGAGTAGACAAACGGGAGTTGCTGTTCCCGCGATTAAAACAAAAATAGCTGCATGATCAATGCGTCTCAGTAATAAATATTTTTGCCGACTCCACATGCGGGTATGATAAAGCGCGCTCACACCATACTGTCCAATGAGGCTTAGACTATATATTATACTGGCAAAAATGGCGCAAGCCCCATTGCTGTAAAGGATGAGTATAGTGCATGCACAAAGAGTGATAAAAAATGCTACTAGATGTATATATCCACGTGCCAGAGGTTTCATACTTAATAGTCTACAACTTATTTAAATTCCTAAGCAAGGGAACGCGGGATGGGAATTACCCGAACTTCTTTCCTTTGGAGTTTAGATTATGCCTGCATCCCTATATGAATGTCTAGGTGGGTGATAATCATCCGAATAAAAAGATACCCGAAGCCCAAAAATCAAATTAATGAGAAACAGTATTTAACAAATTGTACTATCTTTTCGTTTTTTCTGATGCCAAGTTGTTTACCATTGGTTTGATTGACCAATTATTAACAATAATTGGTCTGGGACCATCCGTGCACTCGGATGATAGGCATAATCCAACTGCTATTATTTTTCCAGCCAGCGCCACATTAATTTCTTTTTAATAATTTCTACTAATGCGAGATAGAATAGTGTTGCGGCTGCAAGAAAAAGAAAATACATAGAAGGTAAAGGTACAAATCCCCAATATTTAGCCAAAGGGCTAAATGGTAATAATATACCAATGCTAACCACTGTTAATACCATTAGTGTCAGTGATAAACTAGGTTTACTTTGCCAAGGATTTTTAGCAGTTCGTATTACGAAAATCACTAATGTTTGCGTGGCTAGAGATTCTACAAACCAACCCGTCTGAAATAAAGCTTCAGAGGCAGCAAATACGTTCAACATGACATAAAAGGTAAGGAAATCAAAAATGGAACTGATCGGACCAATATAAAACATGAATTTTTTAATTATATCTATATTCCAATGTTTGGGTTTTTTGATAAAACTATTATCCACATTGTCTGTAGGTATTGTGATTTGAGAAGTATCATAGAGCATATTATTTAGCAGTATTTGTATTGGAAGCATCGGTAAAAAAGGTAAAAATATAATGGCACCTGCCATACTCAGCATATTACCGAAGTTTGAGCTTGTTCCCATCATAAGATATTTCATAACATTACCAAAAGACTTACGTCCTTCAATTATTCCATTAAGTAATACCCCTAAATCTTGTTTTAATAAAATAATATCAGCTGACTCACGGGCAATATCAACAGCACCCGCAACAGAAATTCCTACATCGGCACTATGCAACGAAGGGGCATCATTAATTCCATCTCCAAGGTAACCAACAACATGACCCCTTGTTTTTAGCGCAATTATGATTCGTTGTTTTTGAACTGGAGAAATACGAGCAAAAACATCAGTTTCTTCTGCAATTTTACCTAATGCAGAATCACTGATATGATCTAATTCTTCACCAAGTACAATCCGACTCACATCGAGTCCAACTTGCTTACATACATGAGAAGCTACTAAATCATTATCACCGGTGATAATTTTAACTTTGACTCCTTGTTGATGTAGTTCTTTTATAACGGTGGAGATTTCACTGAGTGGTGGATCGTTGAAAGCAAGAAATCCAGCAAATACCATCTCCTTTTCGTCATGAGCATGGTATGACGTTTGCGTATTTTTTACTGTTCGGTAAGCAACGGCCAACACTCTATAACCTTGTTGGCTTAATGCAGAAAACATAGAGTCGCATTGTTTGCGTATTTCATCATTTAATACTAAAAGTTTGCCGTCCCTGTCATAAGTACTGCATACCCTCATCACATACTCTGGCGCGCCCTTGGTAATGAGTAGATGAATGTCATTTTTATCAACAACAACACTTGATCGACGTCGCTCAAAATCAAAAGGAATTTCATCAATTTTATTGTATTTTTGTACGTTTGGATGATCGTGTTTTAAAATTGCCATATCGAGGGGATTAATGGATGCTTTTTTTAATACTGCCCTTTTGAATGGATTGGGAATTTCACTACCAAATAGACTAGTAAGATAAGCCATTAACATCACGTGTTCGTTCTTTTTTCCGAACAGATCGATGCATTGATCCAGAGCCATTTCTCCACTGGTTAACGTTCCTGTTTTATCGCTGCATAATATATCAATGCTACCGAAGTTTTGGATGGCGGATAAATTTTTGACTATCACTTTTTTTCTCGCCATATGAACAGCTCCTGCAGCTAAAGTTACAGTTGTGATCATGGGCAATAGTTCAGGAGTAAGTCCTACCGCAAGTGCTATTGCGAATAATAAGGACTCAATCAATGAGCGTTTAAGGTAAATGTTAACAGCGAAGACAAAAATTACCAGGAAAAATACTGTTTTCATAATAAATATGCCAAAACGCATCGTGCCTTTTTCGAATTCGGTGTGAGGCGGTGCTTTTTTTATACTTTCAGCTATTTGGCCAAAAAGAGTGTTGCTTCCTGTATTGACCACAACTGCTGTAGCTATGCCGTTGACAATGGTCGAACCTGAAAAAACTGCATTTCTCGCTTCTATTGGATTATGAGGTGCTTTCTTTTCCTGAATTGATTCTTTTTCAACTGGGAGAGATTCACCTGTTAATGCTGATTGATGTATATGGATATCTTTTGCTTTTAATAGCAGAGAGTCTGCAGGTACCAAATCTCCTGCTACTAAGCGAATAATATCTCCAGGGACTAGTTGTTCAAAGGATATTTCTATCCATTGACCATCACGGAGGACAGTTGCTGTGGCTGCAATTTGTTGTTGGAGCTTTTTTACAGCAACAAGAGCTCGGCGACTTTGGAAATAATCCAAGCCAACACTGAAAATTATTATCGCAATAATAATGCCAGCATTGATCATATTTCCAGTAAAAGCTGATAATAAAGCTGCGACAACCAAAATAATAACCAGTGGGTTAGTCGAATTGAAAATCGATTCAAGGATAACTGAGCGGTAAGGTTTGCGACCTAGATCATTTTTACCATATAAAATTTGTCTTTTCTGGGCATTTATATTGGTAAGACCTTGTTCTGAGGTATCTAGCTTATTTAGAACTTGTTCATTATCGAGAGTTACCAAAAGCGACATGTTCCTGTCCATAAACTTCCTTTAGTTATTCTTACCATTCTGTCTTTATTTTAGTATTACTAATTCTATTTCATTTATCTAGTTTGTTTACCTGAAACGTTGGGTTTTCCGAAATATCTAGCCCAAACTGGCAATAGAGGTCTCTTGGCCTTATTGAGAACGCCACCTGATAAATTAAGTGATTAGCAGAAAGTCAAAAAAGAGCATTTCACTCAAATCCTGCGATAGAATCCATTTATCAATTTAAGCAGCATCTGCATTCACTCTTAATAAAAAAAGTGTTAACGCAGCATGAGCTCTGTAAAGTAATACCTGCTTTCTTGGGCATGCATTCTGAGTTAAAGCAAAGTGCATTTAAATCATTAACCTCATTAGGCGAGACATTTTGTGCCTGAAAAATGGAGTTGCCAGAATGTGGCGGTTTGGTAAATCTAATGGAATAACTGAAGGCTTTCATCGCAAAACGAAGCGAATACAATGATGGCCTTATGGGTTTAGAAATTTTGAAAATTACAGATTAAGGGTTAAGGTTTTCTGTTCTTGATTAGTGCCCCCGAATTTGGGGAAGAGCCGTAATTTGGAATATAGAATTAATTTTAATTGATGCCGAGATTCAGGTAAAGGATGGATTCGTCGTTCACTGTGTTTGTCCCTCACCAATTTGCGGCGCGCTGAAGCGCGTTCAAAATGCTACGCCGCACTTCGTGCTCTTTGGTACGCATTTTGTCGAACCTCTTTCGGTTCGAACACTTCCGGGCCAAAGACATTGAATGTCTTGGCAACTATTTCGGAGTGATTTTTGCTTTTTTGATTTTTACTTGGAAATGGCGCGCCCGGAAGGATTCGAACCTCCGACCCCCTGGTTCGTAGCCAGATACTCTATCCAACTGAGCTACGGGCGCGTTGACTGGCGGAGAGAGAGGGATTCGAACCCTCGATGGGATTTCTCCCATACTCCCTTAGCAGGGGAGCGCCTTCGACCACTCGGCCATCTCTCCAATCAATGGCTGGGGAGTATATCAGGTATTTTGATGCCGTCAATATGCATTATTTATAAATTGCAGCGGAAAGTTGATAGACTAAGTTGTAGGTTGCTTGGAATGATCTATAATTGATCAGAATGCGCGCAATTTCTTTGCCAAACAAATGGTACTTACTTATTCAAAAGTTAATTTAATAATTTTATATTTTAATGACTTATAAAAATTCCAAATTCTTATGATTACTGCTACTCTTTATCATTTATAAATCGAAACCAATGTCAGTAAAAAGTAATGGCGTTAAGTTAAAAGATTTTCGTTCTTTTTGTTATCTCCATGAGGACATGCAACTTGTTGAGAAGTGCCACGTTAAATAGAACTCGTTGCAGTGATGTGACCGCAATTAAAATAAGGAGGATCGATGAAACAGAAGTCGAATTTACATGGTCGAGAGGTGTATGTAGTTGATGGAAATCGAACACCATTTCTCAAAGCCAAGGGAATAGGTCCTTTTTCTGGATCTGATTTAGCGGTAGCTGCAGGGATGACCTTATTAAACCGCCAGCCTTTTGCTCCAACTGAGTTGGATGAAGTGATTATTGGCTGCGCCATGCCTAGTCCAGATGAGGCAAATATTGCTCGTGTTGTCTCTTTGCGTTTGGGATGTGGTAACAACGTGCCTGCTTTTACAGTGATGAGAAATTGTGCGTCTGGAATGCAGGCACTCGATAATGCAGCCATCCAAATTGCGAGTGGGCGCAGTGATTTAATTCTTGCAGGCGGTACGGATGCGATGAGTCATGCTCCTTTATTGTTCAACCAAAAAATGGCATCTTGGCTAGCCAATTGGTATGCTGCTAAGAGTATGGGACAAAAATTAGGCCTTATCACACAATTTAGACCTGCTTATCTTGCGCCTGTTATTGCTTTACTGCGTGGTCTCACTGATCCCATTGTTGGCATGAACATGGGACAAACAGCTGAAAAAGTTGCTTTCCGTTTTAATCTTACTCGTGAACAAATGGATGAGTTTGCCAATCAAAGTCATTTAAGACTGGCAAAAGCCTATAACGAAAATAGAATGACAGAGGTATCACCACTTATTGATTACAAAGGAAAAATTTATCCACAAGATGATGGCTTAAGAGCGGACTCAACAGTAGAAAAATTAGCTAAATTAAAGCCTTTTTTTGATAAAAAATATGGTATGGTGACCGCCGGTAATAGTTCGCAAATAACAGACGGGGCTTGCTTATTACTATTAGCGAGTGCTGAGGCAGTCAAAAAGCATGGATTAAAAGTAATGGGTAGGATTGTCGACTCACAATGGTCTGCACTTGATCCTTCCCAAATGGGGCTTGGTCCTGTCCATGCTGTGACACCGATCTTACAAAGACAAAAATTAAAAATAGAAGATATAGACAGTTGGGAAATCAATGAGGCGTTTGCTGCACAAGTTCTAGGTTGTGTTGCGGCTTGGAATGACGATGAGTATTGCCGCAGTCAATTAGGTCTAGAAAAAGCCCTGGGTGGTCCTTCTTTAGAAAAACTTAATCGAGATGGAGGAGCAATTGCAGCTGGGCATCCAATTGGTGCAAGCGGTGCGCGTATTGTCTTGCACGTTTTAAAATCATTGGAACAAAGAAATGAGTCGCGAGGTATGGCTTCTATCTGTATCGGTGGAGGACAGGGCGGGGCAATGTATCTTGAACGAGTGACTGAGGTGAAAGGACATGAATAATTACAAACATTGGGACTTGCAACGAGACAGTGACAATATTCTGTGGTTAGGCCTAGACAGAAAAGATACGACTGTGAACAGTATTAATGAGGAAGTATTGGATGAACTGAATAGCCTGCTTCATGAAATTTCACAGGATAAAACCGCTGTTGGTTTGATTGTTTATTCAGCTAAAGAAAAAGGTTTCATCGCAGGTGCGGATGTAAATGCTTTTTCAAAATTTGAAACTCCAGCGCAAGCCGTAGATTTCCTGCGTAAAGGTCAAGCAGTGTTTGCTCGATTACAGGCTCTAACAATTCCTAGCGTTGCCATGATAGACGGTTTCTGCATGGGCGGTGGTTATGAGTTGGCTTTGGCGTGTACCTATCGAGTCGCTAGCGATGAAAAAGATACCCGTATCGGCTTACCTGAAGTGATGTTGGGCATACATCCAGGCTGGGGTGGCTCGGTACGTTTACCTCAGTTAATTGGTGGTTTTAATGCTTTGTCACAAATTATTTTAACCGGAAGTGCAGTACCTGCCGCAAAAGCTAAGAGCCTAGGAATGGTTGACGATGTAGTGCCAATACGTCAGTTAAAACGCGCTGCGGTCTATTTTATTAAAAATAAACCAGCGAAACATAAACCTTCATTTGTACAGGGATTAACGAATAAAGCATGGCTGAGAAAGCCTATTGCTGCTTTAATGCGACGCAATGTGGCTAAGCGAGTACGAAAAGAACATTACCCAGCACCTTATGCCATTATTGATCTGTGGGAAAAAGAAGGAGGTATGGGTGATAGGGCTTATTTGAAGGAAATAGACTCTGTAGAGCATTTAGTATCAACTGGCATTACTTCAAAAAATTTAATTCGCGCTTTTTCATTACGCGAACGTTTAAAAGGTTTTGCAAAAGGTAGTGATTTTAAGGCCAATCATATCCATGTTATTGGTGCTGGTGTAATGGGTGGCGATATTGCTGCTTGGTGCGCACTACGTGGATTGCGAGTCACCTTACAAGATCAATCCTACGATAAAATTGCTCCTGCGATTGGACGTGCGCATGCTTTATATAAGAAAAAATTACGTAAACCTCGACTTATTCAGGCTGCGATGGATAATTTAATTCCTGATCCCGAAGGACACGGAATCGCAAGAGCTGATGTCATTATTGAGGCGGTTTTCGAAAATCTTGCAGTAAAACAAGAAATCATGAAAAAAGTTGAAAAACTTGCTAAAAAAGATGCCATTATCGCAACCAATACATCGAGCATACCTCTGGATGAAATGAGTAGTGTGATGAGTAATCCTAATCGCCTGGTTGGAATTCATTTCTTTAATCCAGTTGCTAAGATGGATTTAGTTGAGGTAGTGAGTAGCGCACAAACCTCTAAGAAAGTCGAAGTTAATTCGTGCGCTTTTGTTAATCAAATTGGCAAGCTACCATTACCAGTTAAATCCAGCCCAGGATTTTTAGTGAATCGAGTCTTAATGCCTTATCTCATGGAGTGTGTTCAATTATTGGATGAGGGGTATAGTGCTGAAACTATTGATGAAGCAGCCCTATCATTTGGTATGTTCATGGGACCAGTTGAGCTGGCAGATACTGTAGGACTGGATGTTGGTTTAGCTGTTGCAGAAAATCTAACGAGTCATTTTGGCGGGACGGTTCCCCAAAGACTACGCGATATGGTGAAAGAAGGCAAACTGGGTCGTAAAACAGGCCAAGGTATTTATCAATATAAAAATGGTAAACCAATTAAAAAACAGCCGAGTACACCAATTGATCCTCATATTGCAGATCGGTTAATTCTAAGAATGGTAAATGAGTCAGCTGCCTGTTTGCGTGAGGGGGTAGTCGCTGATGCAGATTTGCTCGATGCAGGTATGATTTTTGCTACAGGATTTGCTCCATTTCGTGGCGGCCCTATGAACTATGCTAAGGATTTTGGAACAAATAATTTAGAAAATTTATTTAAGACCCTTGAATCCAAATATGGTAAGCGTTTTAAAGTGGATGAAAGTTTGTGATCTGTTTCTGCGGTTTTTTTAAAATATAATCAGAAGTCATTCTGAGTGCAACGAGCGATCCACATGCTTTAGCATGGATAAATCAATGGGACAACCCTCGTTGCACCCGAGCTGACAGCAAAAAATCTCCAATTGTTCTGCATTAATCCGGATTACTAAGATGGATAAAACATTGCAAATGTTCTTAAACAAAAAAAGGATATTTTTTTTAATTTTCTTAGAGCTCTTTTGCATCTCTTTTTCTTATGCAACAACCTTAGTTTTACCTGCAGCTGGAGACGTTGTAGGAGAAGTTAAATACACACTATCGGAAGCAAATGAAACGATTGATGAGATAGGAAAGCGTTTTGATGTTGGTTTTTATGAAATTCTCAGAGCAAATCCTCAACTCAATTCCCAGCATGTGATCGGTAATTCTCGGCTTGTTATTCCAGCACAGTACATCTTGCCTAGTGTCCCTAGAAAAGGAATTGTTATTAATCTCGCTGAATATCGACTGTATTATTTCCCTGAACATGAGAACGTGGTGATTACTTTCCCTGTTGGCATTGGTCGAAAAGGTTGGAGCACTCCCTTGGGATTGACCAAAATTATTGCAAAAGAAGCAAATCCTAAATGGCGTCCAACAGAAAATCTTCGCGCTGAGGCAGAAAAAAATGGTGATTTTCTACCTGATGAGTTTCCTTCAGGGCCTTATAATCCTCTCGGTCAATATGCTCTAAGGCTGGAATGGCCCACCTTTTTAATTCATGGTACAAACAGACTCGATGGTATTGGTATGCGTGTCAGTGCGGGATGCATTCGTATGTTTCCGGATGATATCGAATATCTTTTTCGTGTGGTTCCAATAGGAACACCGGTTCGGGTCATCAACGAACCAGTAAAAATTGGAAAACATGAAGGAGCATGGGTAATACAAATGCATCCTCTTTTGAGTGAGCAACCCACTGAATCCTTACAATCAGCACTACAAAATCAATTAAGAATTCACAATCTTATCAGCGTCAATAACAACAAAATAATTCAAAATGAGCTTGCATATCCAACAGGCTTGATAAGAAAAATTCAGTAAAGGGGTTACCCTTGTATTTGGATCAGAGGATTACACGATTTAAAATAATTTATTAGCTTTTTAAGTCGTACGATGTAAACGGTGATCTATCACAACTGCAGTATTTCAAAAGTAGATGGCTGATGAGCAAGATGATTAAGGCCGCCACAATATCGGTTACATAATGCCATCCCAGTAAAACACAGGATGCAATAAGTAATACATTGATAATCATCAACATAAAATAAGGAATTGGCCATTCCCTAAGCAAGTTCACACATAATATTGCCCAAATAGTATGAAAAGAGGGGAGCGCTATTAATCCACCCTCATTTGTAGTTGGATTAATATAATGGTGAATTTGTTTGAATTTAAGACCGGTATCTATTTGCTCGGGAGAAAATAAAGGACTGTTGATGACACTTGCAGGTGCGGTTGTTGGAAAAAAGTAATAAATGACAAAACCAATTAAAACGGTAGACAACATATAAAAATAATACTCTCTGATCAGATGAAAACGACATGTAATAATGATCAGCATAGGTAAAATGCTCATTTGATAAGGGAGTGTGTCATAAATTTTACCTAATACATATTTAAAGTGAGGATGGTTATCTGTCCAGATTAATATTTTTTCCATATGGATAGATAAATGCTTTTCGAAGGAAACAATATAGTGATCAATAGCAGGAAAGGGGGTTAATTGTACTGCATTGGTTGCGATGGCAACTACACTCATGACCATAAAAAGATAAATCAATTCCCTTCCGGCTTGAATAAACTTGCTTCTTTGTGGGAAATAAAGAAACAATCCAAGATTCATAAGAATTAATGTTAATGCTAAATAAGGTATGCCTTCAGGAAAGTAGTTATTACCTGGATAATTATAAAATAAAGAGTTTATTAAAAAGGAAATAGAGGATAATGCCAGAATCAATCCGGCAAAAAACATAATCGAGCGTGATGATACCTGACTCATTTAGGAGATTATTCAACCGTTTCTAAAAGCTGTTGTTTTTGCTTTATTGCATGAAAAATCTCTTCTCTATGCACATTCACCGACCTAGGTGCGTCAACACCGAACTTAATATTTCCATGTTCTTGTGTTTTAAAAGCTAAAATTTTAACAGTAGCATCACCAATATGAATTATTAAAGGTTCTTCAAACTGAAGAGAAATTATATCCATTAAAAACCTCTGTGACTTTTAGATAAGTTGATTGTAAAATCAATAATATTTTCTTACTGCACGGTAACCTAATTCATAGATACTTGTCACTAAAAAATTAATACAAATCCATAAAAATAACTTCATTCCCACTCTGCTTCGCTTTACATAGAAAATTCGTCACTTTTTAATCGATTCATAATTGTATGATGTACTTAAAATGGTTATAATTGGCAGCTTTTTTTATAAACCTTGCCTTACTGTTGTTTTTGATGACAGGAGGCTTCATCCATAAGGAGAAATCATGAGACATTATGAAATTATGTTTCTTGTGCACCCTGATCAAAGCGAACAAGTACCAGCAATGGTTGAGCGCTATGAAGGGATCATAAGCAAGCACAGTGGTGTGATCCACCGAAAAGAGGACTTGGGTCGTCGTCAATTAGCTTATCCAATAAGTGATGTTCATAAAGCGCACTACATTCTTATGAATATTGAGTGTAGTCTTGAAGCTCTGGAAGAAATTAAAAATGCATTCAAATACAACGATGCAATTATTAGAAACTTAATTACTCGTCAAAAACAAGCGATCACTACTGAATCTGTTTTGATGAAGAAAGAAAAAGAAACCAGATCAGCTTAAGAGGAGTCTTATTTATGTCAGCTTATTTTCGTAGAAAAAAAATGTGCCGTTTTAGTGCTGAAGGCGGTAATGAGATTGATTATAAAGATATCAATTTATTGAAAAATTACATTTCTGAAACCGGGAAAATTGTACCAAGTCGTATTACTGGTACACAAACTCGTTTTCAAAGACAATTAGCAAGAGCAATTATGCAAGCCAGATTTCTTGGTCTGTTGCCTTATTGTGATAGCCATAAATAAATAATAATGATGCGAGCAGGCAATTTTATAACAAGACAATGTAAGGTAATACTTGAAAGTAAGCAGCAAGCGATTCTTTATGCTGTTATTTTTTCAGTATTACCCTTCGCCTCTTGGCTTTCAGTTGCTTTAGTTAGTTTAGTAACCTTAAGAAAGGGTGCAAAATCTGGTTTTGATGTTTTGTTGCCTGCGCTTATTATTCATTCTGTTCCACTGATAATGTTAATTCCATTATCCGGAGCAATAATTAATACTCTAATTGCTTATTTGCCCTGTTATTTTGCAGCTTTGAGTTTGCGAAATACTGAAAAGTGGCAAGCAGTAGCTGGGGTATTTTTTGTGCTGGCCTTTTTGGGATGTTTGTTCCTTCAACTTTTAGCACCTGGTTTTATTGTGGAACAATATAATCAATTTAAAATGATTTTGACACAATACCAGGAAGTTGTTGATTCTGCTCTGAGTGGCATAAGTTCATTAATTTTGGCTCAATTATTCTTCGGCATTCAGATATTAAGCGTCATTGTTTCTGCAACAATTTCCTTGATGTTTGCACGAGCAATGCAAGCCAAATTATTTTTACCTGGCGGTTTCAGGAATGAGCTAATGGCATTTCGAAGTGGTAGACTTTCATTTTTAGTTTTTTTGGGTGTTTCATTGGCAACTTTTTATGAAATTCCCTTGGCTATGAATGTCCTTCCAATAGTGCTGTGTTATTTCTTGGCTTCTGGATTTGGTCTGGTTTATTTTATTTTCTCTCGTAAGAGACAAGTTAAGGTATTCATTTTATTAATGTTATTAATGTTAGTGAAACCAACTTTTGTATTATGTGCCTGCATTGTCCTTGGTTCATTAGATAGTTTAGTTAATTTTAGATCGTATTTACCTTCAAGGGTTGGCGAATCAATTTAAGGGGTTATTAAGATGGAAGTTATCTTATTAGAAAAAGTGAGAAATTTAGGTAACCTGGGTGATAAAGTAAATGTAAAGTCAGGTTATGGCCGTAATTTTTTGATACCACAAAATAAAGCGGTTTTTGCAACACCAAAAAATATCGAGATGTTCGAAAAACGTCGTGCTGAGCTTGAGAAAAAAGCGCAACAATCTTTTGCTACTGCTGAGCAACGTGCTGCTAAATTAAATGACACCAATTTAGTTATTAGCGCTATGGCGAGCGATGAAGGGAAATTATATGGTTCCGTTGGTATTAATGAAATCAAAGACGCTTTAACTGAGAAAGGCATTGATGTAGTCAAACGTGAAATCGTAATGCCTGAAGGTCCTCTTCACTCAATTGGTAGTTTTGTAGTTGAGATACATGTTCACAGCGATGTTGTTGCTAAATTGCATGTAGAAATTATTCCAGCTAAGTAAATACATACCTATAGTATCTTAACCCGGGTGAAGCGACAGGCGTAGTCCGGGTTTTCTCAAGCCAATAATCGTTGAAGCATACACCCTAAGTTATCTTTTTTTCAAATATTACATTAAAATAATTCTATAAAGTGCAAGTAAGGCAATTACTGTATTCAAAATGGCCCAAATATAAGAAACATATAAGCCTTTATACCCACTGTAGTAGGCATATATGGCAACAAACGTACTTCCTGAAAAAAATATCCATTTATCATTGTAGGCAAAACCCATAGAAAGCAAGGCAATTCCGAAAATTCCCAAAATTAAAAATACACTACTTTCTTTTCCAAACATTAAATAAAATGTGAGTAGTTGGCAGCACAATAATATAGGTAAGAAAAACTGAGTATAGGGGCCACTTCCTAATAAAATGGCTGCATGACCTGCGATAAGAATTAATTGAAGTGCTATAAAAAAAAGCAATCTGAAATAGATTGCCGTTATAAGTAATGCAACACCGCCAATAAAATAATGCAATTGAGAATAAAGTTTGGGGGGAGTCGTCCCAAAATACTTCAAAAGACCATACACTATAATGAGGGAGCCAATGACTCCCAAAAAAATAAATATTTTTTTAGCCACAGATCACCATTTTAAATAAATCCCCTTTGCTACTGACTCTTGTATAATTGTGCCTTGAGGTTTATTAAATGAAATCCAATAATTTCCCATATTACTTAGGGCAAACTTAACCCGTGGGTATTGGCATACTTCTAATACATTTCTGCAGTCAACGAGAGTAGTGTTTTCATCAGTGCGTTTATAACACTTAAAATTTAAATTTTTGACATCAGAAGCAAATGCACCCCAATTCAGTGGATCTAATGTAGCATGTAATGGAGGACTCATAAATGCCTCCTCAGTATTTACACGTTCTAATTCGATTTTAGAGTCAGAATGATTTTGTATTAAATAGTAAGATTGATTTCCTGTCTCATTTAAAATTAGATAATTTTGGCTATAACCAAAACCTACAACTTCACAACCTCTGGGAAATGTACTTGCTGCTTGTGTGGAGCTAATAAGAATAACGGAGAAAAGAAACGATTTATTGAATTGATGAAATAAAGACATAACTACCTCAATAAGTAAAATTTGGGGGTTATTTTAATCATAAAAAATACAAAGTCTATCCTACAATAAAAAAATAGAAGCGCTATTCCTTATGGGCGGACATTTTGGCCTTGATCATCGGGTAATAAGTTCTATAAAAACTTAAAAAAAGATACATCCCAACATATGCCAAAGAAAGGCTAAGGCAAATAATATTTGTATTTGGATAGCTAATGAGTAAAAAAATCGAACTCACTGCATAAATGGCAGAGCAAATATGCATTAATATCTTTAATATTCTAGATTCTGTTAAATAATCAAGTCTTGAGGGATAAACATATTTTACAGGAACAAAAATAAGTATAGAAAGAATAGTTAATATAATGGCATTCGTTGTCGCTGACGTATTAAAAATAAACATATATAAAATGGTGATATTCCAGTAGCAAGGAAAACCTTTAAAAAAATGATCTGGCGTTTTTGCATCAGACTGACAAAATTGATAGGCAGAAGTAATTGAAACTGCTGCAATTATAAAGACTGAGTAATTAGACGGCAGCATGCCGGGTTTGACGAGCAGGAAAAAGCAAGGGGTTATTACGTAATTCAAATAATCAACAATATTATCCAGAAGGGCGCCGTCGATTTGAGGTAAAATTTTCCTTATGTTAAACAAACGAGCAAGACTTCCATCAACAGCATCAATAACAACCGTGATAAGCATAAGCCATAGAGCAAAAATATATTCATGCTGATACATTTTTACTAATGAAAAGATACCAATACATGCTGCACTTGCAGTAAAGACGTGCACTGACCAAGCTGCTACGTATTGTAATGGATGGAATTGCTGTTTGCTTAAATTCATTAATTATCCTAGTGTTAATAAAAAAATATTGCCTAAAAGCATTCTTTCTTAAATTGGGTTTCTTAAAATATTTAAATAATTGCATTCATATATTGAGTTAAACTAGTATTCTTTTGTAAAAAGCTAAAAAACATAAAAATAGTATCAATAATCAAAAGTAGTGTGCAAGGAGAGTTGATAATTTTAGTTAAATATACTTTATTCTCTATGGAGAGATCATGAAAATTCAAACTGTAAATCCCGCAACGGAACAAATACTACAAAGCTATGATTGCCTTAATGATCAGGAAATTCATAAAAGACTAAACAAAGGCCATGAGGCCTTTTTGACATGGAAAAAGACATCTTTTAGCCAAAGAAAAACGCTCATGTTACAACTTGCATCACTCTTAAAATCAAAAGTAGATGAGTTGGCTCATTTAATGGCAACTGAAATGGGTAAGCCCATTAGTGCGGGCAGAGCCGAAATTAATAAATGCGCCTGGTTGTGTGAGCATTACGCAGAACATGCAGAAGAATACCTCGCTCCAAAACTAGTCAAAACCGATATGAAAAAGGCAAAAGTATGTCATGTGCCACTCGGGATTGTTTTTGCGATCATGCCATGGAATTTTCCCTTTTGGCAGGTTTTTCGTTTTGCAGTACCTACGCTGATGGCTGGAAATGTGGCGGTTTTGAAGCATGCACCTATTTCAACGGGCACAGGGAACAAAATTGAAGAGCTATTTTTGAAGGCAGGTTTTCCAGAGCATGTTTTTCAACATTTAATCGTTGATAATGATGGTGCAGCCAAGATTATTGAAGATCCTCATGTGATTGCAGTTACCTTGACCGGTAGCGGACGAGCAGGTAGTGCTGTAGCGAGCCATGCTGGAAAGTTTTTAAAAAAATCTGTGTTGGAACTGGGTGGAAGCGATCCTTATCTTGTCCTGGACGACGCTGATCTGGATTTGGCAGCCGAATGTATCGTTAATTCAAGACTTAATAACTCAGGTCAAGTCTGTATTGCTGCAAAGCGCATCATTGTTTTAAAATCAGTTGAAAAAGAGTTAGTACAAAAAATTACTGAGCATATGTCCACATTTAAAATGGGGGATCCACTTGATTCGGAAACCAAACTTGGTCCATTAGCTCGTTCAGATTTACGTGAAAACTTGCATATTCAAGTAGAAAAATCACTGAAACAAGGTGCTAAATTATTGGTAGGTGGTATAATTCCCGCAGGAAAAGGTTTTTATTATCCGCCAACATTGCTGACTCAGGTTACACCTGGCATGCCTGCTTTTGATGAAGAATTATTTGGCCCTGTTATTGCGATTATCACAGCCGATAATGAGAAAGAAGGTATTGCTTATGCAAATCAAAGCCAATATGGTTTAGGGGCGGCAGTGTTTACCCGTGATTTGGAGAAAGGAGAGCATATAGCTACTCACGAAATAGAGGCTGGGGCATGTTTTGTTAATGCTTTTGTAGCTTCAGATCCCAGATTACCATTTGGCGGAATAAAAGAATCAGGCTATGGTCGTGAACTATCCAAGGAAGGTATATTAGAATTTGTAAATACTAAAACCGTAGCGATTAGTGATTCATGATATTAAGGCTTGTTGACTTTTACATCTGAGGTGGATGCCAACAGTACTTAATACAACATAATTTTTTGAGCCACTCCCAACTATCCTAGTACATCAACTGGTTAGGTGAGAGCGGCTGGTTATTTTTTTAAACAATAATTCTCGCTGTAGGGCTGAGGCAAAATCGACGAGGTAAAACAACAATGTCTTATAAATTTGAAGAGGGTAAAGATGTATTAATTGAAGCCATTGTAGATAGGATTAGAAGCTCTATGGTTGGTGAGCAAACCGAGTTTTGCGCCGAATTTGCGAAACAGCTCTATGGTACTGTAGCTATGGAAGATCTGAGTGCATGGACTGTCGACGATCTTTATGGCGCTGTAGTAAATTTTTGGTCATTGATTAATGAGCGGGCACCACATGAGACGAAAATTAGAATCTATAATCCAGATTATGAGCGTCATGGATGGCAAACCACGCATACCGTAATTGAAGTAATTTGTGATGATATGCCATTTTTGGTTGATTCAATCCGTTTAGTAATTCATAGAATGGGATTATCTTCTCATCTAACTATCCATATGGGCGGCATTCGCGTTAAAAGAGACAAAAATAATCGAGTTTGTGAGATCTTACCCCGCAATCAAATGTTAGATGAAAAAGAAGTGATCCACGAGGCACCTATATTTCTTGAAATTGATCGACAAACAGATCCTAAGATTCTTGAAGAGCTGCACCAAGGATGTGAACGAGCCCTTGAAGATAATCGAGTTGTTTATGAAGATTGGGAAAAAATGCGAGCTGAAGTTCGAGAAGCAATTTCAGAAATTGATAAAGTATCTTCTGTGCTTGATTTGGATGAGGTGGAAGAGACCAAGGCATTTTTACATTGGATTGAAGACCATCATTTCACTTTTCTAGGGATGAGGGATTATGAATTAGTAGAAAAAGGTAAAGAGACAGTGTTACAAGCTGTTCCTAAAACTGGGTTAGGACTTCTACGTGAAAGCGTTACTAAATCAATGGCACGTAGCATTTCTGCAATGACACCCGAGGCGCGTGAGTTCACCTTATCTCCGCGTATTTTAGTTACGTCAAAAACAAATACCTTAGCAAGCGTTCATCGGGATGCTTACACTGACTATATAGGAATTAAGCGATTTAATGCTCAAGGAAATGTGATTGGTGAAAGAAGAATTATTGGCCTTTATACTTCTGCAGCCTATCATACTAACCCCAAACAAATTCCATTTTTGAGACGTAAGGTAGCGCTCATTATGGAAAATTCTAAATTGAATCCACGAAGTCATGCGGGTAAGGTTTTGCTAAACATTCTTGAAACGTTGCCACGAGATGATTTGATTCAAGGAACAGAAGACGAGCTTCTGGAAATTGCAATGGGTATTTTTTACATGCAAGATAGAAAACGTATTCGATTATTCGCACGTGTTGATGTTTATCACCGCTTCGTCTCCTGTTTGGTATATGTTCCTAAGGATAGAATTAATACTGAGTTAAGAATGGCAATGAAGAAAATTCTTGATGACAGTTTTAACTCGATTGAGACCACATATTCAACTCAATTTACCGAGTCTGTTCTGGCGCGTGTCCATTTTATCATTAAAATTAACCCTAATTTGCCCTTTGAATACGATTTAAAAGAAATTGAAAAGAAATTGATTGATGCAGGACGCTCTTGGACAGATGATTTACAAACTCATTTATACGAGGCTTATGGAGAGGAGCAGGCAAATAGTCTCTATGCTCGTTATAAAAATGCATTTCCTCTTGCTTATAGTGATACGTTTCCAGCAAGAACAGCGGTCTATGATATTAAACATATTGAATTACTCACACCGGAACAGCCGTTAGGTATTAATTTTTATAAGCCATTGGATGAATCAGAAAACAGTTTTAGACTAAAAGTATATCAACATGATACCACTATTCCTTTATCTGATGTTTTGCCTATATTGGAAAAGTTGGGTTTACGTGCGATTAGTGAACGTCCTTACCCATTAAAATTTGAGGATGGCAAGGTAGCGTGGATTAATGAATTTGCCATGCAATACAATAAACCAATTGAGTTTGATCTGGATGAAATTAAAGAATTATTCCAAAATGCGTTTGCCAAGGTTTGGTTTGGACAAGCTGAGAATGATGGATTTAATCAGCTCGTTTTAGCAGCAGGACTTAATTGGCGGGAAGTTGCTGTTTTACGTACTTATGCTAAGTACTTTAAGCAAATTGGTATTACTTTTAGCCAAGACTATATGGAAACGGCATTAAATAATAATGTTGCTATCGCTAAAAAGTTAGTGAGACTCTTTGAAATTCGTTGTAATCCTGCTCATGATCCTAATCGAGAAGATCGCTTTACTGATTTATCCATTGAAATATTAGCTGATCTGGATACCGTATCCAATCTTGACGAAGATAAAATAATTAGACAGTACATCCATGCGATTAGCGCCACTTTACGCACTAATTTTTACCAGGTAAATACCGATGGCCATCATAAGCCTTATATTTCGCTTAAGTTAAACAGTAAGATTATTCCAGGTGTGCCAAAACCACATCCTATGTTTGAAATCTTTGTTTATTCTCCACGTTTTGAAGGGGTGCATTTACGTTGTGGTAAGGTGGCTCGTGGTGGTTTACGTTGGTCTGATCGCAGAGAAGATTTCCGAACCGAAATACTTGGTTTGATGAAGGCACAACAAGTAAAAAATTCTGTCATCGTACCTAGCGGCGCTAAAGGTGGTTTTGTACCTAAGCTGTTGCCAGTAAATGGTACACGTGAAGAAATAATGGCTGAAGGAATAGGCTGTTATCAATTATTTATTCGAGGGCTTTTGGATATTACTGATAATTATGTTGAAGGCAAGGTTGTCAAGCCTGAGAATGTTATCTGTTATGATGAAGATGATCCTTATCTTGTGGTTGCTGCTGATAAAGGTACCGCAACTTTCTCTGATCTAGCTAATGCCATTTCATTAGAATATGGTTTTTGGTTAGGTGACGCTTTTGCATCAGGTGGCTCAATAGGTTATGACCATAAGAAAATGGGAATTACTGCCAAAGGAGCCTGGGAATCAGTGAAACGTCATTTCTATGAATTGAATATAGACATAGAAAATAATGATTTTACTGTTGTTGGCATTGGAGATATGGCTGGAGATGTCTTCGGTAATGGTATGTTGTTATCAAAACACATCAAATTAGTCGGTGCCTTTAACCATATTCATATTTTTATCGATCCCAATCCTGATGCTGAGGCCAGTTTTAAAGAACGTGAGCGTTTGTTTCATTTACCTCGATCAAACTGGACAGATTACGATAAAAAGCTAATTTCCAAAGGAGGTGGTGTATTTAATCGTAATGCTAAATCAATTCCTGTGAGTAAGGAAATGCAAGCGGTTTTTGGAATTAAGCAAAATGAAATTGAGCCAAATGAGTTAATCAAAGCGATTTTGAAAGCGAAGGTTGACTTACTTTGGAGTGCAGGAATTGGAACTTATGTTAAAGCCAGCACTGAATCAAATGCGAATGTTGGTGATCGAACCAACGATGCAACACGGGTTAACGCAAAACAATTACGATGTAAAGTTGTGGGTGAGGGCGGTAACTTGGGTTTAACCCAACTGGCACGAGTTGAATACTCACTCAATGGCGGAATGGTCTATACCGATTTCATTGACAACTCAGGTGGCGTTAATTGCTCTGATAAAGAAGTGAATATTAAGATTCTACTTAATGGTATTGTTGCAGTGGGTGATTTGACTCCAAAACAACGCAATGAACTGTTAGTTGAGATGACCGATGAAGTTAGTAAACTGGTACTTCGTGACAATTTCTTACAAACACGGGCAATTAGCTTATCTGCATCACAGCCTCTACAAGCATTGGATTTGCAAAGTCGTTATATCAGCGAATTAGAGCGTACAGGAAAAATCGATCGAAATCTGGAGTATTTACCTGATGAAAAGGTCATCTTAGAACGTAAGTTGATGGGTAAAGGTTTGATGCGTCCTGATATTGCTGTATTAATGTGTTACAGCAAAACCATTCTGAAGGAGCAAATTTTGGCTTCCGGCGTTCCTGAAGAAAGTTACATGACGCAATTTTTAATTAGTTCGTTTCCTAAGCCATTGCAAGAACGATTTAGCAAGCAAATGCAATCGCATCCGCTAAGAAGAGAAATTATTGCAACCCGATTAAGCAATATTATAGTGAACGAAATGGGCTTTACTTACGTTTACAGATTGCAGGATGAAACAGGTGCACCAGTTTCAGCAATTGTAAGAGCTTATATGATTACTCGCTCAGTGCTTAATTTAGAATCTGTTTGGAAACAAATCGAGGAATTGGGTAACAAGGTCAGCGCTAAAAAACAAGTAGAAATGATGATGCTCTATTCGAGATTAGCGCGACGTATTACACGCTGGTTCTTACGTAGTCAACGTCGATCTGTTGACATTTCTGAAGTTGTAAAACTTTATGCACAAGGGGTTGTTGAACTGAAGATGTCGGCACCAGCTGTCTTAAATGAGGAGCGGCGAGCACGATATGAAGAGCATAAACAAGAGCTCATTGATGAAGGTATTCCTCCAACTCTAGCTCACGAGTTAACTGTTACACGAGGCTTGTTTGCCGCAACAGACATTATAGATATCGCTCACAAGAAAAATATGAAAGTAGCTCAGGTTGCTGAAATTTATTTTGGAATTGGTGAGTTCCTGGATCTTGCTTGGATAAGAAAACAAATTATTATGCATCCAAGTGAGAATCATTGGGAGTCATTATCTCGTGAAGCTTTGCGAGATGATCTGGATTGGCAACAACGCCAACTTACAGCAGGCTTGATCAACTACGATGGAGATAATCCTGATTTCCAAGCACGCCTTGCTTCTTGGGGAGAATCTCACCGTGCTTTAATTCAGCGTTGGCGCTATATTTTGGCTGATCTGAAAGCAAGTACAGTACTCAACTATACTATGTTTTTTGTTGCAATCAGGGAATTGCTGGATTTAACTCAAACTACTTTGCAATCCTATGCTTTAGCAGAGCAAGAAGCATAAATAGAACTTTAGCCTGGCTGCTTCAGCCAGGAACATTAGTTATTACCACTCTTACCAGGAGCAGGTTGGGCCTTGGCCCGACCTACTTTTTTTAGCAAGCAACTAGGCTAAGCTAATGGAAGGGACTTGACGTCTGTCAATTCTATTGATTGATGGCATCCCTCAAGAAATACAGTTCGATCCGCCTCTTTTAGTATACTTACTGCGACTAAATAATGATCCAGTCCAAGAATAGAAAAATCAACCAATTCACCGAGTTCTGTTCCTTCAGGTTGATTTAGTATTTTTTGTCCAGAATAGATTTTTTGTTCAGTTTTAATTTCACAAATTTTCATTTGATGTTTTAAAGTTGCTTTATAATGCATTCGAGCAATAATTTCTTGTCCCTTATAGCAACCTTTATTGAAACTAATGTAGGGAGTTTGTTGTAAATCAAGTCGATGAGGTAAAAATAGACCTCGAGATTCAGGATATATTTCTATTTGTTTTTGATAGAGCCTTAGAGTGTGCCAGGTTAAAGAACCAAGAAACTGCTCTTTGTTCACAAAGCGTTGCTGTATCTCTTGTGCATTTTCGGCTAAGGTCAACAAAATATAGAAGCCATTACCTAAATGATAAAAACAAGAATGAGCATTATAGGTTTGCGAATAAGGTGTGCTTGGGAAAAAATCCGAGTCAGGAATAATATCCTTTTGATTTTGTAAATAAAATCCAAAAATTTTAAAACACTTGCTTGTCTTGAGCGAAACACGAGAAAGTAGAGCATATTTATTTAATGAATTGATTGTTGCTTCTTCTAGATCGGCAGGAAGGATTAACTTAATTCCTTGCCAATCGATAATATCCATTAAAGCAAGAATTCGTCCTTTAAGATTGCACTGAGCCCCTTGAATCATTTGTATATCGGATACGGACTGCACGTCGCATGTGAGTTGTCCTTGAAGAAAATCAATGGCTTTATCCCCGATAACATCAACAACCCCAATATAGGATAAATCAAATAAATAATTGAGTTGAGGCAAAAGTATTAATTCCTTTTCCAAATCTTTAAAAGTGGTTAATGTTCTACTATTAACCGGGTGTGTAAATATATTACTCATTGTGATTAACCTGAAAATAACGGTTAGTTTTAATAACTAATAACCGACTGATTGAAATGTTGATGAGTTTAGCTGATTTTTTAAACTCGCCATAGGGGCTGTTTATAATTCTACTCTGTTAGGCAAAATGGCGAATTGTAAAAGACTCTCGTAGTATCAGGTTAATGATTGCTGTTTATAAAGCCAGTAGTGTATCATTTGCTCGTAAGCTGATTCATAAGAGATATATCATGTTGGATACCAAAGAAAAAGCAAGACTAGAATGGCACTGCCGTCGAGGTATGCTGGAATTGGATCTTATTTTACAACGTTTTCTTGAACAAAAACTTGATGTTTTGTCTCCACAAGAACTCGATGCGTTCAATTCATTATTAAGCTGTACTGACCCAGAGCTATTTGCTTGGCTGATGGGACATGAAGAGCCTCAAGATAAAGAGCTAAAAAAAATTGTTACTATTATCCGAACTAGTAATTGAACCAGTAAAGTCAAAGACTTACTTGCGTTTAACTTTAGTCATTTATCTTATTACGGCTGCTTTAATCCTTTATTCCTCTATTTATCCATTTATCAAAGCAATTTTGCTTGGTTTTATTATTGTTTTAATAAAAATAGATTGGGCTATTCAAAGTCCATGTACCTCAATAAAAAAATTACAATTTATAGGCAACGAATGGATTTTGGAGCCTTATAGGGGTAACAAAAATACTTATGCTCAGGCCACCATCCTTATTCACAATCCTTTTTTTATGCTCATTGAATTTAAAAGCAATAGACAAAAAAAATGTATTGTTCTATTTAACGACCAAATTACAAACAATCAATTACGTTTGTTACATCTTAAAACACATCAAAAATAGTATATAATTATACATATGGCATAAATAATAGTCATTCATTGATATAATGGAATTATGAGGAAGTAATGAATAAAGAAGCTTCTTATAGTGATGAGGACTTAATTAATTTAGCAAGACAGGGGAACATGGAAGCTTATAATCTGTTGTTGTCACGTTATAATAATAAAATACAGCAAATTATTCACTTACATATTCAAGATCGAGCGAATGTTAGTGATTTGGCGCAAGAAGTATTAATTAAAGTTTATCGCTACTTACATTATTTTAAAGAGAAAAGCCAATTTTCTACCTGGTTGTATCGTATTACTCAAAATACAATCAAAAATCATTATCGTACTGCCAATTTACGTATGGATATGGAAGCTGAATATGCAGACAATTACAATCCATCAGTACAATTATCACCTGAATATTTATTAATTAATATTGAGTTTGGTGAGCAATTGGAATCCATTCTTTCTACTCTATCTGAAGAGTTACGTCTTTGTTATGGAATGCACATCCTTGATGGTCAATCTTATGAGGACATTGCAAAAAAAATGGATTGTCCTATTGGAACAGTGCGATCTCGTATTTTTAGAGCTCGAAAAATAGTCATGGCATCAATAGATCAATTGTAGTCATTTTTTTCTTTTCACGATTATGATATAAAACAAGTGCTTACTTACTACTCAATTTAACTGTTTTCCTTTT
Organism: Legionella cherrii; assembly: GCF_900635815.1. Classification (NCBI taxonomy): domain Bacteria; kingdom Pseudomonadati; phylum Pseudomonadota; class Gammaproteobacteria; order Legionellales; family Legionellaceae; genus Legionella; species Legionella cherrii. Next base: position 2,453,640 of record NZ_LR134173.1, read on the forward strand.
AAAATTAAGGGATGAATTATGTCTAAACTAGAAGAGCGCTTGGAACTATGTAACAAAAAAATAGATGCATTATTTCATGGATTGAAATTAAGTGCAGAAATTGAAAATGAATTGGAAACAATTAAATATTATTACTACGCATTGTATAAGGCAGCAAATTTTGAGGAAGATGAAGAAGAATGCATAAACATTTACGAGCTTTTGGTTACAGGACTTGAAGAGATAAAAAGTGGCGTCTCAAAACCTGATGAGGTATTAAAGACTGTAGAAGAAATAAAGTCTCTTAGAAAAAAAGGCGTTGTTCTCGAGAATATTTGTAATGCGATAGAGCTATTATTCTGGGCTGGGTCAGCGTGTACCTTTTTCTCATATAGCATTTTAATGGCGGCACCGCTAGCAGCTGCTAATCCTTTCTTTGCTCTTGCTGTAATAGCAATTGCTAGTTTGGCTGCAATTTACTCAGTGGTAAACCTTCTTAATTGCATTGATGAATTTAAATCGTGTGCCCCAATTGAGAAGGAGTATAATCGAGAAAAAAATTTAATCTCGTTTTTTAAACCTGCTTTAACATCCTCTGAAAGATCCTCTCAAGAATCTGATGAATTAACCTACCCAACTGAGAGCCTCTATCCTCAAGTCATAAACATGAGCACCAACTAATTTAGAACATATGTATTTTAAAGTAAGTCCCGAATGTAGGTACCACCTCATTTGGGACTATTTATTATTGATCCTCGGTTATTGCTGTCTGTTCATGTTTACCAAAATTCTTAATTTTCGCTTTATAAATTCAACAAATAAGCTGCGATAAAAAAAACATATGATAAAATACCCTAATTCGTTTGAACTCTTAAATAAGAACTTATGCTGGAAAGTGACCGCTTAATCAGTACTCAAGGTATCTCCTCAGAAGAGGCGATTGATCGTGCTATCAGACCCTTGAGTCTTAGTGAGTACATAGGGCAGGATGCAGTGAGCTCTCAAATGCAGATTTTTATTGATGCAGCTAAAAAACGAAAAGATGCTTTGGATCATGTTCTAATATTTGGTCCTCCTGGTCTGGGTAAAACGACTCTAGCCAATATCATTGCTCACGAAATGGGTGTTAATTTGCGACAAACCTCTGGACCGGTAATTGAACGTGCAGGTGATATCGCAGCAATTCTTACTAATTTACAAACAAATGATGTTCTATTCATCGATGAAATTCATCGACTTAGTCCGGTCATTGAGGAAATACTCTATCCGGCAATGGAAGATTATAAATTGGATATCATGATCGGGGAGGGACCTGCCGCACGGTCTATCAAACTCGAATTACCACCGTTCACTCTCATTGGTGCGACAACACGAGCTGGCTTACTTACTTCTCCACTGAGAGATAGATTTGGTATTGTACAACGTCTGGAATATTATTCTGTTGATTCATTAACACAGATTGTTGCACGTTCAGCGCAATTACTTAATGTAAAAACGAAACATGAAGGAGCAAGAGAAATCGCATTGCGTTCAAGAGGAACCCCACGTATTGCGAATCGATTGCTTCGTCGTGTTAGAGATTATGCCGAAGTTAAGGGAAGTGGGGTCATTAGCCTTGATACTGCACAAAAAGCATTGGAAATGTTGGATGTGGACAAGCATGGTTTTGATCTCATGGATAGAAAATTACTTTTAGCTGTGATTGAGCAATTTAATGGGGGTCCTGTAGGTATTGATAGTATTGCGGCAGCAATCGGCGAAGAAAAAGGCACAATTGAAGATGTTTTAGAGCCATTTTTAATACAACAAGGATTCCTTATGCGCACGCCAAGAGGTAGAATAGCCACGCCAAAGGCCTATCAGCATTTTGGTATAACCACAATAGAGCAGGATTAATTTTATGGATGCCGCAACCACGTATCAACATGTCTTTCGAGTGTATGCTGAAGACGTAGACTACATGGGCATTGTGTATCATGCGAATTATCTTTGTTATTTTGAGCGAGCTCGAACAGAGATGTTACGACAAAATAATTTGATCCTCTCTGATTTGATGAAGCAAGATACTCTTTTTGCGATATATGATGTACATATTCGTTATAAAGCACCAGCACGTTTGGATGATTTACTAACAGTTAACACTCAAGTAAAGCAATTAGGCGCTTGTAGTTTTTTATTTGAGCAAGGCATGCAAAATCAACAAGGAAAAGTAATTTGTGACGCTAAAATTCAAGTGGTATGCGTGAATAGTAGTTTGAAACCAAAACGATTTCCACTTGAATAAAAGAATTATCGTAGCTTAAGTGAGGGGTAATCCTTGGTGCAGTGCGTCATCGTCATTAAGTTAAGCAGAATCCCCTCTCCCTAGAAGGGAGAAGGAGCCCATTAGGGCGGATGAGAGTATTCATTTGGCTACCAGCCCCTCTCTCACAAGTGTGAGAGAGGACTCTCCTTAACTTACTGGCGATGTCGTCGTACTACACCCAACCTACGATGAAGAGATAAGATCTTGGTACTGGAGATAATATAGATGGGTAATCAAGCAAATGTATTAATGTATTTTATGCAAGCAGGTTTAGTTGTTAAATCAGTCATGATTTTATTAACTGCTGCATCCATTACTTCCTGGACATTAATATTTCAGCGCGCCTGGTTTTTTAACCGGAAAAAGCAGTTTACAGAGGCTTTTAGCCGAAGATTTTGGGACAGTGGTGACTTAAGCAGACTTTATGCTGATATTGACAGTAATTTAGATGAGCGACATGGCATGGCAGCTATTTTTCATGCTGGTTTTAAAGAGTTTGTACGCGCCAGAAAGCAGGGTAATGTAATCATTGAACCGATACAACGAGTCATGCAAATTACTCATGCAAAAGAAGCAGAGAAGTTGGAAAAACATTTACCCTTTTTTGCTTCTGTAGGTTCTATTGCACCTTATGTAGGACTATTTGGTACTGTTTGGGGTATAATGACATCCTTCCAAGCATTGGGACATGCCCAACAGGCTACGATTGCTATGGTGGCTCCAGGTATCTCCGAAGCACTGGTGGCTACCGCTTTAGGCTTATTTACAGCAATACCAGCGGTTATAGCATACAACCGATATACAACGCGTGCTAATGACTTATTAAATCGATTTGATTTATTTCAGGAAGAATTAATATCGCTTATAGAACAACAAAACAGTGACACTGTAAGAGGGTAGAATTTGAAATGATCCGAGCAAAAACCAAACGTGAGCGCCCCATATCAGAAATTAATGTCGTACCCTATATCGATGTGATGTTAGTATTACTTGTTATTTTTATGATTACAGCGCCGATGCTGAGTCAGGGGGTTACTGTTGATCTTCCGAAAGCTGCAAGTCAGACTTTGGCTCCTACAGATAGAGAACCTATTATTGTTTCCGTAAATCAGCAAGGTACTTATTTCCTTAACATCAGCAGTACACCTGCTGAACCTATAGAGTCACAAGCATTGGTGGTTCGCGTTGCAGCGGAATTGGAGTTAGCAAAGCAATCCAATCAAAAGCTGAATGTACTGGTTAAGGGAGACCAGGGAGTTGCATATGGAAAAGTTGTTCAGGCCATGGCACTACTCAAGCAAGCGGGCGCAGAACAAGTAGGATTGCTGACTGATTCAGAAGCAGAAAAAGCAGAGGGGCAAGCATGATAAGCAATCCCAGTTATCGCAAGGCCTTTTTTGCCGCGCTTGGATTACATCTTTTTTTAATCGTGATGTTGTTGACTGACAATTCAAGTCAACGGCCTGTTTTAACTGCAGAAACTAAGAATACTCCAGGAATAGAACAGCCCATCGCAGTGACGCCACAAACTGAGGTAGTGAAAGCTGTTAGTGTTGATAATAAACAAGTCATGGAAACAGTGAATCGTTTAAAGCAGGAACGTGAGCAACAAAAACGAGCTGAAATCAATCGACAAAATGAACTTAAACGACAAGCAGAAGCAGCAAGACAGCAACGAATAAAGGAACAACAACAAATCGCACGACTTAAGGAAGAGGCCAATAAAATAGCGATTGCACGGAAAAAGCAGGTAGAGGAAGAAAAAAAACGATTAAAAAAACTTGCCGAACAAAAAGCATTGGAGGCAAAGCGTGTTGAAGAGTTAAAAAAACAAAAAGAGGAATTGGTAAAACAACAGCAACTGGAAGCTAAAAAGCTCGACGAACTGAATAAGAAAAAGTTGGCAGAGAAAACTAAAGCAGAAAAAGAGAAAGCAGAAAAGGAAAAAGCTGAGCTGGCAAAAAAAGCAGAAATGGAGCGCAAAAAAGCAGCAGCTGATGCAGCTGCAAAACAAGCACAAGCAGCTCAAAATGCTGAAAGACAAGCACGTATCGCTGGTGAAGTTGACAAATATAAGGCTCTGATTGTAAATGCCATAGGAAGAAATTGGATATTGCCTGAAAATGTGGACAGCAGCCTATCCAGTCAATTCAGAATACGTCTTGCTCCTGATGGTATGGTGTTGGAGGTTACTTTAACCCGAAGCAGCGGTGATCCGTTACTTGACCGATCAGCACAAACAGCGATTTATAAGGCTTCGCCGTTACCTGTACCTGCGGATGCAGAAACATTCAATCTGTTTCGCGATATAAGTTTAACCGTTCGACCAGAACAAGTGAGGGGGTAAAACTCGTGATTAACCGAATTATTACAGTATTTTTATTGCTTTTGACACAGCAAACTTTTGCTCTTGATTTGGAGTTAACCCAAGGGATTAACTCTGCTTTACCCATTGCAATCAATTCTTTTGGTTCAGATAGTACTGGTAAAGAAATTGGACAAATTATCGAAAATGATCTGAATTTATCAGGGCAGTTTCGAATTGTTTCTGGCCCACTCGGAGCAAACTCCCAATCATCAGTTAGCACATTGAAACAATTGGGAGCCGACAGTGTTGTAACCGGCAGAGTAAGTCAGGTAGGCGGGCATTATGAAGTCAGTTTTACACTAACTGATGCAGTAGCTAATGGAACAACATTATTGACAAAAACTTATCAAATTAATGCGAATCAAGTGAGACCGCTAGCGCATCATATTAGCGATGAAGTATACCAAAAATTAACAGGGGAGAAGGGAATATTTTCTACTCGTATCGCCTATATTTCTGTGCAAAGAATGGTAGGCAGTACTCGTTACTCATTAGAGGTTGCTGATGCTGATGGACATAATCCTCAAAGTTTGTTGGTTTCATCCGAACCTATTATGTCCCCAGCTTGGGCACCCGATGGTAAAAGTATCTCTTATGTCTCTTTTGAGAAAAAAAGAGCACAAATATTTACTGTTTCAGTTGAGACAGGTCAAAGACGCTTAATTACCAGTTTCCCTGGAATTAACGGTGCTCCTGCATGGTCACCTGACGGCAGGGAACTCGCTGTAGTATTGTCTAAAAGCGGAACACCTAAAATTTACAGCATCGACATTAACACAGGTAATATGAAGCAATTGACCTTTGGTGATGCTATTGATACGGAACCACGCTATGCTCCAGATGGTAAAAGCATTTTATTTACCTCCGGTAGAGGTGGATCGCCGCAAATATATCGTTTATCTTTAGCAAATGGCCAAGTATCTCGTTTAACTTTTGAAGGCAACTATAATGCCCGTGCCTCTTATACTCCAGATATGAAAAATATTGTTATGTTGCATCGGGATGATAAGCAATTTAACATTGGCTTACAAAGTGCAAACGGCGGACCTGTGGTCAGTCTTACTTTCTCTGGCCGTGATGAGTCTCCATCAGTTGCACCCAATGGTCGATTGATTCTTTATGCGACTCATAATCAGGATAAAGGTGTATTGGGTATCGTTTCTCTCGACGGTAGAATAAGAATGAGACTGCCTGCACGTGAAGGAGATGTACAAGAACCTGCATGGTCTCCCTATTTAGGTTAATTATGTCACGGATTATATATGGACTTATTTTTTGTTTAGGCGCTTTAAATGCTTATTCTTGGAATGCGGCAGGCCACAGGGTAGTGGCCCAAATTGCTTATGATAATTTATCACCAAAAGCTAAGGAAATGTGTTTCAAGTACCTTCGTTCACGGACACACAACACGCCCAACTCGAGTTTTGTTAGCGCTTCGACCTGGATGGATGAGATAAGATGGAGAGAAGTGTATTGGTATGATGTAATGCATTATATTGATACCCCTTTTTCCAGTGACGGAACCCCTACGCCTCCCATTGAAAGTACTAATGCCGTAAAGACTATTAAACTGGCTAGTTCTGCACTCGCTTCTAAAAAGACAACTCCATCGGACAAAAAACTCGCATTACGCATGTTAATTCATATAACAGGTGATATTCATCAACCTTTACATGCCATAACCAGGGTCAGCGCACAACATCCCATGGGAGACTTAGGTGGTAATTTATTCTTACTAGGAACCAATCCAGTAGGTAGTAATTTACATCAATACTGGGATAATGGAGCCGGTTTTTTTCAGGGCCAATACGACGAGATGCGAGTAAAAAATACAGCCCAGCAATTGGAACAAAAACTTCCCTGTTCGGTTATTGGTAAACAAACAAGACCAGCCAAATGGGCGAAAATGTCCTATAAACTGGCTTTAAAAAATGTTTATCAAATGAATCCAAATGAAACTCCCAGTGCTAAATACCAAGAAAATGCACAGCTTTTAGTTCAAAAGCAGGTTACCTATGCAGGATGCAGACTCGCTGCGTTACTGAATAAAATTGCACAAGGATAAATTTTTGTTCTTTTGAGATTATTTAGGACTTAGAAATAGGTTGTACTTTAAATCTAAGTTCTCCTTTTCTATTCATTAAAATGATCAATCAAACAAAGTATAAATCTTGTGCTATATTTTAGAGGCATTTATTAAAAATAGATTTTTATCCTCAATTTAAAAGGAATTATTAACATGAACGAATTATTTGCAAAGGTTGGTATATTTAGCTTATTAATGAGTGTTACATTCTTTGGCTGGGCAGGATCTTGTAAAGCTATTGCAATTTCTTGTATGCAAAATGGTTACTATAAAGGCGGTGAAAAAGCCGGTAAAGGATTAATCAAAGACTGTGTTTTACCCGTAGCAATGGGTAACAAAAAATTACCAAATACCAATTTTAGCCCAGATCAACTGCAACAATGTAAAACAAAGTTAACAGAAAAATTAAAAAGTAAAATGCAACAAAAAATGCAACAACAATAGACTTTCTTGTTATTAAGTGAGGAAAAATCCCTTCTCACCAATAAGAGAAGGGATTTTTAATTATTCCTTCTGCAATGACTCCATCACAGCACCTAAGAAACGAGTTGCCTCGCCTCCAGTAACTGCTCGGTGATCAAAACTTAGTGATAATGGCAGGATATTATGTGCCTCAATGACGCCTTCGGTATTAACAACAGCCCCTTGATAGAGTCTACCTACGGCCAAGATAGCAACCATGGGTGGAACAATAATCGGACTTGCAAAGCGACCTGCAAATTTTCCAAAATTGGAAAGAGTGATTGTAGCTCCTTTCAATTTATCGGCGGTAATTTCTCGATTACTAACAGATTGTTTAAAATCGTTGATCATTTTTCGCAGTTCGGCATCGGAAAGTTTTCCAGCATCATGAATTACAGGTACAAATAATCCTTCTTCATTATCCATCGCTAATCCAAGATGGACTTGCTTAAAACATTGACGAGCACTATGTTTTGTATCGAACCATGCATTTAATGCAGGTTCTTTTTTAGCAGCGTAGATCATTGCATGGATTAAACGAACTGTGATATCAGTACCTGGTTTCCAAGCACTAATATCTGCTTCATCAAAAATACTTACAGGAACTACTTCTGTATGAGATTGAATCATACTGTTGAGCATTGCTCGTCTAACTCCGCGTAACGGTTCAAAACCAGCTGGAACTTCAGCATTTTTATCTGCTTGTGCCTGAACATCATCACGAGTAATGACACCAAACTCTCCAGTTCCTTTAAGCGTAGCTAAATCAACACCCAGTTTTTTGGCAAGCATTTTTACCGCAGGAGTGGCTTTGATACGATTTCTAGAAGAGTGTTGCGCACCTATAGTAAAGTTGTCTTCTGAAACTTCACTACTTTCTTCTAAATTACCTACTACTGTTCCTTTGTCTGCTGGCTTGGCACTGGTTGATTCAAAAGCAACCAAAGGCTCCCCTGTTTTAATGACATCACCAGGTTTTCCGTATAACTTGCTAATAGTTCCAGACTGAGGGCAAGGTACATCCACAACTGCTTTTGCGGTTTCCATAGAAACTAAAGGTTGATCTGCTACCACAGTATCGCCTTCTTTGACAAACCATTCATGTATCTCAGCATCTGGTAGGCCTTCACCCAAATCAGGTAGATTGAAAATATTCATTATTACTCCATTATGCTCATAACGCTGTTTTTAATACGTGTAATACTGGGTATGTATTGTTTTTCCAATTGGAAATAAGGCATTACAGTATCATATCCAGTTACCCGCTGAACTGGGGCCATTAAATCAGCCATACAATTTTCCATAATTTGTGCTGAAATTTCGGCGCCAACCCCACAAGTTTTTGCTCCCTCATGAACGATAACACAACGTCCTGTTTTTTCTACAGAGGCTAAAATTGTTTCTATGTCCAGTGGTTTAATGGTTGCAACATCGATTACTTCGCAGGAAATTCCTTCTTCACCCAATTGTTTCGCTGCTTGTTGTGTTTCGTGAATACTGGCACCCCAGCTTATTAAGGTAACGTCGTCACCTTCTTGCAAAGTAAAACATTTACCCATAGGCAGTGCTTGACCATTATCTTCAACAGGTTGCTTGACCAAACGATAAATTCGTTTAGGTTCAAGAAAAATGACTGGGTCAGGATTGCGCATAGCGGCTAAGAGCAAGCCATAAGCTCTCTTTGGGGAGGAGGGAATTACCACTTGTAACCCTGGAATATGAGCAAATAACGCTTCAGTACTTTCTGAATGATGTTCTGGAGCCCGGATACCCCCACCAAAAGGAGCTCGAAAAACAAGAGGACAATGTAACCGTCCGCGTGTTCTATTACGCATACGAGCAGCATGGGAAATAATTTGGTTCATGGCAGGATAAATAAATCCCATAAATTGAAATTCAGCGACGGGTTTTAGTCCTTGGATTGACATACCAATGGCCAAACCTGCAATCATCGATTCGGCAAGAGGAGTATCGAATACTCTTTTTTCACCAAAGCGTTCTTGTAATCCCACTGTGGCGCGGAATACACCTCCGTTTTTGCCAACATCTTCACCAAAAACTACCACATTTTCATCATGAGCTAACTCATAAGCCAAAGCCTGAGTTACTGCCTCAATCAAAGTAATATCAGGCATGAGTTGCTTCCTCCATAGCTATTGCGCGTTGTTCCACTAAATACTCGGGTAATTCAGCATAATGATAATCAAAAATACTGCTAATAGGCTGCATTTTCATACTCAGATATTCATTAACTGCTTTTTCTACTTCTTCAGCACAATGGATTACTAATTTTTCTTCGTCATGGGCATTCCAGATTTTTTGCTCCATAAGAAACTCTTTGAATCGAGAGATTGGTTCCCTGGGCTTGGCCTTTTCAACTTCCTCACAAGGTTGATAGCGAGTGGCATCGTCCGCTGTTGTGTGATCAGATAATCGGTACGATATCGCTTCAATTAAAGTAGGTCCTTCACCACGTCGTGCCTTTTCAATTGCCTCGCCAATAACTTGTCTTGTTGCCAATATGTCATTGCCATCGATTTGTATGCCTTTAAAACCAGCAGCTATTGCTTTTTGAGCAATAGTTTTTGAACCTGTCTGTTGGTCTCTAGGAACTGAAATAGCCCATTGATTGTTGTTAACCACAAAAACGACAGGTAAATTCCAAGTACCTGCAACATTCATCGCTTCATAGAAATCACCTTCTGAAGTTCCACCTTCTCCAAGACAAACTACAGCAACGCGTTGTTGATTTCTATATTGGAAAGCAAATGCAACACCAGTTGCATGCAAGCATTGAGAAGCAATTGGAACACATATTGGTAAGTCTTCTGAATTACAAGAAAACTGACTTCCTCGTTCGTCACCACCCCAAAATGCTAAAATTTCAGACATTTTTACACCACGTTGAAATTGAGCAGCATAATCACGGTAATATGGAATCAACACATCTTCAGGACGCATCGCATGGCCTATCGCTGTGGAAATTGCCTCCTGTCCGTTAATAGGAGCATAAGTGCCCATTTTACCTGTTCTTTGCAAAGCAATGGCTTTTTTATCAAAGGTACGTGTAAGAACCATGATTTTATAAAGCTCTTTTAGTGCAGAATGATCATGGGCAAAAGCGGGGAGTTGGCCGACTAATTTTCCATGTTCATTTAAAAATTGAATATATGTAATATCAAATTGAGCAACTGTTGACATATGAGGCTCCTTGTCAATAAAGCGTTTGCATAGCATACTCACAAATTAATTTAAAAACCAGAGAATTAGTGTTGGAATGATATTAAAAAAGAAGTAATTTTGTAGCGCTGAGTACCGCGCAGCGGGGGTCGTTCTTCAGCCCTGCTGATCCTTACTCATGCTATCTAAGTTATATAATTACCTAAGAGGGTCTATTTTGAGTCAATTTGTATTCCATTCATTGGACTATCATCATACACTGCATGATTATTATCAAAAGTTACGTCATCTACCTGGTTTTGTTCTTCTAGAGAGTACAGACCGCATTCATGGGCGCTATGATATCCTTAGTGCCTACCCTTATGATTGCATCAAAATTGATCACAGCGCTTCCGATTTATCGTACTTAGTAAAGGAAATCAATCACATTTTATCCCCATTACCCTCTGTGGCTGATCTTCCTTTTCAAGGTGGGGCTCTGGGATATGTATCTTATGATCTTGGTGCAAAGTTATTTGGCATAAACTCCCGGATACAACCCACATTAGAGAATATGCATTTATTGGATCTTGGTTTGTATGATTGGGCAATCATTGTAGATCATCATAAAAAAATTATTACATTGTTTGCAGCCAATACACATCCATCTACCCCTGGAATAGTTGATGAAGTCATCGAATTATGGAATAACTCAATCGGACAACGGAGCACTGCATTAATTAAAAGTAATTTTACTCCCTTGGTGTCCAAACAGAATTACCTAGAGGCATTTTCCTCTATCCATCAATCCTTAAACGAGGGAAGAAGCTATCAGGTCAATCTTACTCAGCCTTTTCATGCTGCTTATGAAGGAGACAGTTGGTTTTTTTACGATAAAATTTGCAGTGAAAATCCTGTTCCTTTTGCTGCTTTTATGAAAACAGACCATGCAGATATTTTAAGTTTCTCGCCAGAGCGTTTTCTATTTCATGAGGCAGGTAAATTAGTCGCATCTCCTATTAAAGGAACAATAGGGCGTTCTAATAATCTCATTGAAGATGAGCAGTTAAAAAATAAATTAACTTCTTGTGAAAAAAATCGGGCTGAGAATGTCATGATTGTTGATTTATTAAGGAATGATTTAGGTAAAATTGCTCTGCCTGGTTCAGTACACGTAACCCATTTATGTGAAGTACAAAGTTATAACTCAGTACATCATTTAGTAAGTACAATTGAAGCTCAATGCTTACCATCAATTCTGCCTTTCGAAGCATTTTTATCCTGCTTTCCTGGGGGGTCTATTACTGGAGCACCCAAAATTGAGTCCATGCGAATTATTCATGAGCAAGAACCGTATGCACGTGGAATTTATTGTGGGTCCATAGGCTATTTTTCACGACATGGACGATTTGATACAAATATTGCTATTCGCACAGTCACTGCCAAAGAGAATATTTTGCATTTAGCTGCTGGTGGTGGAATTGTTATTGACTCAGACTGTGAAGATGAATATCGTGAATGTTTTATCAAAATAGCAGCGGTCATTAATGGACTTAACTGAATTTAAAAATAAAAAAATTGTGCATTCGGCAGTGGTTGTTTTGTATGAACAACTATCTGATTCGCTCATTTTGACAAAACGTAGTGATCAGATGCGAACACATCCCGGTGAAATATGTTTCCCTGGTGGCTTATGGGAGGAAGGGGATGAAAATTATTATGCTACTGCGCTTCGAGAATTGAATGAAGAGTTGGGAATTGCTCCAGACCGTATTACACTGATAAGAGAATTGGACATACAGAAAACTCTTTTAGGAAGTGTTATTCATCCTTGGTTTGCGAGTGTTGAGACTGTTCATCCTTATCAGTTAAATTCTCATGAAGTAGTTCGCCTTATCTCTATACCAATGACATTAGTTCAAGATCCAAAAAATTATAAAGATTTTATGATTGAGCGTGGTGGACGTCGTTATGTCACTTGTGAATTTACTGCGAATAAGGATTGGGTATGGGGTGCAACAGCCCGCATAATGAGGCAATTAGTTAAATAGGAGTATAAGAGAATATGCAGTGCACGTCATTCCCAGTGTAGCGGCGGACCTCCTCGCTTAGGATGGCGGCGTAAAATCCCGGATTAGTTGCGCTAATCCGGGCTGCAAATGCTATCAACATTAAATGGCCACAGCGGGTTTTGTTTCTGGATGGCTAGGAGAAGAAGTCGAATGACTGTCTTTAAGTGCCCGACGAAGAATTTTTCCCACATTTGTTTTGGGAAGCTCATCGTAAAATTCAACTACTTTAGGGACTTTATAAGCGGTTAGATGTTCGCGACAATAAGCAATAATTTGTTCTGCAGTTAAACTAGGATCTCTTTTCACAATACAGGCTTTAACACGCTCACCAGATTCTTTATCAACAATGCCAACAACCCCGACTTCTAAAACACCGGGGTGCATTGCAATCACTTGTTCTACCTCATTTGGATAAACATTAAATCCGGAGACGAGTAACATATCTTTTTTACGATCAACTAAGTAAATAAAACCTTCTTCATCCATTTTGCCAATGTCACCAGTTTTTAAATAGCCATTTTTAGTAAATACCAATGCAGTTTCATCAGGTCGTTTCCAATATCCAGGAGTTACCTGAGGTCCTTTAATACATATTTCGCCACTTGTACCTATTGGTACTTCATGCTCCTCATCATCGAGAATAATCACATCGGTAGAAGGAAGCGGTAGTCCAACACTTCCGTTATATTCAACAAGGTTCATGGGATTAATGATGGCAGCAGGACTGGTTTCAGTTAAGCCATAAGCTTCTAAGACGGGAGTTTTGGTAACTTCCAACCATTTAAGGGCTACGCTTTTTTGCAAAGCCATTCCACCAGCAAGCGAAATTTTCAGTTTACTGAAATCAACTTCTTTAAATTTAGGATGATTTAATAATGCATTAAACAGAGTGTTTACACCGGTAATTGCTGAAAAATGCGCTTTTTTGATTTCTTTAATAAAGTGTCCTACGTCACGAGGATTGGTGATCAAGATGTTCTTTGCACCGAGTTTTAAAAAAGTTAAACAATTCGCAGTAAGAGAAAAAACATGATAGAGAGGAATTGCGGTAACAATGGTTTCATCACCATCTAAACCTATTGGTTTAATCCATGCGTCGGCTTGGAGGACATTGGAGACCATATTCCCATGAGTTAAAACAGCACCTTTTGCCACACCGGTTGTTCCTCCGGTATATTGTAAAAATGCAATGTCATCATGATCCAATTCCACATGATGAAGGGGCGACTGTTTTCCTTCAAGCAATGCATAATTAAAAGCTACTGCGTGGGGAATATTATAAGCAGGCACCATTTTTTTCACATATTTAATTATTGAATTGATAATAATTCGCTTTGGTGTCGAAAACAGATCGGCTATCTCAGTGACAATGACATGCTTTAATGTGGGCATGGAATTTAATGCTTTTTCAACGGTTTTTGCAAAATTAGCGAGTACAATAATTGCCTCAGCACCGGAGTCATTTATCTGGTGAACCAGTTCGTCAGTAGTATAAAGAGGATTGGTATTAACAACTACATATCCTGCTCGTAAGATGGCAAATAGAGCTACCGGATATTGAATTACGTTAGGGAGCATGATTGCTACTCGAGTCCCTTTATCCAATTTCAGTTGTTGAAGATAAGCAGCTAAATCTCTACTCAATTCATCCAGTTCACTAAAAGTAATACTGCTCCCCAAATTGGTATATGAGGTTTTTTTAGCATAACGCGTGCAGGATTCTTTAAACAAATCTACGAGGGAAGAATATTGACTTGCGTCAATTTCGTGCGGAACTCCTTTCTGATATTGTTCAAACCACCGTTTATCCACCTTAATATCCTTCTGTTATTGGTTTTCACATGTTAGTATAAACAAAAATATTGTTTATGGATATCATACTCATGGGTGAACATATAACGCAAACTCAAGCATTTAAGCTTAAAGGTCGTCTTTATACATTTACTGTATTGCATGTATTAAACACGGACCCAGATCTTTTTTCGCAACAACTAGCTGATACTGTTGCTAAAGCCCCCAAGTTATTTGAGCATACTCCCGTTGTTTTTGATTTGTCTTCGGTGCAACAGTTTGAGTTTGATTTGCAGACTTTACTGCAAGCTGCGCGCACTCAAGGGATGATTCCTGTTGCGATTCAAGGGGGAAGTGTATTACATAATACCTTAGCTCAATGTCATGGGATAGCGGTATTGCATGCATCTTCAACACAAGATAAGCCGATTATTGAACGACCAATTGAAAATCCTCATCACGATGCAGCAAAATCAATAACAAAATTAATTACCACACCGGTTCGTTCAGGTCAGCAAGTCGTAGCAAAAGGTGCCGATCTTGTGGTTGCTGCTTCCGTAAGTCATGGTGCTGAATTATTGGCAGATGGCTGTATTCATGTATATGGCGCTTTAAGAGGCAGAGCTTTAGCGGGGATCTCGGGTGATAAGGAAGCACGAATTTTTTGTCAGTCACTTGAGGCCGAGTTGGTATCAATTGCTGGATTTTATCGCTTAAGTGATGCGATTCAGCCTTATAACGGACCATGTCAAATTTATTTAATGGATGAACACATACATATTGAGCCTTTATGATAGAAGTTGCTTTTATTTCTGATCTTCATTTGCATCCAGAAGATCAGGACATCCAGGCGCGTTTTAATCATTTTCTTGAATGGGCAAAAATTTCAGTTAAAAATGTTTATATTCTCGGTGATTTTTTCCATGCCTGGGCTGGTGATGATACTCTTGATGAATGGAGCAGAAATATAGCCAATCAGCTATTTTCTTTAAAAAAACAGGGCATTAACCTGTTTTATATGCATGGAAATCGTGATTTCTTATTGGGGAAAACTTTTGCAAAACTCGCTGGATGGACTATTTTAGCTGAGCCTACGGTAATCCAATTAGGGCAGGAAAAAATACTCTTAGTCCATGGTGATCGATATTGTACTAAAGACTTAGCGCATCAGCGCTTTAGGCTGATAACTCGAAATAGAATATTTTCTGTTTTATTTTTAAGTTTACCAATTAAATATCGTCAACGGTTAGTGAAGCAAATACGTGATCGAAGTCAGATGAATCAGAACAAATCTGTAGAAGAAATGGATGTCGTTGCTGATGAAGTAATTAAGCATATGTCACATTATCAAGTAACTCAATTAATTCATGGTCATACACATAAACCGGGCATCACTTTGTATCAAAATAATTCGCAAGAATTAAGGCGTTATGTACTCAGTGATTGGGATGACAAACCCCAGGTATTGTGTTATGATCATACAAAAGGGCTCTATTTTGCCCATATGTAATCTTGGAGTGATAGGTTATGACCCGAACTAAAGAAGAGCTTGAAGCGGAAAAGCAAGCAGCGAATAAAACTTCTCTGGAGGGAGCGGAAAAACTCCGCAAAGAACAAAGAGATAAAGAGTACAATGCAGCGCTAGAGACCGAACAAGCCAAACAGCGACAGCAGTGGGCCAAGGTTATGGATGAGTTGAGAAGCAAACATAAGCTCAAAAATCGAAAAGAGGGCGGCCCTGAAACTTATTGGGAAGAAGTAGAGCAATTGGCTGATCATCTGATTAACTCAGACCAAAACTCCACCATCGACTGGCGTTCCAATATGATGTCCTTGTTGAATTTATTAACAAAATTGAACAAAGCGATAAACATATCGTCAGAACAAGTTGCCGGTGAGGGATTGGACCTTGTAAAGCAGGCTACTCGACCTTTCCCCGTGTTTGGACATTTATTTCATCCTAACGAAAAAATATATCAGTCGCTTAAAACGGCGATACTTCATAAAGCTATTAGGGGGATAAGTGATATTGAACCCCCGGTTTTGGAGCAAAAAGTTACATTTAAAGATGGGAAAGTTAACATAGCGGACTTAACTCGTGCCGATGATGGTACTTCCTTAGCTGCAGATATCCAACGTCAAAAAGAAGAAAATCCAGCAAATAAAGCGTTTAAAAAATTTGTTGATATTTGGTTAGAAGAACAGGGTTACCTCCCTGTTCCTCATGCCAATAAAGGAGTTTATAGACATCATGCATCTGGTGTATTATTGAATGAGGATAAATTTAAAGAATTAAATAATGATCCAAAAACAAGCTTTGCTACATTCCTCAAGGACAATGCCACCTTGAAATATGAGGAACAACAAGAGGCGCAGAGCACACCCGCTGCTCCTTAATCACTCTTAATCAGGATTGCGGTATTCCGCTATGAAAACGGAATACCGAATCAGTTGATAAAATGAAATCATTTTCTAATGATAAAAACAATTGTAAACGCTGTTCTATATTTCCACCGTATAATTTTGCCAGTCGCAGATACTCCTCAAAATGACGTGCTTCTGATTTAATTAAAGTTCCATAAAATTTGATTAAGTCCTTATCCTCAAGATAAGGGATAATCGCATGAAAGCGCTCACAGGAACGGGCTTCAATAATGGCACCAATAATCAGCTGATCACATAGACGTTGAAGGACATTTCTGCTGGTAACCTGTTTATGCATTTGGGTCGCATAGCCTGAAGGTTGCAAAGGACAAAATTGAATTCCCCTTTGGGTCATAAAATGAATGACTTTTTCAAAATGAAGTAACTCTTCCCGAGCTAAAGGAGACATCACGTCAACCAGTTCATTTTTTTCTGGATATTTGCTCATAAAATTAATGGCAGTTGCTGCTGCTTTGCGTTCACAATGGGCATGGTCAATTAACAGCAAAGGAATATGAGCTGCTGCGAAATCCAACCATGCTTGGGGCGTTTTTACCTGAAGAAAATCATTTAATAATTGTAAATCATTGTCTAAACGTTTTAACATCTGCGAGATACACTATACTTATAAAAATAAATTGTCTTATATCATATACCTTAATGAAATTGAATTGGATGAAAAATGAACGGGGAAGAAATTGATAATGAATTAAACCAATGGTTTTCAACTTATGGTGCAATAACAGCTGAACGTATATTAGGAAGATACAATGTTAATTTAGCACAAACGGACCTAGTGGCAGCAATTAAAAGTCCATTTAGTTTTTACCATCGATTAATACAAGTTCCATTAAAAAGCGTACTCAACGGTATCGTCTTACAGCAGGCGAATGATTATCATGTTTATGTCCAGAAATTATTTATAGATTATCTACTTTCTGGTGAAAATTCCAAAGGCGAAGAGGCTCAAGGGGCTGCAACACGTGAAATTATAGAAAATGAGCGGCAACAATTAGTTGCACTGGGTGAGGAGTTTCAAAAGGTGCAGGGGGATCAGGATTATTTGATTGCAAACAGTCAACGTATTTTGATTCAAATGACTCAACTATTTAATGCCGAACTTGAAAAAGCAATCAGCTCGCTTAACAAACTACTAAAAGCTGCTGGTCACAAAGTGAAAAAGAGTCAAATTCGTCAAGCTATTAATCATGCACTGATTTATTGTAATGTAATCGAAATTCAAACTAATGGTTCTCTCTTTATTGCGAAAATGAATGAAGTACTTAAGATTTCCCTAACAGAAGACTTAAAAGGTAAAATGTTAACTTCATTATCAGAAATTTTACAAATGAACATCGATTTTGATGATCAAATCATGGATTATGTTCAGCAAACCGACGAAATTAATCGGTCAGCCAATTCGTATCGAAATCAGTTTTTTGATACGATTATTCGTGTTATTGATTTAATGAAATCCTTGCCTGAATACAAAATTGATCCCGAGCAAGATGCGATTAACAGAGAGCCTTTATATTTTGATAAAAGCATAGGGTCTCTATAATGTCTCAATCGATATCGGAAAGCAAAACAACTTCGGAATCTGTTTTGCTTTTATCATCAAGACCATAATCATATAAAAATGAATTTATATTAGCCATATAGCCATTATTTCGTGTATAATATGGCACTTTAACTAACCCCCTATGGAGTCCCTGATGGCAAAAGAAACAACATTGTCAATTATTAAGCCCGACGCAGTTGCTAAATCGGTTATAGGTCAAATTTATACTCGTTTTGAAAATGCTGGCTTAAACATAGTCGCTGCAAAAATGATGCAACTTTCACGTGAACAAGCAGAAAGTTTTTATGACATTCATCGCGCACGTCCTTTCTTTAAAGATTTGGTAGAATTCATGATTTCAGGTCCAGTGATGATTCAGGCATTACAGGGAGAAAATGCGGTAATGAAAAACAGAGACATCATGGGCGCAACAAATCCTAAAGAAGCTGCTCCTGGAACCATACGTGCTGATTTTGCTGATAGCATTGATGCCAATGCAGTCCATGGTTCAGATAGCTTAGAAAATGCTGCTCGTGAAATTGCATTCTTCTTTGAACCTCATGAAATTTGTGAACGATAAAAATTATTTTTTAGATATTTAATGACTGTAGTAATGTAGCGCTGAGCAGCGCTATAATCCTGTCATCCCGGCGTCGCGAAATATCTCCTACTATAGCACAGTGTTACGAGGGGAGATCCCTCCTTACACTCGGGATGACGGCAGCTTCACTGCGCTGCTCCAGAACTACACTTTTCTTGTCCAACGTCATTAAATTTGGAGTAACAATGACTGTGCAAAAAGTAAATCTGCTGGATTACAATTACCAACAAATGCGTGAACTGCTGGATAGCTGGGGCGAACAGCCTTATCGTGCCCAACAAATAATACAGTGGATTCATCAAGCAGGTTTATCTGACTTCACTAAAATGACGAATCTAAGCAAGTCATTAAGAGAAAAGCTTGCGCAACTCTCATATATTAAATTACCTGAAATCGTTGCTTGTCAAAAATCGAATGATGGTACCCACAAATGGCTTTTAAAACTTGATTGTGGCAATTGTATTGAGACAGTATTTATTCCTGAAGCTAATCGTGGAACTTTATGTGTTTCCTCACAAGTAGGCTGCGCATTAAATTGCTCTTTTTGTTCCACTGCAAAACAAGGGTTTAATCGTAATTTATCTACTGGTGAAATTATTGGTCAGGTTTGGTTAGCAGTACGTGAATTATCATTACAACAGGGTGCGCATGACAAAAGAGTGACAAATGTCGTGATGATGGGAATGGGCGAACCTTTACTCAATTTTGATAATGTAGTGTCAGCAATGAATATAATGATGGATGATTTTGCTTACGGATTATCAAAACGTCGCGTTACTTTAAGTACTTCTGGAGTATTGCCTGACTTGGAGCGTTTAAGAGAGGTCAGTCCTGTAGCTCTGGCTGTTTCATTACATGCACCCAATGATGAATTAAGAAATGAGTTGGTCCCTATAAATAAAAAATATCCTCTGGCTCAGTTAATGGCCTTGTGTAAAACTTATTTTAAAAATGAACCGCGAAGGAAAGTGACTTTTGAATACGTAATGCTTAAGGGGGTTAACGACCAGCCATTGCATGCAAAGCAATTGATAAAGTTGTTGCGTGATGTTCCAGCTAAAGTCAATTTAATTCCTTTTAATCCTTTTCCGATGACACAATATGAGCGTTCATCTCAGGAAGCAATTGATGCCTTTAGAGATATGTTAATCGCTCAGGGCATTAATACAATTACTCGAAAAACACGCGGAGATGATATCGATGCCGCATGTGGTCAATTGGCGGGTGAGGTTAAAGACAGGACAAGTCGTTCTCAAAGATGGCAAAAGTTACACTTTATGCCTAAAGCAAATCAAGAGCTCAAGACTGCAGAATAATCGGCGCAACGTGAATGTCTGTTCGCTTTGATTATGCAGCATAATCCGAGATCTTTTTGATGTCATCCGAGTATAGCGAAGGACTTTTCATCGTAACACAGCGCTAGAGGTGGCGATCTTTCACTACTCGAGGGATGACGGAGCGGCCTTTTCATGGTCTCCAGTCCCAATTTTGTCATCTGAATTACAGTAAAAGTCATTATTTGTTACAAATCATTTTTAATTTATTTGTAAGCGGTTATAATGCGCAATCATTTCTAACCTTAGTGTGAAATATTGTGTTTAAAAAGTTTTATCTCTTGATGATTGTAACCTGTCTGTTTTTGCAGGCATGTGCGCATGATGAAGAAAGTGAAACACAGAATTTAAAAAAACCGGATCTCAGTAAGGCTGCGTCATATAATGTTCAGTTGGGGTTAGGTTATTTAAAACAAGGTGATAGACCTAGAGCTAAGAAAAAGCTGATCACCGCATTAGAGCAAGAACCGAATTCACCTGATGTTAATTCGGCAATGGCTTATTATTTTGAACAAACAAAAGAGTTGGATCAAGCAGAGAAATACTATTTAAAAGCCCTGTCGGTAGCGGGAAACAGCGGCGCCCAGCTTAATAATTACGGAGCTTTTCTATGCCGACAAGGTGATTATAAAAAAGCTGAAGCTTACTTTTTAAAAGCGGTTAATGATTTAAAATATTTGCATACTGCAGGAGCTTATGAAAATGCAGGTCTTTGTGCGCTATCAGTTCCAAATGAAGATAAAGCCAAGAGTTATTTCGCAAAAGCATTAAATCAGGATCCCTCTAGAAAAGTGTCATTTTACGAATTACTAAAACTTGAAATTAAAATGGGACATGATTCAGAGGCATTTGCTATGGTACAGAAGCATCCTGAGCTAGTTTTGAATGATAAGGCATTATTAATTTTGGCCAAAGAAGCTTCTGATAAAGTTGGGCAACATGCTATAGCTGCAGAATATGAACAAAGCATAAATAATTTGAATTCCAATATCGATAATAGTGGAGTAAATAATGAATACAACAACCACGCTGGATGAAAATATAATAGAGCATGATAAGAATCCAGGCGAGCAACTTGCTAGTATACGCCAACAAAAAGGATATACAGTTGAGTATGTTGCCAATAAATTGCACTTAAGGGCTCGTATTATTGAATTAATTGAAAACAATGAATTTCATTTGTTACCAGAACCTGTTTTTGTTAAAGGTTATTTACGTGCTTATGCTAAATTATTAGGTACTTCCCCTGAGCCTTATTTAGCCATATTTAATGAGCAGTTTGTCGTTGAGAAAAAATCGGATCGCGCCCTCTTATGGCAGCAAAGTAAGCGTGAATCTCACAAGGCAGAACATGTGATTCGTTGGTTTACAATTTTATTTGCTTTAGGCGTGATCGTTGCTGTAGGTGTTTGGTGGCAAAAAAACAGGGATACCCAACAGGTGTTTCCTGCCAAAAATGCTCCTGCTGATTTATCGTTAAATCAAACACCAGCAATGGAAACTACAGAACTGAAGCTTACTGATATATCAAAAATGCAATCATTATTAAATCCAAAACCGGAAATGTCTCCTTTGGAGAAAATAGGTGGCTGAGCGAATTCAAGCAATACGAGGAATGAATGATATTTTGCCTGATGCAACGGCATCTTGGCGGACTATTGAACAAACTTTTGTGAGGGTGTTGTCTCGTTTTGGTTATCAGGAAATCCGATTTCCACTTGTTGAAAGTACCCAATTATTTAAACGGACTATAGGCGAAGTAACCGATATAGTCGAAAAAGAAATGTATACTTTTAATGACTTAAATGGGGACAGTATTACCTTAAGACCCGAAGGTACTGCAGGCTGTGTTCGTGCTTGCTTACAAAACGGACTTTTGCACAATCAACAGCAAAAATTGTGGTATTTAGGCCCTATGTTTCGTCATGAAAGACCTCAGAAAGGACGATATCGACAATTCAATCAATTAGGTGTGGAGGTTTTTGGAATACCCGGTCCAATGGTTGAATTGG
Source organism: Legionella cherrii (assembly GCF_900635815.1). NCBI lineage: Bacteria > Pseudomonadati > Pseudomonadota > Gammaproteobacteria > Legionellales > Legionellaceae > Legionella > Legionella cherrii. Next base: position 2,475,794 of record NZ_LR134173.1, read on the forward strand.
AGTTAATTTCAATTTGCCGTAAATTTTGGGAGCAATTAGGATTTGCCGATTCTGTGCAGTTACAGGTGAATACCTTAGGTGAGTTAGAGGAACGGCAGCGTTATAAAAAAATTCTTGTCGAATATTTGACTGATCATGAAAATCAGTTGGATGAGGACAGCAAACGCCGATTAAACCGTAATCCATTACGGATTTTGGACAGTAAAAATCCTGAAATGCAGCTGTTATTGGCTAATGCACCAAAATTAATGGATGTTCTTGATGGAAAAAGTCGTGAGCATTTTCAGTCTTTTTGTGAGGGGCTTGAGGCATTACAGGTACCTTATGTAGTCAATCCCGTTTTGGTTAGGGGACTCGATTATTATGGACATACCGTCTTTGAGTGGGTAACTGATAAATTAGGCAGTCAGGCTACTGTCTGTGCCGGAGGACGATATGATATATTGGTGGAACAATTAGGCGGTAATCCAACGTCTGCTGTAGGTTTTGCATTAGGTATAGAAAGAATATACTTGTTGATGGAAACTTTGGCTCTTCTGAAGGAAGAGAGAAAAAAGAATGCATTGTATATTATTACTGATAATGAACAGGCTGTGATAAAAGGACTTCTAATTTCTGAATTGATACGTAACGCTTATCCAGAAATTGAAGTATCAGTAAATACTGCGGGTGGTAGTTTCAAAAGCCAATTCAAAAAGGCAGATAAAAGTGGTGCACGCCTCGCTTTAATTTTAGGTGAAGATGAATTAGCAAATCAACAAATCAGTATTAAAGATTTACGTAATGAAGCGGAGCAAATTACTGTGAATCAAAATATGATTAATCAAGTATTAAAAGATTATTTCGAGTGAGGTAGGAGAACGCTATGTCAGTGTATATGACTGAAGAGGAACAATTAGAATCGATAAAAAAATGGTGGAAGCAATACGGTAATCTTGTCACCGTAGTATTATCGCTTATCCTCTTTGGTATTGCAGGATATCGATATTTGAATTGGCATCAGGAAAAGCTGACACAACAGGCATCAATTGCCTATGAACAAATGATGGTTGCTCTGTCGAATCAAAATATTAAATCGGTACGAGCCTATGCGAATGAATTGATTCATGAACACAGTAATACAGTCTATGCTGATGCAGCACATATGACTCTTGCGAAAATTTACGTATCCAAAAATAAACTGGATAAAGCCACAGATGAGTTACAAGCTGTTGCAGCAAACAGTAAAATGTTGTCCTTAAAGCAGATCGCAAAAATCCGTTTGGCACGAATCTTGGCCGCAGAAAAATCTTATACAAATGCCCTTAAGGAACTGAGTAGTGTTGATGATAATACTTATTTGCCAGTAATTAATGAATTAAAAGGTGATATTTATGGTGCTACTGGTCAATATCAGGAAGCCATGAGTTCCTACAAACTGGCTTTGGATGAAGTGAAAAATAATGGAATGGGTAATTTATTTTTAGAAATGAAAACTAATGCGATAGCAAGTAAATCACATTCAATGATTTCTGAGAATAAAAAAGTCGAGTCTGCATAACGATTAATAGGAGCCTGTAGGCAGTGGTGCGAAACGTCTAATTTTCCATGTTTTTCGCGTTTGCTCAGGATGGAAATTCAAAGCGGTTATCACAATTATTGATATATTTTGTATAGCACAAATTTGAGGTTTAATTTTCATGAAAATGAAATTATTTATTTTAATTCTCTGTACTTTAATTCAGGGATGTTCAAAACTTGATGATTACATGTTAGGTAAAGACAACACGCCAAAACCTAAAGAACTGAAGCAAGTTAAAGATAAAATTAAAGTGGAGCAAAATTGGACTACTTCTGCAGGTAAGGCTTCTAAAAATAAAGAATATCTAAGGATAAAACCTGTAGTCAGTGGCGGTGTTATTTATACTGCAGACACAAGTGGTTTAGTACAAGCAATTAACAAACATAATGGTAAAATAAAATGGGCTACGGAGCTGAAGCATGGTTTGGTTAGTGGTCCTGCTGTAGCCCGTGGTTATATTGCTTTAGGCACTAATAACTCGTCATTAGTGGTACTAAATCAAAATGATGGTAAAAAACTGTGGCACGCCAAGGTTACTGGAGAAATTTTATCGCCACCTACTATTCTAGGTAAAAAAGTAATCGTTAAGACAATCGATGGTAGAGTTTATGCATTTAATGCCGCAGACGGTAAGCAAATGTGGATGGCAGAGCATGGTGCACCCAGCTTAATTCTCAAGGCGGGCTCATCTCCTGTTGCTATGGGAAATTTAGTGTTAATCGGTTTTTCTGATGGTAAATTGGATGCATACGATCGTGAAACAGGGCGCTTAGTATGGCAACGAAGTATTGTATATGCCTCTGGGTCCAGCGATGTAGAGCGCTTAGTCGATATCGACGCTGATCCGATTATAGAAAATAATGTAGTGTATCTTGCGAGTTATCAGGGATACATTGGTGCACTTTCTTTGACTGATGGACAATTCATTTGGAGAAAGCCAGGTTCTGTCTATAAAAATATGGTCTTAAATGGTAATACCTTGTATGTAACGGATAGTCATGATGTCTTATGGTCTATTGATAAGCGTAATGGCCAAGTTAATTGGAAACAAACCAGTCTGAAAGCAAGAGGATTGACTGAGCCAGCTCTGGTTAAAAATGATTTGGTTGTAGGGGATAAAACGGGTTATCTCCATTTTATTGATGCTCAAACAGGTGAAATTATAGCTCGTTCAAAAGTTTCAGGTGGTGTCAGTATTTCTCCAAGCGTGGTTGGAAGAAAGTTATATGTATTAACAGACAATGGAATGCTTAATCAATTATCTGTGAGTTAATAAATGATCCCTGTGATTGCACTTGTTGGGCGTCCTAATGTTGGTAAGTCTACCTTATTCAATAGGTTAACGAAGACTCAAGATGCCCTAGTTGCTGATTTTCCTGGCTTAACTCGCGATAGGCAGTATGGCCAAGCTCAGCATAATAATAAACACTATATCGTTGTTGATACTGGTGGTATCGGTGTTGACGATATTGCTGTTGATAATTTAATGTCGAAGCAATCAGAGATAGCGCTGAATGAGGCGGATATCGTTCTTTTTTTAGTTGATGGACGCTCAGGCCTGACTGGTATTGATGAAAAAATTGCCAATAATTTGCGTAAATTAAGTAAAAAGATACATCTTGTTGTGAATAAAACGGAACAGATGGATGATGATGTGGCTTGTGCTGATTTCCATGCCTTGGGTATTGTAGATATTCATTCTATTTCATCATCTCATGGTAGTGGAATTAGAGAGCTCCTTGATAAGGTATTAGCACCATTTGCGTCTCAAGATGATGCAACTGAAGAAGATAATGCAATTAAAATTGCCTTTGCTGGTCGCCCTAATGTTGGAAAATCAACTTTAATTAACCGCATTTTGGGCGAAGAGCGGGTTGTTGTTTATGATATGCCTGGTACAACCCGAGACAGTATCGCAATTCCTTTTGTTCGTGATGAGCAGAAATACGTGTTGATTGATACAGCGGGTGTGCGTAGAAAATCTCGAATTGATGAAAAAATTGAAAAATTCTCTGTAATTAAAACATTGCAAGCCATTGAAGAATCTAATGTGTGTTTACAGCTTCTTGATGCAAGGGAAGGAATTACTGATCAAGACATGAATTTGATTGGTTTTATTATTGAATCCGGTAAGGCTTTAGTTATTGCAGTAAATAAGTGGGACGGTCTGGATGAGGAGCATAAGGAAAAGGTAAAAAGTGAATTATCCAGAAGACTGCATTTTGCAAATTTTGCAAAAATTCGATTTATATCTGCATTACATGGCAGCGGAGTGGGGAGCTTATTTAAAGACATAAATGAAGCTTATGCTTCAGCCGTCCAATCTTTTTCCACCCCAAGATTAACACGCTTACTTCAGGATATCAGCACGAAACATACTCCTCCTTGTGTGAGTGGGCGCAGAATAAAATTGAGGTATGCTCATCTTGGTGGTCACAATCCTCCTGTCATTGTAATTCATGGAAATCAATTGGCTGATTTACCTGATAGCTATAAGCGTTATTTAAATAATGAATTTATTAAACATTTGGGATTGGTAGGGACTCCTTTGAAACTTGAATTTAAAGGTGGAACAAACCCTTTTGCGGATAAAAAAGTTAAATTATCACAACGCCAAGTGAATAAAAAAAGAAGATTAATGAAGCATGTCAAAAAGAGAGCAAAAAAGTAAGAACTAGTCACTGATTTGCTGTCAATTTCTTTAAAAAATAAAATCTAATACTAAATATATATAGCATTTAAGAAATCGTTGGGCCAAGGCCCAACCTACATCGATTTATTATCCTAATCCACGTATTTTTTCGATTTATAGAGCGCTTTGCATTGTGTAATAATCTGTTTCATTCGTGTACCACCAATATTTAATTTATTAAGAATCGCAGGATTTTCAGCAATTGTTTTGCATAAAAGTATATTTTCTCCAAGTAGCATTTCGATTTCTGCTTTTGTAAAGTTGGTAATGCAGGTGATAGGATATAAGCCTGAAAACTCAATTAACTCTTTTAAACTGCCTTTTTCCGGAAAATCCCAGCTAATTAAATGTAAACCAGCGCACTGACCATATTGTATTGCGTCGTTGGTAAAGCGAGTATTAGTAACAAGCCATCCTTGTAGCGTTTCTCCAGGTTTTTTTTTATAAGCTTGTTCGATATCAAGAAAACGTGCTTTGATATACAAAGTAATTTTTACATCACATGCAAGACCTAGACGATTATGGTATTTGCACTCGACAAAAACATGTTCGTTTTGACGTTCACCAACTACATCAACTTCATGGTTGACACAATGTCCGTTGATAATTTGATTATTGAGTACCGTATAGCCTTGATGTCGCATGAGCTCCGCAACGTATTTTTCAAAAGGATATCCGGAAAATCCAAGCTGCATAATCGCGCGTTTTAGATGATACTTACCCGCCAAGGCTTTTGACTGATTGCGTAGAAGCCGAAATGCAATCCGATATATTTCATGTGTGGTCATTCCATCAACTACAGATTGTGACACTTCACTAACAATATTATTTATAAGTGATTGGTCCGCTCCAACCCGTTTTAAGGAGCGGTAGATGCGATGGGGATTGAAGAGAACTTTTTCACCGGAAGATTTAATGATATTAATAGAATTTGTAGGTGTGATGATTCTATTCATTTATAGACTCCACTTGAGTAGCGAATCAATGATATCTTGACTTATATCAATATGATTTGAGGGATGAGGGATAGTGTTACAACTAATAATTTTGGTTATATGAGAAGCTAAAAGTTTTTGATACGCAGCGCCAGCAAAAATAGCATGAACACCGATACAAATAGCGGGTTGCATCATTAAGGAATGCATATGCTTCAATGTTTCTATCATTGTCATTCCAGTAGATATAATGTCATCAATGAGTATAGGGGTTGATTTAATATATTGATTAATCCCAGGAATAGAAATTTCAACCTCGGTATCGCTTTTCCTGTTTTTCTCTAATATGGTGAAAGGAGCACTAGATTTTAATGCAATGGTTTCAACCCATTGCGCGCTCTCTGAATCAGGACCAATAAGAATTGGATTGGGTACATGTTGATGGATCCAGGAGGCAATCGCATTGGTCGCATGCAACACGGTAGTTGGTATTTCATAAATTTCATTTAAATCCTTCCAACGATGCAAGTGGGGATCAATCGTGATTAAGCCGTCAAAATAAGAAGAAATCAATTGTGCAAAATAGGCAGAAGTAATGCCTTGACCCGATTCAAATACTTTATCTTGACGCATATAAGTGAGATAGGGAGCTATTAAGATTATTTTGGATGCACCCAAAGATTTTACTGTTTGTGCAGCAAATAAAAGTGGAAGAATTTTCGAGTTGGGATGCGCCAGATTGACTACAAATATGACTATTCGCTGGGCCACATCAGAGTCAACTTTTACCACAGTTTCTTCATCCGGAAATTGATGAAAGCTCATTTGCCCAAACTCATAATGGCATTTTTTTTGGATTGTGTGCGACAATTTATCATGTCCAAATAATGTAAAAAGTATGGGGTTTTTCATGTGCTGGCCTCAATTTGAAATATTTCATGCCCTTGCTTCAGGAAATCAAGAGCATAATTGAGTTCACTACGAGTTTCTGCGTAGATTCTAAAAAGGGGCTGAGATTTTTTGACTACCGAATGCAGTTCTGTTAATAGCTCAACACCTGCTGCTTTTGATTTTGGTGCTCCAGCTAATTTTGCCATTTGAGAGATATGACGATTATCAATGTTAATCACGATCCCTGAGCGTGTGGATTCAATTGTATGAACAACCGGTGCTTTTTTTATCTCTCGTAGACCTCCTTGAGCCCGGCAAATTGCTTCAAATTTAGCTAAGGCCTTGCCACTATTAAGTAAATGAGTTGCTATATTTAGTCCTTGACCTGGCAAAACCTGAGGGGAAAACTCTATGATATGTCCCGCTAATACTAAAGCATGATCACGTAAATCTTGTGGCGCATTTTGATCGCAATTTAAAACGGATAATACATCCAGTGCCTCTAAAACAGGTCCAATCCCACGACCTACCGGTTGTGATCCATCGCTGAATATTACTTTTATTTTGAGGCCAAATTCTTCGGCAACACATTTTAGTAATTGTTTTAAAGATTCAGCCCTTTCAATCGAACGAACCTTAGCTGTGGTTCCTATAGGCATATCAATAACTAGATGATTTGAGCCCGCAGCAATTTTTTTTGACAGAATAGATGCAACCATTTGACCCTCGCTATCAATATTTGCGGTTCGTTCAATGCGGATTAGTAAATCATCAGCAGGACTTAATGACATCGATCCTCCCCAAACCAAGCAGCCGTTTTCTTGCTCCACAACTTTTTTCATTTCATTGAGCGTTAAATTAACCCTGGTAAATACTTCCATTGTATCTGCTGTTCCTGCTGGGGATGTGATGGCCCTTGAGGAGGTTTTTGGAATTACTAAGCCAAATGCAGCAACAATTGAAACAACAATAGGTGTAGTGCGATTTCCTGGTAAGCCACCCACAGAATGTTTATCCACAATGAACGGAAGCTCCCACGATAATTGTTGCCCAGAATCGATCATTGCACGAGTAAGATCAATAATTTCTTTCTGTGAAAGTCTGTCACCACCGCTCGCTGCGATATACATTGCTATATTAATGTCAGAAAGTTGACCGGATACAATGTCTTTGATGATGTGGTTTGTTTGTTCAGCAGTTAATTCATTACCATAAATTTTGGAGCGAATGTAACTAAGAGAATCAAGTGGTTGAGGATGAATTACTGCGATCTCATCGCCTTCTTTTGCGGAGAGTAGTTCCCATGCATAATTTGAAAGACTGGCTTCATTGTGCCTTAATAAATCAGTTTCTACTGTGTTCAATGTAGCAACAATAGAGCGCTTATTGAGTATAACCCGAACACGCGTTTGGGCAGTGAATCCTTCCGATTTACAAATATGACAATCTTGACGCATATAAATAACAGGCTCTTTATGGGTATTAATTCCTAAGTATTTAAGCGTCAAAGTTGTGTGCTTTTTACTCATAATTGCTCTTTTTGTCCATACTCAGGAATAGTGCATTCCCAACCGAGTTGTGTTTCAATTTTGTGCTTTAAAGAGAGTGCAGCTTCTGGTTCTCCATGAGTTACAAAAGTTTTTTTAGGTGGCTGTTGGAATTGTTTAAGCCAACCAAGTATTTCACCATAATCGGCATGGGCGGAGGTACTTCGAATAGCTTCTACTTGAGCATTTATAGGGATTATTTTGCCATGGGCTTCAATAAACTTTTTACCTGCAAGAATTTCTGCACCTAGGGTTTCCTCTGCTTGGAACCCAGTAAACAATAAAGTATTACGTGGATCCGAGGCGTAGGCTCTAATATGAAATACAATACGACCACCAGATGCCATGCCACTTGCAGAGAGAATAATCTTGGGTGTTTTATCTAAATCCAATTCAATCGACTCATCCATGGCCCTCACGTAGGTTGCAACATCACAGAGCTCCTGACATTGGCTTTGGGTTAACCGAAGATCTTCTATATGGTTATATAAAATTTGCGTTGCATTAATCGCCATAGGGCTATCTAAATAAATAGGAACATCTGGAATCGCATTTTCTTTTCTTAACTCAGAAAGATGATGCAATAGCACTTGCGTACGGCCCACAGCAAATGCTGGAATAATAACTGAGCCGCCTCGTCGAATGGTTTTATTAATAATTGTTTTTAATGTCTGCTTGGGTGGTTCTATTTCATGAAGACGATCGCCGTAAGTTGATTCGATGACAAGGTAATCAACCTGTTGAACTTCTGTAGGTGTCTTCATTACCGGATCATGCATTCTTCCTAAATCTCCGCTAAAAAGTAGCGAGGTATCCTGATATTGTATTCGTACAAAAGATGAACCAATGATGTGCCCGGCAGGAATCAATCGAACACTTAGGTGAGTATTCAGTTGTATTACTTTATTGTAGGCATGCGGCTGAAACAGATTTAATGCATTTTCAGCATCTTCAAGCGTATAAAGAGGAAGAGCAGGGTGATGTTTTGAATAATGGTGATCATTAGCGTGTTTGGCATCTTCTTCTTGGAGATGCGCACTATCACGTAATAAGAGTTCACATAAATCTTTAGTCCCATACGTGCAATAAATGGGATTATTGAAACCCTGCTTCACCAATAAAGGGAGATAGCCGGTATGATCAATATGGGCATGTGTGAGAATAACAGCATCCAATATTTCCGGACTAAATGGCAGTGGGCTCCAATTTCTTAGACGTAACTCCTTTGGACCTTGAAAAAGCCCGCAATCCACCAAAATATTTTTTTGATCAAACGAAAGAAGGTACTTGGAACCTGTAACAGTTCCATTGGCGCCAAGAAATGTGATTTGCATAATAATTAATCCTTTAATAACAGCGCAGAGAAAAAATTAAATTATTAAAGACGTAATGTTAAAACATCACATGGGGCATGATTAACCGTAGCATGCGCTGTACTACCCAAAAATGAATGCAAACCAACCGAAGAGTGGCTTCCGATAACAATAAGCTGGCAATTTAATTCTTTAACTTTATTAAAGATATGTTCTTTGACTGAGCCTACCTCAACAAATTGTTGTGCTTGCGGGATATTATAATTTTCACCCAGTAAGGCTAAAACGGTTTGCGCATCATCTTTGGCAGGATTTGCTAATTCTGTAAAACCTAAACCTTGGGCTAGTTGGAAACTCGCAGGAAGCTCTATAACATGCAACAGATATAATGTAGCATTAAATTGTTTGGCAATAGAGATTGCTTTTTCTGTGAGATGATTATGCTCCTTGAGCAAATCCGTAGCAAATAAAATATTCTTATACATAGAAGCCTCTCAATGGTATTTATTATTGTAAATAATAGTAGATTCCTTGGTATAAGTACCTATTTTACATTACAAAATATGAAATAATTTAGTTTAAATGGTTGAGCGGTGGCGCCATATTGGCCATACTTTTTAGATATTACTCATGCTGGATATTTGATGGTGTCTAATTAGTTATTTATGCCGAGACTACACGATTGCAATACATCTGAAATCAGGATTTATTTCCTTTAGAGGCGTCAAAACAAAATCTCGAGAGTGGATGTGTGGATGAGGAACAATGAGTTTCTTAGATTGAACAACACGATTTTCATATAAAAGAAGATCAATATCAATAATTCTGGGACCCCAGCGTTTTTTCCGGATTCTTCCTTGTTTCTTTTCAATTTTTTGGCATGCATTGAGTAGTTGCAAGGGAGATAAAACCGTAGAAAGCTCAACTACTGCATTACAAAAATCTTGTTGTCCTTGTAATCCCCAGGCTTTAGACCAATAAAAGGATGATACTTTAGTAACGACAGTACAGCGCAATGCTTTTATTGATTTAATTGCTTTTCGAAGTTGACGTTCAGGGTCGTGCTGATTTGATCCCAACCCTAAGTAACAAACATTCATTATGAATCGCTTGTTTTTTTGGGTTTTGGCTTACGGCGGCGTTTACGCTTCTGCGTGTCAGGTGTTAATTGCGCAACCATATTGCCTTGTTCGGCCTCGTCTGCATCCTGGAACGCCGTCCACCATTGTGCGAGCTCCATGGACTCATCCCCTGCAAGAGCGCGTAATGCCATAAAATCATATGCTGCCCTAAAGCGTGGATGTTGTAAGAGGTTAAAGGCTCTTCCTCCGAGTCTTTTGGCAAAACGATACTGTAGTAACCAAATTTCACGAATAATTTGTGTATAGCGTCTGGGAATGGAAATAATTTTGTTTTGCTCAGCAAGAACCAGTGACATTGCTTTTTCTATAGATGGGAGTGGATCAACACCAGTTTTTTGTAAGTCCTTTGAACATTCAATCATAGGGAACCATAAAAGGACTGCAAATAAAAATGCCGGAGTTACTGGTTTATCTTCTTTGATGCGCGTATCGGTATTTTCCAGAGCAATGGCTAATAAAGCATTTACAGGATATGAACTGCTTAATAGGGCATTGGTTTGTGGAAATAAATATTGAAACAAACCATATTCCATAAGCAGTTTTTGAACCACCTCAGCATTGCCGCATTGGTATAATTTGGTCATTTCATCAAATAAACGCGAATTGGAGACATGGGTTATGAGATGGCTAATTTCAGGGAAAGGGGCCTCTGTTTCGGGTGCAAGTTTGAAATTTAATTTTGCACTAAATCGAATCGCCCGTAACATTCGCACAGGGTCTTCCTGGTAACGTTTTGTTGGATCGCCAATCATACGAATGAGCTTTTCTTCAACGTCCTTAACACCACCAGTAAAATCAATAATAGTGGAGTCATTGATATTGTAGTAGAGCGAGTTAATTGTGAAATCGCGTCTCCAAGCATCTTCATCGAGTGAGCCATAGGCATTATCACGAACCAGCATTCCGCGTTCGTTTGTTTGTTGGCTCTCATCAGCAGCCAAGTGTCCTCGGAACGTAGCAACTTCAATAATTTCTCGATGAAAAAGTATATGAACGAGCTTGAATCGCCGACCAATAATTCGTCCATTTCTGAATAAATTCTTGACTTGATTTGGTGTTGCATCGGTTGCAACATCGAAATCTTTGGGGGCTTTATGCAGCAATAAATCTCGGACACTTCCGCCCACGATGTAGGCTTGAAAACCAGCACCAATTAGGCGGTTCAGTACTTTGAGCGCATTGCTACTAATGTCCGCTTTAGATATGGAATGTTTATTCCTCGGGATTATGTAAGCTGAAGCAACAGGAGTCACATGAGCTCTGTTTCTCTTTAACAGCTTTTTGATGAATTTGATGATCTCTGTATCTCACAAGATTAACGAAACATTGAATATTATATCGAAGCAAAAGAATAAAGTGAATATTTGACTTTATAAACCTCTAATTTAAAGTCAAATTTGTAGGGTGAATCTTACAGAAAAGCTTAGGTAATTATTAGATTAAGAGTATATCATATAGTTTTTCAATTTCTGACATCTGAGGCTTTGATGGATTTTATTGATGTTATTGCGAGTTTAATCGTTTTAATCATATTAGAAATTGTTTTAGGAATAGATAACTTGGTTATTTTGTCCATTTTATCTGAAAGACTACCTCCAGAACAGAGAAAAAAAGCGAGACGTTGGGGGCTAACCCTCTCCTGGGTAATGCGGTTGCTCTTACTTGCGATTGCGGTGGATTTGATCAAATTAACTAAGCCCTTGCTGACAATCAATCAGCTTTCTTTCTCTGCACGTGATTTGTTTCTCATGTTAGGTGGTGCTTTTTTAATTTGGAAAGCTACCGATGAAATTCACCAGGATGTCACGGAAGATGGCGTATTAGTAAGTGAAAATAAAAAACATCCATTTAAAGCATCTTTCAGGATGGTTATTTTGCAGATTGTAATAATGGATATTATCTTTTCTCTCGATAGTGTCTTAACCGCCGTCGGCTTGACCTCTCGATTTTGGGTCATGGCTCTGGCAATTACTTGTGCCATTTTCATTATGATTTTTGCAAGCGAAATGGTTAGTGCATTTATTAAACAACACCCGACGATTAAAATGCTTGCTTTAAGTTATTTAATTCTAATTGGCATGGTATTAGTTGCTGATGGATTTTCTTTTCATATACCTCGAGGATATATCTATTTCGCTATGGGTTTTTCCCTATCAGTTGAGTCCCTTAATTTATTGAAGCGGTCACGAAAAAAAAGTAAACGGAAATCTGGAAATTAATTATGTTATATATTAAAGCGTTTCATATTATTGCGATGGTTGCATGGTTTGCTGGATTATTTTACTTGCCGAGATTATTTGTTTATCACGCGGATACTCATGACCAGACAAGTATTATCCGTTTTAAAATAATGGAAAAAAGATTGTACTATGGAATCACCTGGCCTGCAGCGCTACTGACCACTGTATTGGGATTATTGCTGCTCAGTTACAACCCTGCTTATTACCTTAAGGCAGGTTGGCTGCATGCTAAATTGAGCCTTGTTGTTCTTTTATGGGTTTACCACCTGCTGTGCGGGCATTATTTAAAAACATTTGCTCAAAATAAAAATCAAAAAAGCGCTCGTTTTTTTCGCATTTATAACGAAATACCAACGTTATTCTTAATAGCAATCGTGTTATTGGTTGTAGTTAAGCCGTAACTTCAGTGTTGATGGAAATCATAATGTGTTTGCTTAGCCCGGGTTAGTTGCGGAATCCGGGCTACATACTTCGTTTGCGATGGCTTATGGTCTTATTCCATTTCCACCATGTCAAAATCTTCTTTTCCGGCACCACAATCTGGACAAAACCAATTTTCTGGCACATCTTCCCAACGTGTACCTGGTTCAATTCCATCTTCAGGCCATCCTTCAGCTTCATCATAGATAAAACCACAGATAACACAAATATATTTTTATACTCTTGCATGATAGTACTCATTATAAAAGGGCGTAATTTAGCTATTGTGGAACCCAATGTAAAGATCAACCTCTTTTTTTTGCCAATTTTTCGCAATGTCTGTAATATTATATCGCAAAATTATGGAGATTTTTATGACGCGTTCAACAGATTTATTTCATCAAGCCCAAGCACTGATTCCTGGTGGGGTTAATTCACCTGTACGAGCTTTTAAAGGGGTTGGTGGTGATCCTATCTTTTTTAAACAAGGTAAGGGGGCATACCTTGTCGATGTAGATAATAATGAATACATTGATTACGTTGGATCTTGGGGACCATTAATCCTTGGTCATTGTCACCCGGCTGTGATTGAAGCCGTAAATAAGGTGCTTCATAGCGGTATGAGTTTTGGAGCACCTACAGAACTTGAAGTACAATTAGCTGAAAAAATTATCTCTTTAATTCCTTCAATTGAAAAAGTACGGATGGTGAATTCTGGTACTGAAGCCACGATGACTGCTATTCGGTTGGCCCGTGGTGTCACCCAGAAAAATAAATTCATAAAATTTAATGGTTGTTATCATGGACACAGCGATAGTTTACTGGTCAAAGCGGGTTCTGGTCTGCTTACCTTAGGCATTCCCTCAACCCCTGGAATTCCACAAAGTGTCACAGAACATACTTTAACCGCCAATTTTAATGATCTCGATCAAACCGCACAATTATTTGAAAAATTTCCTGACGACATCGCCGCAGTCATTTTAGAACCTGTTGCGGGAAATATGGGTTTCGTTTTGCCTGATTTAAAATTTTTGCAGGGATTGCGCCAATTATGTGATCAATATAACGCCTTATTGATTTTCGATGAAGTCATGACTGGTTTTAGAGTGGGGTTAACTGGAGCTCAAGGCGTATTCGGAATCACTCCTGATATTACTACCTTAGGTAAAGTTATTGGTGGGGGCATGCCCGTCGGTGCTTTAGGTGGAAGAGCAGAAATAATGTCCTTTCTAGCGCCTGAGGGCCCAGTTTATCAAGCAGGGACACTTTCTGGAAATCCATTAGCTATGGCCGCTGGTCTTGCAACTTTATCTGAAATCGAAAAAGCTGGTTTTTTTGATTCGTTAAGTCAGTCTACAAAAGCTTTAACCCAAGCTTTAGCCTCGGTTGCTGAAACATTAAATATTCCATTTTTTACTGCTTCATTAGGTGGAATGTTTGGTTTTTGTTTTACAGAAAAGACTCGCATTGCAGATTATGCTGACATCGCCGCATCTGATGAAATTTTATTCAAAAAGTTTTATCATGGAATGTTAGGAAAAGGCGTTTATTTTGCTCCCTCTATGTATGAAGCTGGATTTGTTTCCAGCGCCCATGGAGAACATGAAATTATTAAAACGCAAATGGCTGCAGAAGAAGTTTTGAGCCAATTGAAAAAATAAACAAACTCCTACTCCATCTCGAGTCAATCAAGGTTTCTCCCTGCCATATTATTATATTTCAGGGGGAAAATTCTTGCCGTGCTCGAGATGATATGGGCTGTAAATAGGATCGATATAACGATAAAAAAATAAATTTTTAAAGGTACTAGACAGTAATTTTTCCACATGTCATATTCAGAGTGGGTCTTGAATTAACAAGGAAGGCTATAATGTCGGGAATGACAAAAAAGGAATTCATCAAATCAATGCCACAGGGAATTATCCCTCTTTTCTTTATTCAAATAGTCTCCACTTTAAGTTTTAGCGTTCTTTACTCTACGCTCGTTTTGTACATGAAAGGGAAGTTGGGGCTGCAAACCAACACTGCGAACAGTATTATGGGAGTATTTATTGCATTCAATTATGGCTTACACTTGCTTGGTGGCTTTTGGGGTGGACGCTTGCTTTCTAATCGCGCATTGTTTTGTGCAGGAATGGTGGCACAAATTATAGGTTGTATCTTATTATCATTTGGTGATATCTCATTCCTTTATTATGGCTTGGCAGCTTTTTTAACTGGGTCAGGTTTAAATGTAACCTGTTTAAATTGCATGTTAACCCAACGTTTTTCCCCAGAAGACACTCGTCGAGAGGGCGCTTTTCTCATGAATTATGCGGGAATGAATATTGGCTTTTTTGTAGGTTTTAGCTTGAGTGGCGTATTTCAGCTCACTCAGAATTACGAACGACTTTTTTTAATGAGCAGTTTAGGAAATTTAATTGCTTTGATCATCTGCTTGTATTGTTGGCATCAGTTATCAGACAGGGAAACAATTTTTTCTCAAAAAGATAAGCCTTCTCAAAAAAGAGCCGCTCTTTTGGGATGTGCTTTAATTATTGTACTGCCTTTCATGTTGAGTGAGTTGTTGCATTATGCTGACTGGGCTAAAAAGTTAGTCCTTGTAACTGGCGCGCTAATGATTGGTATTATTTTATATTTAGCAAAACAACAACCAACAAAAGAAGCCAGAGATAAAATCATTGCTTTTGCCGTGCTTATGATTGTCGGAACCGTTTTTTGGATGCTTTATCAAATAGCTCCTATGGGGCTTACTGTCTTCATTGATCATAATGTCCAAAGAGAATATGCGAGTTGGATTATTCCACCACAATGGTTTCAAAATATAAATACTGTAGCTATAGTTATTGGTGGTCCATTATTAGGCGTGTTATTGCATAAAATGCGCAGGAACGGTGTGCAGATTAATATTCCTACTCAGTTTGCGCTGGCATTGCTCTTTATTGGAATGGCTTTTGTTATATTGCCTATTGGTATCTCGTACGCTAATTATGAAGGGCTAGTGAATCCGGGTTGGATTATTATTAGTTATATCTTACAAAGTATAGGTGAGCTTTTAATATCCCCAATTGGTTATGCTATGATAGGGTATTTGGCTCCATCATCATTACAGGGTGTAATGATGGGCATGTGGATGCTCAATACAGGTGTTGGTGCAACTTTGTCTAGCTACAGTTCTAACTTGATGATTGAAGGGCAAGACAGTAGTTCACCTTTAGTGACTAATAGTGGTTATAGTCATGTATTTTTAATGCTAGGGTTATTTGCAATTGGTGCTTCAATTGTACTTTTTATCATTGTACCTAAGCTGAGAGAGTTAATTCAGGAAAAAAAGTCAACTGAAGTACAAGAAGCCAAAGGAATGGCTACGAATCGAGTGGTTGTATGTGAGTAATTTTTTTGTACCGATTAATAAGGCAGAGTTGGATTGGCATGGTACTCTGCCTTTTTCAACACAATATGATGATGTGTACCATTCTTCTGAAGGCGGAATGCATCAATCCCGCCATGTCTTTATTGATGGAAATGATCTAATCAAGCGTTGGCGATCATTTTCTAATGATAAGCCACAAAGATTTACCATTGCAGAGACTGGTTTTGGAACCGGTTTAAATTTTCTTGTAAGTTGGAGTTTGTGGGAACACTATGCGCCCGAATCCTGTCAATTGCATTTCATTTCATGTGAAAAACATCCTTTATCACTTAGTGATTTAAAGCGAAGCCTTGCTTTCTGGCCGCAATTGGAAAAGCAGGCTCAACAACTGATAGCCAGTTATCCGGTATTGACACCTGGATATCATCATCTGTCATTTTGCGAGGGCAAAGTGACCTTAACATTGATGCTTGGAGAGGCTTTGGAATGCTATGAACAGCTGTTAATTTGTGGGGAATCCTCACTTGAAAGGCAGCTTCGAACAGCTTTTGTCGATGCCTGGTTTTTAGACGGTTTTGCTCCCTCTAAAAATACAAGTATGTGGTCTGATGCGCTCATTAAAACAATTGCCATGTTATCTAATGAGCACACTACCTTAGCTACGTATACTGCTGCAGGTTCTGTTAAAACCAATTTGATCGAAAATGGGTTTGTTGTTGAAAAAAGAAAAGGCTTCGGACGAAAACGGCATATGCTTTGTGCTCGTTTTGCTCAAAACCCAATACACAAAGCAGCAAAAACGCCATACGCCATGGCATGTTAGTGCTCCTGAACGGTATTCCAGTAAATCAGCTGTTATTTTAGGAGCAGGATTGGCCGGCTGTTTTACCGCATACACACTTAATAAAAGAGGGTGGAAAGTTACACTTATTGATGAATTAGGTCAGGTAGGTCATGGTGGATCAGCGAATCAGCAAGCCGTCTTATTCCCTAAACTCTCTGCTTACAATTCACCTTTGACGCAGTTTATGTTATCCGCATTTTTGTATGCTGCACGAGCTTATCAACGCATTTTAAATCAGGCCAAGATAGGTGAATTATGTGGTTCTTTGTTACTTGCATACTCAGACAAAGAAAAGGCGGCACAGTCCAGTTTACATTCTTGGCTGGCTCATTATCCAGAGTTGGGTTCATTAGTTGATATACAACATGCTTCTGAGTTAGCTGGATTGTTGTTAGATAAGCCTGGATTGTATATTCCTTTATCAGGATGGATAAATTCTCCGGAATTATGCCAGTTTTTTAATTAATCGAGAAGGCATTTCTTTGCTAACCAATACTTCAATAAAACAATTAGCTTTTGATAAACGATGGATAGTGAATGATTTAGACACTGAAGTACTCATTTTAGCTAATGGGTATAAAATTAATTCATTTAAACAAACGGAGCATCTACCTGTTAAGCCTATACGGGGCCAGATGACAGCAATTCCCATCAACGGATCAAAGTGCGTCTTTAAAACTACCTATATGTGGTGATGGTCATGTTCTTCCTGCTCTTAATGGTATGCATCAATTAGGTGCCACTTATGAGTTAAAATCTGCAGAATCTCAAATTAAATCTCAGGATGATAGGATTAATTTAGCAAAGCTGAAGCAACTGGCTCCAGAAATTATATGGTCTGATGAGGTAAGCAATCATTGGGCTGGAGTTAGAGCATCAACTCCGGATTATCTTCCTTTGGTTGGTAAAATTGCTGATGCTGAACAGTTTTTACATCAATTTGCACAATTGGAAACGAATGCAAAACGTTGGATAGCGCAGAGTGGACCTTATTATCCTGGGCTTTATGCCTGTGCTGGATTCGGTTCCCGCGGTCTTACAACCATTCCTTTATGTGCGGAATGGCTGGCGTCGGTAATTAATAATGAAATAAGTTGTTTACCCAGAAATTTGCAACAGGCTTTATCACCCGCACGTTTTTTGCGAAAAAATATAATTCGTGGAGCTATTAAAATCGATTGAGATGAGATTCTCATTAGAGCATAATAATAAACCTGTAGTCCTCGTCATCTTTTGCTATCGAGATAACGACAAGAAACCAGGGTTTCACTAGTTGCAACCAGACTACGGTAGTTCATATATTTAAGATCAAGGAGTGACAATTAATGGCTGGTTCCATGGGCAAAGCCTTCAAACAGACAATCAAAGAAAATCAACCCTTACCTGTATTGGGTGCCATCAATGCTTATTCTGCTATGCTCGCGCAATGTGCTGGAGCTCAGGCAATCTATCTTTCAGGAGCTGGTGTTGCAAATGCCTCTTATGGCATCCCCGATCTTGGCATGACCAATTTATCGCAAGTGCTCGAAGATGCACGAAGAATTACCGAAGCCTGTTCTCTTCCTCTTTTGGTTGACGTAGATACTGGATGGGGGCATGCATTTAATATAGCCAGAACAGTAAAGCTGATGGAAAAGACAGGGGTTGCCGCCATACATATTGAAGATCAAGTATTGGCAAAACGATGTGGACACAGACCCAATAAAGCCATTGTATCCATGAAAGAAATGGGGGATCGAATTAAATCTGCAGTTGATGCACGCCAAGATCCTGATTTTGTCATTATGGCAAGAACAGACGCCTATGCTGTTGAAGGCATGAATGCAGCGATCGAACGAGCTTTGCTTTGTATTGAATTGGGAGCTGACATGATATTTCCTGAGGCTATGACTCGCCTCGATGAATATCAAAGATTCACGAAGGCAGTTCCTGTGCCAGTGTTGGCGAATATAACGGAGTTTGGTAAAACTCCTCTATTTAGTCGGGAAGAACTCAAACAAGTTGGTGTATCACTGATTTTATATCCTTTAAGTGCATTCAGAGCAATGTCTCAAGCTGCTTTAAACACTTACAGGACAATTCTTCAAGATGGAACGCAAAAAAACATATTGGACAAAATGCAAACTCGAGAAGAATTATACGAAGTACTTGGTTATTATCAATACGAACAAAAACTAGACCAATTGATGGAGGAAGACAATGAGTGTTAAAAGCGGCGGTTTAGCCGGTGTTGTTGCAGGACAATCAGCAATTTGTACAGTTGGACTAGCAGGTAAGGGTTTAAATTATAGAGGCTACTCAATTGATGATTTAGCAGAATATGCCACCTTTGAGGAAGTAGCCTATTTGTTACTCTATGGAAAACTGCCTACTCAAAAACAATTGGATGAATATACAAAAAAACTGACTCAGTTAAGAACATTACCAGAAGGTTTAAAAAACAGTTCTTAAATTAATTCCTAAAAACACTCATCCCATGGATGTGTTGCGAACTGGATGTTCCTTTTTGGGAACAATTGAACCTGAAGATGATTTTTCTCAGCAAAATCATATTGCAGATCGTTTGTTGGCTTTATTTCCAGGAATGATGTGCTACTGGTATGCATGGCATTTCCATAATAAAGAAATATCTGGTTTAAGTGAGGAAGAAACAACTGGAGCTCATTTTCTTGCTCTATTACATGGAAGAAAACCGAGCAAACTAGAAGCTCAGATGATGAACGTATCCCTAATTTTATATGCTGAGCATGAGTTTAACGCCTCTACCTTTGCTGCGCGAGTTACTGCTGCAACGCTTGCTGATTTTTATTCTGCAATTACGAGTGCAATTGGTACATTACGTGGTCCTTTACATGGTGGTGCTAATGAAGCGGCAATGGAGCTTATAGGACGTTTCACAAGTCCTGATCAAGCCGAAACTGAATTGAAGAAAATGTTGCTTAATAAAGCGCTCATCATGGGATTTGGACATCGTGTATATACAACGAGTGATCCTCGCTCTGACATTATTAAAAAATGGTCATTTCGCTTAGGCGAGGAAAAAGGAGACCTTCTTTTATATCATGTTTCTGAACGTATTGAAGAAGTGATGTGGAATGAAAAGAAATTATTTCCGAATCTGGATTTTTATAGTGCTTCAGCATACCACTATTGTGGCATACCAACATTCTTGTTCACTCCTATTTTTGTGATGTCACGTATTACAGGATGGTCAGCACATGTGTTTGAACAAAGAGCAAATAATAAATTAATAAGACCCACTTCTGAATATACTGGACCTGAGCCACAGAAGTTTCGTCCTATTGAATCGAGAGGATAATGCGAAATCCATGCGTCAATTGTAGCCTGGATGTAGTTGGGCAAAAACTATTAAGTTAGGAATTTTCCTGCTCCTCTCTCCCCGTTATCCCGAGCGTTGTAAGGGATCTCCTATTAGTAACCACTGTGCCATAGCGTGGGAGATCCCTCTCGGGATGACGCGGGTAGTAGAGGAGAGGGGATTACTTAGCTGATAAGGAAACATTATTTATACACAGAGGTTATTATGCACAGTTATGTTGAAGATAATATTAAGCCTGATTACGATCAGGTCATGATTGATATTGCTGATTATGTATTAAACAAGAAAATTGATAGTGCTTTAGCATATGAGACAGCACGTCTATGCCTTATGGATACATTGGGGTGTGGGATTTTGGCATTAAATTTCCCTGAATGCACCAAACTTTTAGGCCCAATTGTTCCCGGTGCTACGCTCGCTGGTGGGGCTCGGGTTCCTGGTACTGCATATGAGTTAGATCCAGTACAAGCTGCTTTTAATATTGGTGCTATGATTCGTTGGCTTGATTTCAATGATACCTGGCTTGCAGCTGAATGGGGGCATCCTTCTGATAATTTAGGCGCGATCCTTGCTGTTGCAGATTATATGTGTCGACAAAATTGCTCCAAGGGTAAACCCCCAATTTTAATGCAAGACGTACTTACTGCGATGATTAAGGCACATGAAATTCAAGGTTGCCTCGCTCTTGAAAACAGTTTTAATCGAGTGGGATTAGATCATGTCTTTTTGGTCAAAATTGCCAGTGCAGCTGTTGCTGCTCAATTGTTTGGTGCCGATAGAGACACGATGTTAAGAACCTTGTCCCAAGTTTTTGTCGATGGTCAAAGTCTGCGAACCTATAGACATGCTCCGAATGCCGGTTCTAGAAAGTCATGGGCTGCAGGGGATGCAACATCCAGGGCAGTTCGATTGGCATTAATTGCTAAAGCCGGGGAAATGGGTTATCCCAGTGCGTTAAGTGCCCCCAAATGGGGTTTTTATGATGTTCTTTTTGAAAAGAACGTATTTAAATTTCAACGTCAGTATGGCAGCTATGTTATGGAAAATGTTTTATTTAAGTTATCCTATCCCGCTGAATTCCATGCACAAACCGCCGTTGAGTGTGCAGTGATGTTACATCCAATAGTGCAACAACGATTCAATGATATCGCTCGAATTGATTTAGTAACCCATGAGTCGGCGATTCGAATTATTAGTAAGCAGGGGGCTTTGCATAATCCAGCAGATCGAGATCATTGTTTACAATACATGGTTGCTATAGGTTTATTATTTGGCGATTTAAAGGCCGAGCATTATGAAGACGATATCGCCGCCGATCCACGTATCGATGCATTGCGCGCCAAGATGCATGTCACTGAGAATGAGCGTTTTTCAAGGGATTACCTTGATCCAGAAAAGCGTTCTATTGCAAACAGTATTAAGATATTTTTTAATGATGGCACCGAAAGTGATTTGATTACAGTGGAATATCCAATTGGCCACAAACGTAGACGTGAAGAAGGTATTCCAGTTTTGTTATCCAAATTTAAAACGAATTTAAGCACGCAGTTTCCAGCAGATCGCGTTGACCGTATCATGCACGTAATGAGTGATACAAATACACTGGCCACAATGAAAGTAGAAGATTTTATGCAGCTATGGGTTGTCTCCTAGTCTTTAAGAAGTGTATTCAACCTCGGGGTTATTAATATCCCGAGGTTCTTGTTCCTAATAGCTTAACTTTGCTTATCCCAATTAAATGTATATAATTTGATCAGGTATCCGATGATTGTCAGGGAGAGGCGATGAACCTAAAAAAGACTTATCTCTCTGTGTTATATTCAATGATGCTTGGGTCTTCTGCTTTTGTAGCGCATGCTTCTTCAATTAACACCAAGGATGCGGTGAATGGAAAAATTGTTTCCGTATATTTGCTTATAGATAGACCGGAACAGCTTCAACAATACGTTGATGATTTGGTTAAACTACAAAAACCTAATTTTAACCGTGTGCTCTTTTCATTTGTTCGACCAACATTAATCGATTATCAGAGTGGTAGCCTCGCTGATACGGGAATATTGGGCTATTATACGGATCATGATGGAAAGGGCGCCCAAGCTTTTAATGCATTAAAATCAGCGATCAAATTATCCAAACAAAAGAACATTCAAACCTTCCTCTCTGTAGGAGGTTGGAATTACAGCTGTAATTTTGATTTAACTCAAGAGGCCTGTGGTCCTCGTTCTTCATCTATAAACCAGATTTTTTATGATTGGTTTCCTGACCCATCTGATAAAGATCAAGCGAGCAAAGCAAAAACCTCTTATGCAAATATAGTAAAATTAGCGAATGATTTAGGTGTGGACGGTATTGATATTGACTATGAAGAATTTTGGCATGCTGATCAATATGCAGTAACTTGGGGACCTAGCTCTGCTGGTGAGTGGTCAACAGATATAGCCCAAAGAATACTTGATGCGGGTGGACCCACTTATGAAAATCTTATGAAATATGGAATAAGTTCAGGTTCTTCATTTGTTATGCCAAAGACAATTGATAAAGTTGATGCAATTTTACATACAATAATGGATGATCCGGGAGCGAAATACCTTAAGTTTGCTACAGCTGCGCCACCAGTTGGGGCGCGTCCAATTACAGGTTTTGTCTTTGGGGACAAATTCCCAGATATCTATTCAAAGGGTGGTCTTTGGTGGAAAGGAAATCTGAAAGGGTTATGGTATGACCTAATGAATAAGGATGAAGCAGTTGTGTCACGTTTTGATAGCTTGGGTGTAATGACCTATGATTTGTGTGGTGATAACCCAACTGTATGTGCGCCTTACCCTGATGGACCTTTAGATTTGCGTGGTCAAGTCAGTGCTTATATGAAGGATTACACGAATTGGTTGAAAGCAGAGACTGTAAGCAAACCTAGCCTAACAATTGACAACATTGGGAAAGTAACTTTTTTACCCGCCAAGTATCATATTCAAGCAAAAATCCTCTTTGGGTTTGAAGTAAATCAGCCAGCTTATCCTAAAAATATTAATGGCCAACTACAGCTAACCAATGAATTAGTGAACAAAATTCTTGATCAGCAAAAGGACAGTGGAGGCGTTATTATTTGGCAAATGTATTCAAAACAAAATACTGCGGTTCCTGATTCTACTACGGTAAAATATACGATTAATCAAAGTTGTAAGACTTTTTTAGCGAATGATAATCGATATGATTGTAATGCTGATTTTCCAAGTGTTACGGAATAATCCCCTTTGCAACGATCTTGAAAATAACTATATGGGCAAATAAGATTCAAAAAATCATTTCTTAGGAAAAAGCCGTGCAAGATGGATTTGAATATATTAATCAGTTACCTCATGTTATAAAAAGTGAAGTAACCCAGTTTTTACCCACCAAAGATGCCATAATCTGTTCTATTATCTCAATAGGAAATCATGATTTATTCCGAAATCAATACTTAACTACGTTACACCGCGCCAGAAAACTTCTCCATCAAGTTGTTCGTGGAAATCATCAAGCTGTAGCAAAGATGCTTGAAAAGAATCCAGCTTTAATGCATATGAGTGGCAAGTGACCGTCATTTAACTTGTTTGAAATTCAATACAAAAGCAGATATTAAACTGACAATTGATACAGTGTTTATAATTTTCGCTGTAAACCTGAGGCAGCGAGTATTTTGGTTGATATTTCTTCTATAGAATATTTTGTCGAATTAATGTACGGAATTTTTTCCTTTTGATACATCGCTTCAACTTCATTTACTTCGAGACGACATTGCTCTGGTGATGCGTACTTGCTGTTGGGTCTGCGCTCAGCTCTAATGTGATGCAAACGTTGTGGATCAATGGTTAATCCAAAAAGTTTATTTTTATAAGGTCTCAGTACTTCAGGTAATTTAAAACCTAATATTTCCTCTTCAGTAAAAGGGTAATTCGCAGCTAAAATTCCATATTGAAGTGCCATATACAAACAACTTGGTGTTTTTCCACAACGTGAAACACCAATGAGAATAATATCCGCCTTGTCATATCCACGAGTTTTTACTCCATCATCATGAGATAAAGCAAAATCGATTGCCTCAAGTCGATGCAAGTAAAGTTTACTGTTTACCACACCATGAGTTCTTCCAACAGTATAAGAGGATTTTTCATTCAGCTCTTCTTCCATTGGGCCAATAAAAGTATTAAATAAATCAAACACACGGGCATTTGCTTTTTTTATGTAATTTCTGATTTCTGGGTCAATCAAAGTCATAAATACTAAAGGCTTAATTCCCTGTTCCTCAAATGCATGGTTGATCTGTTCCACTGCGTGTTCCGCTTTTTTTAAGGAATCGATATAGGGAATAGTAAGCTTTTCAAATTTTATGTTTTCAAATTGCGTAATTAAACTATGGCCAAAAGTTTCGGCGGTAATTCCTGTACCATCAGAGATCATAAAAACATAGCGCTTCATAGGCTGCCTTAATAAAAAGTATCTATATTATATTTTAAAATGAATTAGTTAATATCACCAGCAAGTGTACTTATTTAGATCCATCTGCTATCTTAAATTTAAGAAAAGGATATTTAAGGTTACTATGGAACAAGATCGATTTAGCAGCAATAGCAAACTCTATATTCTAGGCATGATATGTTTGGTTCTCTGCCTGGGCTTATTTTTCTTTAGTTTATATATCTTGCCCTACCTGGCTTGGGGGCTAAATTATAATGTGCCTGCGATTATTTTAGATCTTTTGAGCTCATTGCAGGATGATTATAATTACAGTATTGGAGCCAGTAAAGTTATTGCTTGGCTTATATTTTTTGTGCCGAGCATGATTACCGGACTGATCTCCTATTTTGTATCGAACTACATTGATAATAATCTTTATAAATCAGAGTTAAATACAAAAGAGGAGCAAGAAACTCCTCCAAGTAAACAAATTGGGAAAGAAATAAGAGAGTCTGCTGGTTTTGGATTAAAGATTCTTGGGTTAATGATCCTGATTGTTCTTGTGATTTTTTTATTGCAATATCTAATCCAATCAACATCATAGCAAACGGCAGGAGAAGTTATGGCCTATTTAAAACGCTGGAAAATTAAAAAAATTACTAAGCGAATAAAAGCGATGCAAGCAAATCGGGTAAATAATCAACCCGGAGATGAAATGCTAAAAAAGGAAATTGCTTACTATTTTGAGCTGGCATCCATATACAGTAAGTTAAAATGCAATAAAAAATTCCCTTATGCAAATTTAATGTACATGGAATGTTATAGGGCAGCTGCAGGATTGGATGATGCAGAGGCAAATTATCAATTAGGGCAAATGATTCTTGAAGAAGCTAAATTCAGACAAAATTTAGAAAAAGAAGGTGTTTTTAAGAGCGAAGCAAACTTAAAAAAATGCAATCAGCTTTTTGAAGAGGCACATGCTTATTTATCTGCTGCAATCGCTTTAGGCCATGTCGGTGCAAAACGATTAAGAGGCCTAAGCTTTATTAATGGTTGGGGACTTGAAGCGGATAAGAAGGCTGGTTTTGAGTTAATTGTTGCAAGTATTGAGGAAGAGGGTTCATGGGATAGAGTACCCCAAATTTTTGCGTCCATGGGCCTGAATAAACCTGAATTTTTTTCACAAATCATGCAACGCAGGAAGTCATCATAAGCATATAGTCTGGGTATATATTAAGACCATGCCCAGACATTTTTAGTAGTTAAGTACTATGGTTTCAAATGCATTATTATTCTTTTTTTGCTGAATTCTAAGTAAAAGTTCCTATCCAAAAAATTTGACACATCATTACCCCCAGATTAATTAGCGAATATTTGTCAAATATTTGTATATGCCTTATCTTTACCTCTTGAAGTTATTGATAATCATGCTACTTTTGGCGGCCTGGGAGAAGATTCAATGTAAATGGCTTACATGAATAATGAAATGATAATAAAAATAATTTCTACTGAGCATCATGTTGGCTTTGGTTAAGGATAAGAGCGATTATGTGTTCATCCAACTCCATATCATTTTCTTCTCGCTCATAACACTGTGTAAACCGTAGTTTAAATTGGTTTTTAAGGAATGATGTAGATGAACATTTTAGTTACTGGTGGTAGAGCACCTGCTACCATGGATATTATGCGTAGCCTCATGAATCAGGGATATCAGGTTTATAGTGCTGAAAGTTTGCTTTTTCCACTCGCGCGATGTGTTAAAGGAATAAAAAAGCATTTTGTCATCCCTAAGCCCAATCAGGATCTCACTGCGTTTATAAAGGCAATAAAAGAAATAGTAATTCAATATAAAATTGATCTACTTATTCCTACATGTGAAGAAATTTTTTATATCAGCCAGGGCTATGAGGAGCTATCACAACACACTAAGGTTTTTTGCGAACCTTTTGAGCGTTTAAATCAGTTGCATCATAAATATACGTTTAATCAACTTGTGCGCGAATATGGTTTGACGGCACCTCAAAGTTGGTTAGTTAACACAGATAAGGACAAGCAAAATCTTCCTCAGGCCGCAGCGCTTGTATTAAAACCTGTTTTTTCCCGTCTTGGTTCCCATACACTCATTAAACCGTCGCCCAAAGCTCTTGCTAATCTTACAATTAATGAACCGTATATTGCTCAAGATTTTATTCAAGGAAAAGAATACAGTACTTATGCCATTGCCCGTAATGGAGAGGTATTAATTCAATCGTGTTATCACTCTAAATATCGGGTAGGACGTTCTACTGGAATTTATTTTGAGCCGGCAGAAATAAAACCAATTACCGAATTTATCAAAACATTTTGCAAACGTTTCCAATTTAGTGGCCAAATTGGGTTTGATTTTATTTTGATGAACGATAAGGCCTATGTTTTAGAGTGTAATCCAAGAGTAACTAGTGGCTTCCACCTTCTCACCGATAAAATTGATTGGCATAGTATTTTAAGTGGACAGCGTCAATATGATATTCCCAATATGCAACATATGCAGCCGTTCATGCTCGGCCAGGGAATGATGCTTCATAGCCTCAAATATTTGCTTAAAAATCCAGTTCGTTTTATCAAAGATTACCGAAGAGCACATGATGTATTAAAAAACAAGGCATATCGCTGGTTAAGGTTTAAAAGCACACTGATGATCCTGAATGTGTTTTGCCGAGCAATCAGAGTGAGAAAAGGATTTTATCCAGCTTCAACCTATGATATTGATTTCAATGGAGTTGAGAATCCATCAAGATAAAGTTTATCAGCTACTACCTCGGTGAATCGCTGCGTGAGTTTTCTTGCCGTCATCCTGAGTGCAATGAGGGATCTCCATGCTTTTAGTACTGTGTTGCAACCGGAGCTCCCTCATTGCACTTGGGGAGACGGTAATACTAAAAACCCCAATTTCTTTATTGCCTATACTTAAAAGAGTTAATGCTTTAAGGATATAAAAAATGAAAAGAATATTTTTGTTTGGTGTTGGATTTTTAATGGGTATACAAATTTTTGCTCTTAACGCATCTACACCTAAAGCGAATCCAGATGTAAATAAGTCCTTATTACCCTCACCTTTTCCTGTTTATATTCTTGGAAATAATGGAGTTATTAATCATCCTTATCCAGGTGCTGAACAGGCTTTTTTACCCACAGATAATAGTTATACTCTGGATCCAGGCTGTTATATTGCATGTTATTCGCATAACCAAGGTGTTTATCCTGTGGCTGAAAATATTTATGTAATGGGGCAAATCCGGGTTCGAGGAAGATACGTGGATCGGATATGCCAGCCAGAAGGGTATAAAGGAATAGATATAAGTACGATAGGTCATTTTAAACTCCTCTGTTCGGTAAAAATCGATGCTTGTAAAAATAATTCATGTTGGGCTGGAGGCGATACAGGGGGTTGGTTTGGCGTGCAGTAATACAGCTAAAGCATAGAGATCTTCGGTTAAGTTTGGGATGACGGGAGGTTACCAGGTTTTTTGAATGGCAAGGAGTTATAAGTCGATGAAAATAGCAGTGTGCAGTGATGAGCTCTATCCAGTTAATGAGTTCGTTGTGCAAGAGCTTGAACGTTTGGGGCATCAAGTGGTCCTCTTCGGGGCAATCAAAACAGGGCAAAGTGAACCATGGATAAAAACCGCTCATGTTGCTGCTGAGGCGATTCGGAAGGGTGAGTGTGATGAGGGTATTTTCTTTTGCTGGACTGGTACAGGCATTTCGATCGTGGCGAATAAAATTCCGGGTATAAGGGCGGCTCTTTGTACTGATGCTCAGACAGCAAAGGGTGCAAGAATATGGAATAGCGCGAACGTTTTGGCTCTATCCAATCGTTTGTTAACCCAAGATTTGGCCAAAGAAATTTTAGATTCTTGGTTTAATACTAAAACGGATGAAAAAGGGAAAGAGGTTATCAACGAAATTGATGCAATAGAGCGGGGATATCGCTAACTTAGATTCATTAGAAATTACAATTAAGTCGCTGACTCGATTCCTATTTGCTTAGACCATTTTTAATCTAGCATGATTAAGTACTTGTATCATTATGACTTTTTGGGCTAAATTAGAGTTTTGCCTGCTTAAGGTTTATTTATGTTAAAACGTGATATTTCAACAACTAACATTCTAATTGCCTCTGCAGGTGGAATGATTGGTTCCGGATGGTTATTTAGTCCATTCATTAGCGCCCAAATGGCAGGTAGTAATTCATTAATTTCATGGGGTATTGCTACTGTTTTTATGCTGTTTATTGCACTTCCTTTGTGCGAACTTGGAACGATGTTTCCCATTTCTGGAGGAATGTCTAACTATCCAACTTTTACCCATGGGAAGGAAGTCGGATTTTTGTTTGCATGGACATCGTGGTTGTCTTATGTTGTTATGACCCCTATAGAAATTCAGGCAATTCTGCAATATTCAAGTCACTTTTTTCCAGTATTAATTGTCAAAGACTCAACAACGTTTACGCTTTCTGGATATGGTTATGTTGCCGCGATAAGCATCATGCTTTTTGTCGTTGTATTGAATTCCTATGGAATTAAATTGCTGGTTGAATGTAATAAGTATGCAAGTATTATTAAATTTATATTACCAAGCATTGCCATTGTTTCTTTACTTCAAGTTGCACCAAACCTTGGCAACGTGCAAATTGAATTGTCTTCAAAAGAAAGTTGGATAAATATTTTCACTGCACTCTCTGCAGGAGGTATTGCCTTTGCGTTTACTGGATTCCAGAATGGTTTGATATTGGCTGGGGAGGTAAAAAATCCACAGCGAAATATCCCCATTGCGATACTAGGGGCTGTGCTGATTGGATTTATTTTGTACTTTATGTTGCAATTGAGTTTTATCGCAGCGGTTCCTCAGAAATACCTAACTAATGGCTGGCATGCTCTAAGTTATCCAGGTGATAGCGGACCTTTAGTCGGCTTAGCTTTACTCTCAGGACTCAGTGTTGTGGCAACTTTACTATTAATCGATGCTGCTTTTTCCCCCTTTGGAACAACGCTCGTTTATACAGCCGCAACGTCACGCATTTTATATGGGATGGCACTAAATGATCATTTACCCAAAATCTTTTTAAAGGTAAATCGACATAAGATCCCTTACGTGACGCTGTATGCAAATTTATTAGTTGGAATGCTTTCATTTCTACCATTTCCTGGATGGCAAAAGTTGGTGGCTTTTCTTTCTTCAGCTAGTATTTTGTCATATAGCATCGGGCCTATATGTCTTTTAGCAATGCGTAAATTACAGCCACAAACACCAAGACCTTTTAGACTGTCCGGTGCATTAGTTTGTTCACATATTGCATTTTATTTTTGCAATTTAATGCTGTATTGGTGCGGATTTTCGATCATATGGAAACTGGATATTGCTTTACTTATTGGTATTTTGATTTATTGCATTTACCATCGTAAAAACAGCTGGGATAATAGTGCACTTTTATATTGGTTTTTATTTTATATGATGACGATACTTGTTATCTCCTATTTGGGTGTTTTTGGAGGTATAGGTATTTTAAAGTTCCCCTTTGACTTGTTGAGTTTATTACCCTTGAGTATCTTTATTCTTTATTCATCTCAAAAATTGTTGAGTCCTGAGCGTCATGAACATGTTGTCTCTCTCTCAGAAGAATCTACTGTAGTGTTAGAGGAGAAGATTCTTACTTAAAGTCGATGTATTTAAAAGGAGTAGGATTCTGAATGGGAAGTATCTGTAACATTCTTAATCATAGGGGTTGCACTTCGGCTCTGAATGGGTAAAGCTATACTTCATGTCACTTATTAGGGTAAATGTCGTGCGCTATTCTAATTATTTGTGGGTCTTTGCCGCTTTTTTCTTTAACCAAATGGGCTGCTCTCAGACACTTTCGGAAAAAATAGATGGGATTATTGCACAACAATTACCCCATGCAACTGTTGGCATACTTGTTAAAGATGCCCAGAACGGACAAGTCGTTTACAGTCGAAATGCTGATAAGCTATTATCTCCAGCCAGTGGTATGAAGATACTTACAGCTGCAGCAGCGCTTTATCAATTAAAACCAGACTATCGTTTTATAACAACACTGTCTCGGAAAAATCAAGATTACTATATTCAATTTACAGGTTCGCCTTCTTTTACTGTTGGGAATTTGAATTCTTTGTTACAAAATTTGCAAAAAAATAGCGAAAAGGTAATAAACGGCAATGTGGTAATTGATAGCTCACAATATCAATCTCCAAATTATCCGAGTGGAACCTCTTATGATGATTTGGGGTGGTATTATGCTGCTCCAGATACAGCGGCAATATTGAATGAAAATAAAGCGGCGTATGAATTAATTAGTGCGAAAGAATTAGGCAAGCCTGCCGAGGTTAAACCAAAAACTCTACCCAAAGCTTTAACTCTTATTAATGAAGTGGTTACAGTGAGTAAAGAAGAGGAAAAGAACCATTGTAGTCTGAATCTTGAAATTAAACCCCAAAATACAATGCGATTATATGGCTGCATGATCCAAGAAAAAAATCCAAAATTAATAGAACTTGCAATTCCCGACCCTATTTTATTGGTAAAACAAGTAGTCAAAAAAGCTATTGATAAAAGCAGCCTTGTTTTGAAAGGAAAGATCCTTACCGGCACATCCCCATCGGATACTGTTTTTATTGCGAGTTTTCAATCTAAAACCCTTAATAAACTCATAAAACATATGTTACAGCAATCCGATAATCTCTATGCGAACAGTATAACCAAAAAATTAGGTTACACGCTCACAGGAAAGGGAGCCCATAAAGAAGGCGCTTTCGCTATTAAAAAAATATTATCTGAACACACACAC
The DNA here is from genome assembly GCF_900635815.1 of Legionella cherrii. Lineage (NCBI taxonomy): Bacteria > Pseudomonadati > Pseudomonadota > Gammaproteobacteria > Legionellales > Legionellaceae > Legionella > Legionella cherrii. The sequence goes on from NZ_LR134173.1 coordinate 2,507,370, forward strand.
CTCGATTTGTCTCAAATGGAGATCGTCGATGGAGAAGGAACTCGCTATAATTTGGTGACAGCGGAACAAATGGTAATCCTGCTTAGTGATCTTTATCAGGATAAAGACATGAACAAAATATTTTTCGAGGCTTTACCTCAAGCAGGTGTTTCAGGCACTCTGAAGGACAGAATGAAGAAGACCATGCTTGAGAAAAAAGTGTATGCCAAAACGGGTTCAATGCATGATATCTCTTCATTATCGGGCTACATGATAAATCCAAATGAAAAAACATTTATTTTTTCTATTATTATCAATGGAGTAAATCAACCCCTAGAAAAAGCCAAGTCACTTGAAGAAAAAATATTATTAGCCTTGGATGAATACAGTTTAGAAGGTAGCCCCACTTAATTGGTTTACGCCCAGCCGCGGCTTGTTGTGACACTAGGGCTTTGTCTAAAAAATTAGACAAAGCGGTATTGATGACTAGTTAAAAATAAATGGTTTATACGCAGGAAACCCCTTGGCACAAGTTCTCTATTGACGTTAATCAAGATGAGCCTATTTCAGTTACAATCTCCATAGGGATATCTTTTTATCCTTATGATGTGTTAGATGACTTGATATCAAAAGCGGATGAATCACTTTATCAGGCAAAAAAATGGGTCCTAATAAAGTCGTGGCAAGTACAAGTGTGCATCAAAATAGAAATCGTTAAAAACTAAGCGTCGAATGGAGGACGTTGTTAGGTTTTTCTTGTTATTAATAAAAAATTCTGGATAATCTGCCAAAACTATTATTCTAAGGTACAAATCTGTGAATACTGAAAAACTATTTTCTTATGGCACATTACGTTATGAATCGGTGCAATTAAGTAATTTTGGTAGAAAATTACAAGGAACCGAAGATAGTCTTCCAGGGTTTGGAATGTCTAAAGTAAAAATAAAAGACTCGAGTGTCATTGCTACAAGTGGTGAAGAGGAGCATCCGATTATTACTTATACTGGAAAATCGGCGGATAGTGTAGAGGGTATGGTTTTTGATGTAAGTGCAGAGGAGTTAAAAAAAGCAGATTCTTACGAAGTGGCAGACTATAAACGAATTCAGGTTAAACTTGCTTCGGGGCTATATGCTTGGGTATATGTTCATGTTGAGAGTATTGAATTAACTTATTCTGACAATTAAAGCAGCAGTTCTTGCTGTTAGCCAGAGCCTGTTTTCTACCTAAGTCTGGACCTTCCTTAGCTGGTGTCCTTTCAAAGTGAGAGAATATTGCAGCTCAATGATCAGCGCTTTAATTAAGTTGTTCCGCAACTTTTGATAAAAACTAAATTCTTCTTGTTGAAAATCACTGACTTTTTGAGGATCGGGATCTTGGGTTTGAATCAGATTATAGAACGCATTCAGAAGTTTATTGTTTTCTTGTTTCAAATTATCAGGTATTGATTTTTATCAATATAGAAAGGATTACTCTCTATCTTCCAAGAGAAGATATTCCTTCTATCGCCCGAGCGATACAAGAAGATATATGAGCACCACTTAAAGTACATTCTGATTCATTCGCACTGAGGAATAGCAGTGGGATTATATTTGTTGTTGATGAAGAAGTTGATCCTACAAAACGAATCATTAAGCGCACAGAGAGGCTTAATGATTCGTTATGTTTTAATGGACTATACGATGCGAGTCTTTAACCCATCGCATCAAAAAGGCTCCAATTATTTGGTATAAAGGCAAAATGGCCAAAGCAATATGGTAACTAAATAATGAAAAATCATGAGAAGGACCGGCATTACTGAACGCATCAAGCAGTTTCCCTATTGCCGGCTCGGTAATTGCATCCAGAAAAGCGTCACTTGCATTGATTAAGGAAGTTACTGTCCCCGCCAGATATAATGGATTTGATTCTTTTCCAATGACAAATACTATGGGGAATGCGCCTAAACTAAAACCAAATAGAAAAAGCAATACACTCAATAGCCAAATTGGCATGGGGTGTGCGTAAATAACCAAGCTAATACATAAAGCAGAAACCAAGGTGCTGTAAAACATAAAAGAACAACGATTTTGTATGCGGTTAATGAATAATGCGAATACAGGGCAAGCAATTGCTAATCCTACAAAAACCAAAGAAATAAGGGAGGGAGCAACCAATTTATCCAAATGATATGCTTTCTGTAAAAAAGGGTTTCCCCATAAGCCACAAAAAATAACAATGGGAGAGAATGCTAAACCACTAAACCCTGTTAATAACCAGTTTTGTTTGTTTTTTACAATAAGTACAATATCCTTCCATAAATGAGGATTTTTAGAGGCATGCTGAGGTTCTGACTCGGATGCTTCAATGGAAGAGGAGGGTTTGTCTTTAACAATAAATAGGAACAAGAACGACAAAATGATTCCCATCCAAGCTACATTAGCTAAACTGGACCTCCAGCCTATCTGACTAACTAACCATGCCAGTGGCATTTGCCCAAAAATTGCGCCAATCATCGCAGCAGTAACAAGAAATGACGTCAATAAGGCATAGTATTTTTTGGGAAACCATACTGCTGATAATTTAAAGTAGGCGATGGAGGCAAAAGAAACACCAACACCAGTTAAAGAACGCCCCAAAATCGCGGTATTTAAATCCTGGGCTTGAGAAAAAATATAAATACCAATCGCACAACAAAAAATGGCTCCTGTTGTAATCCATCGTGTACCATAACGATCGAGAACAACTCCTACAAATAGTGGCACGATAAGATAGGTCCAGAAATACACTCCCGATAAAACACCAAGACCCAGTCCCTGTAAGTGAAACGCATCCATCAATTGTTCAGGCATTACACTTGGAAAATTTTGGAGAATGTATTTATAAAATAAAAATGCAGCACATAAACTAATGATAAAGATAGCGCGATAAGTGATTTTTTTCTGCGATGCCTCTGCATCAAGTGCGTTTCCCATGGTGATTCTCCTCAAGATTGTTAGTCGTATCGCTTGATTATTTAGCCTTCTCCCTAGAGAGGCCGAATAATCAAAACACAACTCTAGGGCGAGGAAAGGAAGACCACGACCACCACCACAACAGAAACGATAGAAGTAATAACACGCACCAACCCAAAAGAGCTGTTTACAGAAAATTGACGTTGTGTGTTATTGTTCATGTATATTACAGAGTGTGAAATAAATTATTTATTATTAGATGGTAACAATTTGTATCAGATCTTGTCAAATGGATTATCAAAATAAATTTGATTATGCGTGGATTTAAAACTATCGATGTAACTCAATTATTATTTAAATGCTTATTTTTAAGTGGATTGTTCTGTTGTAAATCTGTTTGATTTACCTAGGATATTTTTTATAGAAATCCGAGACATAAATGCCTCGGATAATTGATTCAGGTGATAACGAATTGTTATTTTTTATATTTTAACTCGGAATCGAATTCAGGTGCAGGAATATCCGGCATCTGTTTTTTGGCTCTATAAAGCCAATCAAGTCTTAGTTCCGGCTCCATAATCTGGACAGGTTTCACTTCATTGAGTCGTTCATCCAATTCAACTTTATGTGCTGGTGCAAGGCTTGGCACCAAGCATTTTAAACTAGGCATCATCAGCGAATAACTACACTTGGGTTCAAGTTTAGGCGCCGTTTTTGGAGTTGGTCTGGGTGACATTGACAACGGCGTGATTTCCTCCTGAGGTTGACTTAATAAGGCGCGTTGAGCTTTAGCACTGGATAATGCATGAAGTTGCTCAACCTTATTTGCTTTAACCTCTTCAAGGCGGTCAATGAAATTATTTTTCTTGGTGAGAAGAGGTTGTCTACGCTGATCAAGCGAGTCAAGTTGTTGTTGTCTTCGTTCATAATAATCTGCATTGACACAACAAATATCAGATTTCAACCTTTCGTAATTAAGTTTTGCTTGCAACCAATCCTCAGCAGTCAAGCGATCTGGCTGTCTATCTTCAGAAAGGATAACATAGGAATTACCGTGTTTTCGGTAACGGGCTTGCTCATTTGGATCAATGATTAAATAAGCTTGAGTAAAATCATTGACCGGCTCCAATTGGGAGTTGAGAAGAATTTTCTCTTTTCTCAAAAATTGTTGCGCCTGTAAGAATCCACGTTCTTGTAATCTTAGCCCTTCTAATTCACGCTCACGAAGTGTCATTGGGATTTGTAGCTCATTTGAACGTTGTAACTCGTCTAATCGGGCTCTTACTTGTGCAATAAGTTGTTGCACTACTTGTTCTGAACTTTGAGGTGGTTGTACAAATTGTTTTTGGAAAAAGTCGAGTCGATTTTGCAGCATTCGAATTTTTCTGTCAGTAGGTGATTCAATCGCTTGTACTCTACTGGCATCGCTTAAGGTAGACGTTTGGGCTGCATGTTGTGCTTTAAGCGCTGCAAGCTGTGCAGATAAAGAAGCTATTTGTTGGTTTGAATAGCTAATAAATTGCGTGATTGGTTGATTGTTGAATAAGGGGGCTTGCAGGAAGACATTAAGCTCATCCAAGTGGTCAGTCATATGGACATGAGTCTCTTCCATTAACAATGCTTCTTCTTCAAGAGCATTCAATTCTTCTTCAACCTCATCTAGTTTTTCTTTGAGGGATTGCTCTTCTTCCTCTAATGCTTTGATTGCTTTACTGTATGCTTGAATATTAGCGTCAACAATCTGTAAGGCAATGTAGCTAACTTTTTGCGCTTCAGCAGTTTTTGTTTCTTTTAGTTTTTGATCGATTTGTTGTTGGATAATTTCGTTAACGTGTTTTGCAAGTTTTTTATCTTTTGCAATGAAAGTCAAAAGAAGGAAAAGCAAACGTTGTTGTTTGAGCTGCTCTTCTGCATTTCGTTCCCTAATTAATTGAAGTTGTGCCTCTTCTTTTACCAGTTCTTGCACTATCATGTTTATCGTTTCGTTACCACCGGCTGTTTTAAGAAACTCGGCCACTTGTTTGGCATTACGCAGTCCAAATCGAGAAAGAAATTGAGTCGCTAAATAGGGATCTTCTTCTGAAGTATTTGGATGTTGATTTCGTTCAATGTTAGCAAACCATTGCTCTAATTGACTGGAAGTTAAAGCCATTGGGGTGGGTTTAGGGGAGGACGATGAAATAGGCACGGAATAACTCCAATATAAGATATCTGTTCAAATTATAATCTTTTTTGGATTTAAAGTAAAGCAGTTATTTCACTAATAAGCTGAGAAATCAAGATGTTAATCTTGGGTCTGTTGATTCATCCTGAATTGAACCTGTTCGAGATTGTTCGGGGCTATTTTCAAGGCTCTTTTCCATAAGAGAGATGAAAAGCCAATGAGAAACAAACACACAATAATAAATAAATCATAATACAAAAGGGAGCCATATTTTAGCGATGCAGGAGGTATAAAACTAACCGCTAGTGAAATTGTAATGCCTATAAATCCAAAAATGGAGGAGGCAATAATTAACCAATAAAATCGTTTTTTTTCTTGCCACGCTAATCGGATTGCCCCTGCAAACATACACCCGTACATGAATAAATACATTTGAGTTGCTAAAGTAATCATGAACCAGTATGACGCATTAATACTCGGGAATAATAAAAAAAGAGTGCTAATAAAAGATACGCCACATGCTTGAATCAGCAAAAATTTAGCAGAGGATTGATGTGTCGTATTGGTGAGTTCATTGCTCGCAAATAACAGACCTTTGAGGGGAGAGATAAGCCAATTATTGGCACAACCAATACATCCGAGGACAATTAAGATGTTAATAATCAAACTAAGGTTGGCAAATTGAATTTGAGTAAAAAATACTTCAAACAATGCGGGAATACCACTAATAAGATTCAATTGCTGTGGGGAAAGAAGCATCGCTAAAGTCAATGAACCAAAGAGCATTGTGGTAAAAATAATAAGTACTGAGAGTGCAATGGCTTTAGGCAACGCCGCTGGCTTACATTCTTGAGTATGAACTCCAGCAATTTCAATACCGCAAAAAGATAGAATAATAGCAGTTAGAGATGTCCATGAGTCTTGATGGGAAGAGGGCATAAGTTTTAAAGGTTGCGGATGAAAGATCACCCAAAAAGCGCCTATAGCTAAAATTAAAATAAAAGGAAGCAACAGTCCAAATATAGAGCAAAAAACAGTCACTCGATGAGACAAGTAAAAACCTTTAAGATTCACCCAGGTTAAGCACCAGATGAATAGATTAATCAGGAAGAAAAGTAGTATTTTATTCTCAATAAAATATGGGTTGATACAATATAAAAGTGTGCCCGCGATAAAACTGAAAAATGTAGGATAGATAAGGATATTTTGCATCCACTGAAACCAAATAGCGATAAAGCCAGCATTTTTACCTAGACTTTTTTTTACCCATCCATAGATTCCCTCATGCGATTTAGAGGAAAACCATGCTGCAACAATTGCACTGGGTAATAAGAAAAATAATAAAGCCAGCCCAAAATACCAAAAAATATCTGTTCCAACTAATGCGGCAGCAGGTAAATTCCGAATACTATCTACTGAACCGACAGTCATCAAAGTTAAACTAAAAACGGTTAGTTTTTTATGCATTAAAATCTCAATGATAAACAGCTTAAACCACCATCAATTTTACGGAATTCACTTACATCTACAGTGACCACTTGAAAACCTAAATTGCGTACCATTTCAGTGGTTTGATGAAACCCTTGAGGCATAATGACCGAATTATTGACTCTAATACAATTCGCTGCATAAGCTTCATTATCGGAAACAACTAATTGCTTAAATGACTTAAAAGCCGGATGATTAACTAATTCACCATGGACGAGCAGGTATCCATTCCCCAAAGAGGAAACACCTGTTTTTAAATGTAGGAATTTTTTAAGCTCGATTAATACGCTTTTATAACCATACTGAGCTAACAAGGAAGTCAATTGTCGTGCTCCCTCCAGATTAGTACGCTGTGAAATTCCTATGTAAAAAACATCTTCAATTTGCATGACGTCGCCTGCTTCCAATGTTCCTGGAGCTTCTATCTGATGGATACGTCCTTTATAAAAGGTTTGAATGCAGGGTTTAATTAAATCAACTTCGCCTTGTCTTGATAGGGCACCAGGTCGAGTTAGGATAGCAACTTTATCAGTAAGAAGCGCTGGGTCCTCTACGAAACATGAATCAGGGAAATCGTCTGCTGCAGGTAAGGCAGTAACTTCCAAACCACACTGTATCAGTGCATTCATGTAATTTTGATGTTGCTCTTGGGCTTTAATGTAATCTGGTCGACCTAAGTCTAGGGTTGATGTTAATCCATGAATCATGTTGGAGGAGGGGGTGCGTACTATTGCCTGGTGAAACATAATAAATCCCTTTTTTAAATAGAATTGGTATCTTTTGATATGCTGATAGTCACAAATCTCATCCCTCAAATCAAGAGGTTCTGCTCGTAAAAATAAATATTAAATGTTTTGTTCTTTGTTGCTCGGATTAGCCAGCATACTCAGGAGATTTTTAGTCGTCATACCGAATGAGGCGAGGAAACTCCCCGCTGTAACACCCTGTTATAGCATGGAGAACGACGTGTGGGCGCTATTGGATTATGCTGCGCTAATCCAGGCTGCAGAATCATATTAGACTGAGATCACTGCTGCTCCAGTAAATCGTCCATGACGCAGGTCATCGAGTGCTTGATTGACTTCAGTCAATGGATAAGTATGAATCTCGGTTCTAACAGGAACTTGAGGCGCTAATGATAAAAATTCTTCTCCATCTTTTCTCGTGAGGTTTGCAACGGAACAAAGCGAGCGCTCACCCCAGAGAAAATCATAGGGAAAACTAGGGATATCACTCATATGAATTCCAGCACAAACTACGATCCCACCTTTTATTGTATTGCGAAGCGCAAGGGGGACGAGTGCGCCAACAGGTGCAAAAATGATTGCAGCATCAAGAAGATGAGGAGGGGATTTATCTGAATCTCCCGCCCATGTTGCTCCAAGTTTACAGGCAAACTCTTGGGCTTGGTGGTCTCCTGGGCTGGTAAAAGCATATATTTTACGCTTTTGATTTTTCGCTATTTGAATCAAGATATGAGCTGCTGCGCCGAAACCATATAATCCCAAGTGCTCAGCATTATTGGTTTTTAATAAAGCACGATAGCCAATTAATCCGGCACAAAATAGTGGTGCCGCTTGATAATCAGAATAGCCATCAGGGATAGGAAAACAAAACCGATGATTCGCAACACAATATTCTGCAAATCCACCGTCAATTTGATAACCAGTAAAACGCGCTTGATCACAAAGATTTTCACGACCTGATAAACAAAATTGACAGGCCTCGCAACTTCCACCCAGCCAAGGAATACCGATTCGTTGGCCGATTTTAAAATGGGTTACTGAAGAACCGACACTTTCAATGGTACCAACTATTTGATGACCAGGAATAAGAGGAAGTTTAGGGTTTTTTAATTCCCCATCGACAACATGTAAATCGGTACGACAAATACCGCAGGCATGCACTTTTACGAGCACTTCATTTTTTTGAGGGGCAGGTTTTTCTACTTGTTTATAGATCAATTTATGCCCCGATTTTTCTAAAACCATAGCATGCATCATCATTTTCTAATGTTTCCTAATATCAAGAAGTGTCTGTAAAAATAATATAGAAATATCAATTAAACTGTAGACTAAATAATGAAAACTGTTTTGCTTGACAAATTACTTTTGTATATCAAACTTAGTATGGTGATATTTTCTAATATGAATAGGGAATTATATTGAACGGAGTCAATAACATGAATACGCTATTAAAATGGAAGAAAGGTAACCCCCTGGCAGAACATTCTCAACATCCTTTTTTAAATCTGCAAAATGAAGTTGATAAAGCATTCCGAGATTTTTATGATATGTTCGGACCCAGTAAGAGCTGGGAACAATTCGAAAACCTGAATTTAATGCCTTCAATGGATGTTGTAGAGGATAAAGATCATTTTACCATTCAGATGGAAATGCCAGGTATGGACGAAAAAGACATTAGCGTGTCTTTCAGTGGTAATATACTCACTATTACAGGCGAAAAATCAACCTCTAAAAAAAATGATAATAAAAAATACATTTCTCGAGAAATCAATTATGGTAAATATGAACGCTCGCTCTCTTTACCTTCCACTGTTGATATCGACAAGGCAAAGGCAAGTTTTAAAAAAGGAATGCTTTGGGTTGAGTTGCCTAAAAAATCCGAAGCAAAAGGGAAGTTTCGTGATATAAAAGTAGAACAAGCAAAATAAATAGCTCATAGCCCCATTGTCCGTATGGGGCATTATTCTTCGCTTTGCATTGAGTGATTATTCTTCGAAGCGGATTTTTATAAACATTTATTATGATAGGCATGCACATGAGTTATATAAAAAATCGCGTCTTTGATGAACTAAAAATTGGAGAATCAGCAAGTCTCGTACGGACATTAACTAAGGAAGATATTGATCTTTTTGCGGTTATCTCTGGCGATGTCAATCCTGCACATGTCGATGCAGAATATGCTAAAAATGATATGTTTCATAAGATTATTGCTCATGGGATGTGGGGAGCATCACTTTTATCTACAGTTTTGGGAACAGAGCTTCCTGGTCCAGGGACCATTTATTTAGATCAATCTTTAAAGTTTGAACATCCGGTGACTTTAGGCGACACAGTCACAGTTACTCTTGAGGTAGTCAAAAAAATAGCTGAAAAACACATTGTTGAACTTGATTGTAAATGTATAAATCAGTTGGGGGAAATGGTCATTAGTGGTCTTGCGCGGGTTATAGCGCCGACCGTCAAAATTAAAAGAAAACGCATTGAACTACCTGAAATACAACTTAAGCCAAAACAAGAACATTGGTATCATCGTTTAATCACGGCGAAGGATTCTTTAAAACCACTTGTAACCGCTGTAGTGCATCCAGTAGATGTATTGTCAATTAAAGGTGCAGTTGCTTCCGCTGAAGCGGGATTAATTACTCCTGTTCTTGTTGGTCCTAAACAAAAAATTCTTGATGCTGCAAAAGAAGCTAACGTTGATATTACACCTTATGAACTAGTTGCCACAGAACACAGTAATGAAGCAGCTGAAATAGCGGTTAAACTCGCTGCAACCAAAAAAGTTGAAGCAATAATGAAAGGGAAAATTCATACTGAAGAACTGATGAAGCCGATTGTTTCCAAAGAGAATGGCCTGCGAACAGGTCGTCGTATGAGTCATGTCTTTTCTCTCGATGTACCCAATTATCCAAAACCAATTTTTCTTACTGACGCAGCAATTAATCTTTTCCCTAATCTAAGGGAAAAGTGTGACATTGTGCAAAATGCAATTGATTTGTTCCATGCACTTGAATTGGGTACCCCTAATGTGGCTATTCTTTCTGCAGTTGAAACGGTAAATGAAAAAATTCCATCGACTCTCGATGCGACCGCATTGTGCAAAATGGCTGAACGTGGGCAGATAACTGGCGGTGTTTTAGATGGTCCTTTAGCATTCGATAACGCTATTTCTATCGATTCAGCACGTGAAAAAGGCCTTTGCTCTCCAGTTGCTGGTAATGCGGACATCTTGGTTGTTCCCGATGTTGAGTCAGGTAACATGCTTTACAAGCAAATGACTTATTTATCAGGAATTGAAGCTGCAGGAATGGTATTAGGCGCACATGTTCCTATAATCCTCACTAGCCGTGGCAGCAATGAATTATCACGAAAAGCATCTTGCGTTATGGCCTTATTATATGCACGAAGAAAAAAATAATGAAATTAAATCAAACTGATGAAGTTATTCTAGTCATTAATGCAGGCTCTTCCAGTATTAAATTTAGCCTTTTTCTTTCTTCTTTAACTTTAATCTATCGTGGTGAAATTGAAAGTATTTTTGATGTTCCACAAATTACGGTTTCTAACGCTAAACAGGTACAAATTGTTAAAAAATCGATTTTATCCTCTGGTTATGAATCGGCATTAAGTTATTTATTTGAATGGATAGCGCAGTTACCCACACATTATATTTTAAAAGCGGTTGGGCATAGGGTGGTTCATGGAGGGAATTTTTTTGATCATCCTGTCCTAATCAATGCGGATTCCATTGAAAAATTATCCTCATTAAATCCTTTGGCACCACTTCATCAACCACATAATGTTGCCATAATAAAAAGTATTTTGAAGCTTTATCCTGAGATGCTGCAAGTTGCTTGTTTTGATACGTCATTTCATCGAACACAAGATAAACTGGCAACCCTTTTTGCTATACCTAGAGAGTTAAGTGAGGAAGGGATTGTTCGTTACGGTTTTCATGGTATTTCTTATGAATACATTGCTTCGGTATTGCCTGAAGAAATAAAAAATAAAAAAGTAATCGTTGCTCATCTTGGAAATGGTGCCAGTATGTGTGCTATGGAGTATGGCAAAAGTGTTACAACTTCTATGGGATTTACTGCATTAGATGGTTTAATTATGGGAACTCGCTGCGGGGGCATTGATCCTGGAGTAATTTTATATTTGCTACAAGAAAAGAAATTATCAGTAGAAGAAGTAAATACCATTCTTTATAAAAAATCTGGTCTTTTGGGGGTTTCTGGGATCAGTAGTGACATGCGCGAGCTTCAATCAAGTACAGAAACCAAAGCTGCTGAAGCCATTGATTTATTTTGTTATCGAGCAGCACGAGAATTATGTGCTTTAGCCAGTAGCTTACAAGGGTGTGATGCGATCATTTTTACTGCAGGGATAGGTGAACATTCTGCACTGGTAAGAAAAAAAATAGGTGAACGTTTGAGTTGGTTGGGTGTTCTGTTGGATGAACACGCAAATCAACAAAATGCAGCAGTGATTAGTCATACTCAGAGCAGAGTATTTGTGGGCGTCATTCCTACAAATGAAGAATATATGATCGCAAAACATACATTAAAAGTAGTATCGTTAGATTGAGCCAAAATGGGTGCAGACCACTCATCTCGAGTGCATCGCGCTGTAGCACGGAGTTACAATCTGCGCTCGGGATATAAATTATCTGGAGTGTTATATATGTTTCAGTGGTTTTTTAGATTGCTTTTAGTCATTTCAGGATCAATTGCGAGCTGGTTTGTTGCACGTGATGAACTCAAGTTTCCTATAGTTCAAATGGTCATCGCAGTCATCTTATTTACTCTGTTTATAGGGATGATTGCTTTTTGGCCTGAATTAAAAAATTGGTTTAAGCGAATTAGAAAAGATCATTAATTGAAAGAGCGATATGAACTCTAGTTTTCAAAATCGCCCATATCCATCAATTCATGTTAAATGAAATCTGATCATTATAGTTTGCACGTTTTTATAAAAGGGATTAATTTATTGAAAATAATAAATAAATTTAGGAGAAATTAATGAAAAAACAACATTCACAGGGATTTTTGACACTAATCGCCGAAACTAAAAAACATATCAAAGAAATCACACCCAAAGCTTTAAAAGAAAAAATTGAATCAAAAGAACCCATGTTTCTTATTGATGTTCGTGAGCTTAATGAATGGGAAACAGGGTATATTCCAACTGCAATACACTTAAGTAAGGGCATTATTGAGCGAGATATTGAAAAGAAAATTCCTAATTTAAATGACCAGGTTGTTGTTTACTGCAGCGGGGGTTTTCGGTGCGCACTGGTTGCCGACAATTTACAAAAAATGGGGTATACCCAAGTTTACTCTTTAGATACTGGATTACAAGGTTGGCTTGACGAGGGGTATTCTTTACAAAAATAAATTTTTTTGAATTTTTTTCTTTAAACACCAGCGAATAGTTTCTCCTCTCCCATCCCATCAGTATCACTGACTATAGTTTTGAGCTTTTATAAGTTCAAGATGGAAGAGGAGGAAGTGAAGCAGAATATCGGCACTAAAGCGCTCATTGCCTAAAACACTGAGTAGTTTATCAACAAAAAACTTAGCGTTAGATGTGACATTTTATCCATTAATCTCTAATTTGACTCCAGGGGAGAGGCTATTTCTCTTCTTGATTTCTAATGACAACCATTTTGATAGCAAGATTAGGTCTGATTCCTTGATTTATTGTTTTGTATCGACACTCCTCTTTAGTGCCGTGCTATTTTTGACCTTTTTGGTTCTTTATTAATAATTAGTTAATAAATTTAGCTTATAATCCACCTTTTTGTAAAAATAATGGCCATAAAAATTGGTTTGGTTATTTTTGATTATATGCGAGATGATGTATGCCAGTTACAAAAAAGTCAATATCAGAAAAAAACTCCATTACAACTCATCCTGATATTTGTACTCCTACTATTTGTATGAAAAGCAAATTACCAGCTGAAATAGTACATGAACATTTCCATAGGCTACAATCCACTATGGTTGACCGCCGCAATCCAGAGCTTCCTGGAAGTAAATCATTAATGAAAGCAGCAAGAGCGCATGCCATTCTTAAAACAGGTACAAAAATAAATTTATTAACCGCAACTGGGATAAGTGAAGCTGATTTACCGTCAAAACATGGGACAGTTCATATAAGCGCTCCACGAGAGTTAACCATTAAGGCAACCTGGAAAAATAAAAACCAAGAACGTGCAGTAAGTGGTCGGGATGCAAGTGTTTTTGGTGGTTTGGGAGTATTGATAATCCCATCCGATATTCATGTGGTCGATATTCCCAAAATGAATGCGCAGAGTGTGCCCTCATCGTTTTTAGCAAAATACGGTGCCGAGCTGATTCCTCTGGAACAATCATTTATTCTGGATGCTGTAGATGATCCTTCATTACAAAACTTATATCTAATTGAATATCAATGGAATGCTGACTACATTCAAGACTATGTAATGAAGATCAGAGGTGGTGGTGGATTATTTGTTGAAACTCATCCATTTCCTCATGTTTTTACACCCTTATCCCCAGAGTGTAGTGGAGCATTGATACTAGGAGTAGAACGTGATGATGGAGCTTTTGATTTTGCTGCATTTGAAATTCCATTTGGTTATACCATGAAAATTGCTAGTAATGTAATTCATGGAGATTCTTTTTTTGTCGGACCTTATGCTATAGCACTAACTGAAACAGAATTAGCTGACTCCGTTATTTTAAAGCAGAGTACACCTGACCGCTCCATACAACAAGTAGTTCAAACGCCTACTCAAATGGTTACATATAACTTATTGGATGAAAATAGATTGGCTTCTAAGGTTAATCATAAAATAATAATGGATAAAATTCGCCATGAAGGTGTATTGGGAAGCGGTTTGGGCTTTTTTAAAGCACGGCCTAGTGAAAAACGAGCAGAGATTGACCTTTCAAAAGATATTGCCATGACTCAAGTGCAAGCGTTTTGATGAGCCTTGGTTATTAAGAATATTCTTTTGCAGTTCTAGTACTCATAAAGTGAATCGTATAATTACTGTTCCAATGCCAAGGTGTTCCCCGACTTGTTGTAATCACAAAGGAATTCACTCTTTTGGCATCTAATTGATTATTCTTATCATAGAGCATTGAAAATTCTGTCGTATTTTCAATGAGTGGAGTGAGGAGAAAAGACGATTTTGCCATATTTGCAACCAGTCTATAGCGCTTTGTTTCACCATTTTTTAGGTTTAAAGTAATGAATAACTGCTGTGGTTTAAAAAAAATGGTCGCTAGAGTTCCCCAAATTGTGGGTTTCAAATCAATCGCAACAAAGAGTAGCTGGCTCTTAGGCAAGGGAACTTGCTCACCCAGGGTATGGACTTCGCTTTTTAATAAAGACAAGTTGACCTCTTGCAGGTATTTCTTTTTATGAAGAAATAGAACATTTCGATTTAAACGAATCGGTTGATAATTGGCTAACAATAAAGGCCAACTTGCGCCATCCTCTAAAGAGGGAACGCGTTGGTCAATGGGTTGAATTTTAAAAATAATATTATCAGGCCTATGGAGTCCTTGAAGATGTTTTTTATTGTCTTTAGCCAAATTTTGATTAAAGACTGAATAACTTTGAAATACGGGACGCGGAGACCAGCGGTTGTGTGAAGAAAGTAAATAGGTTTGATCATATGAGTAAATATCAGTCGTCCCATGTAAAACAGGGAAGGCTGCTTGCTCGCGTAAAAAATCCATAGTAAAAATATAGTTTTTTTTAAGCCAAGAAGGATCTTGTATTCTGCTTTTTAGGCCATGCCATGCTGAAGAGCAGGAGGATATGAGGTTGTTCCGGATTGATATGCCGGTATAGTGGCTATTAATAGAGTACCAGCTATTGAATGAGATAAAAATGAGTAGAAGACTCACTCTGAAATTCAAAATAAAAGGTAAAAATAGTGTTGCTAATAAAATAGAAGTCCCGGGTATAAAGGCATGACCTAAATGACGAGTAAAACCGGTTTTAAAAGAAACAAATAGAAACGCAAAATAAATTCCGAGCAAGAATATTTTTGCGCCAGCAGGCATTTGTTTTTGACAAGAAATAGCCAGGAAAATGAATAAACAAGTAATTAAATACAAAATCACTTCATTCATATTTCCATCTGTGGACATTGCTTCAGTAAAGCTTGAGGCGATACGGAGTGTGCTGGTGAGATAATCAGGCAAAGAGGCGAGTGGTTGTCCTGCTGCAAGCCAAAACGTAATCATTGATATTAAAGGGGAGACAAGGCACATCAATGCTAGTTTTTTGTTATCCTGGGTGCAAAAAAAAGTAAAGCACAAAAAAAGCACAAGAATGCATAGAATGAGCATAGACCCCTTAATTAGTGCAAGTAAGCCAAATGGGGCAAATAGAAAAAAAACCAGCAATAAAAGAGATTTATTTGCAAGCCTATCTCTACATTCTGGGGAAATGATTCTGAAGCTTATTAACCCTGCAAGTAATGGGTATGAAAAAAATAATGAGTCTCGAGCGTAAACCATGCCTAAAAGGGGTACGCAATAAGCGAGAAACCAATACCATCGTTTCCCTTTCATTAAAAAAAGAAGGCAGAACCACAAAGATACGGCTAGGCCAATACACCCGATAATCATCAGGAAATCCGTAGCAGGGTGATAGGCTTTTGTGTAAAGAGACGAATAGGGGCCGAGCGTAAAAATTATTTCTCGGCCAAATGCTAATCCTTGAGCAACCGCTTGATTTAGACCAAGAGCCCAAGAAGGATCAATCCCTGGAGCCGGCATTTTAGGAGAAAAAGGAATGAAAATGCACATGATAGTCAGTAATAGCATCAGCTTGCATAGAAAATCCAAAAACACATTTGTTTTTTTGAGTACAAGTATTATTAATGTATTACTCAATGTACGCTTCCGTAACTTTAATTTTAGCTAGTGTAACTTATTTTTTTATTAGAGAGTAAGTTGAAGATTAGTTGATTACAATAGGTATTTCAGAGAATTGACGAACAAACTTATTGTATTAAGATCTTAGTCTCTTCTTGAGTCTTAAGTTGCTCAGCACTGATCATAGTGATAGCTCGTTTTACACGAATCAAAGCATCTTGTAACACTTTATCTGTTTTACCCAGAGAAGCATGAAAGAATGCACTGGATACTAATTTTCTATTTTCTTCAATAGCTGTTTCTATAATTTGTTGGCAGGTTGTAAGTTGGTTAAAATTCAATTGTTCATCGGGTTGAAGTGCATCAAAGAGCGTTTTGAGGTTAGTTTTGGCACTTAGTACACATTTTAATTTGCTTTCATTTGATACCGTGTCGAAAAGTTGTCTTAGTCGAGAATGCTTGTTTTTGGTAAGATGAGATTCAAACATCTTATCTATTATTTCTAACTCATGTTTGGCAAGCATGGCATTTGAATATTTGTTAGGTTTTATTCCATCAATAGAACGAATTGGCCTTACAGCAAAGAAATGGTTGCTGCCTTCTCTATGATAATCTGTATACAGCAGTTGAGTTCCGGGGCCATAGAGTACTTCTTTTTCCTTTCTATATGTTGATATTGACGCTATTCTCTTACCAAGGCTAGCTGAAATTGAATCTTCATAAAATACAGTATGAGTATTAGCATAGCTTTTTGAGAAGCAATTATTTTCGCTTGTGCTTAAGAAACCTTTTTCAAATAGTTCTGACTTTGTCTTCACCGAATCCAATCTTGTCTTAAAGAAATGAGAGTCTTTGCTTACTATTTCTTTTCGATAATTTCTAACTAATGAAAGACTTTCTTCTTTAGTTGTGTTTAATGTCGGTTTAGCTAGGCCATGAGCTGCAATCGCAGTACTTAATAAAATCTCTGGAACCAGGTGCCTAAGTGAGCGAGCAGAATAGTTATTATGTGAGTCTTTTATTTGGGCATATTTGCGTAAAAAACTCTGGATTTTAGAGAAAAAATCAGAAGAATAAATTGTTATAGCCAGTTTTTCGGCGTAATGGAGATGTGAGCATTCCCCATCATTATCCAGTCTTCTATAATCTTCCGAAGAAGGTATAATCTCAACACCCTGAGAAACAAGAGTCGGTTTGTTTAAAGCTTTTTTGCAGCGAAAACAGAGTATCTATCTAAATGCTCCTCAGTAAATTCAATATGTTCAAAATCAGGATCATGTAACAAGATTTGTGTGATATTAAAAAACTGACCATCAATAGAAATTTCCAGCTCATTCAGTGCATTATAAGAACAGTCCATTGTTTTATAGTCGCTTAACAATGCATGCAACACTCTTTCGAGGGCAAAACTGGCATTATTTTTAAGTCTAGGACCTTGTTTAGGTTTTTTATCAGTTTTTTCATTGAGCACATTAAAAAAGAAATTTGTACCCCTTTCTTTTTTTACCTGTTGATATCCTTCCGGATGATGCCATTTTGCTAAAAGAAGACATTTTTTTAATGGGAGTTTTCCTTCCGAATGGTCATAAAATTCAATAATCTTGTTTAGAAAATCTTTTTCTGCGTGAAGATCTTTAAGATTGCTGCAAGTCCACAATGATTTATCAATATCGGATTCGATATTCGAGATTATTTTTTTAATTTGCTTATATCCATAAGACAAATCATCTTCTTTTGTTTCGCTCTCTGCTTGAGCATTTTTTGTCTTATAATAAGAAGGAAAACTTCCCTTCAGATGAGCATCACATAGCTTCAATCTGATACCAAATTGCTCTTTAGCTGTCTCACTCACGGAGGCATCTGTTTCACATTTTGAAACCATTTCTCTTAAAATATCTTTTAGGTAATATTCATTATTCTGGAAAATAATTTTAGTGTCTTGCTCTATGCAGGCTTCTAAATGGGCTCTATCATAAAAAAGATGAATTACTTTTCCATTGAGAAGGGCTTCTTCTGAAGAAAGAAATTTTTTTATGAAATCATCTAGCGAGATAGAGGGGTCGATAACAATAGTGTTCTGCGTATTAGGTTTGTAATTTATTTTGAGAAGATTACAAATTGTTGTAAAACCGTATAGACTCTGGCTTCTTATATCATCAGGGGTATAGGTGGGAACGTATAATAGTTCATTTCCTTTATTATCTTTTTTTATTTTAGTTATAGTGTCTTCAATTGAATGAAATAATTGAGTTAATGATTGTTTTTCCTCCAACTTAAGTTGAAGTTTTTCTTCCTCAGGCGATACTTCAATTAGCTCTGCTGCTTTCTTGATATTTTCAATTATTGTGGTTGTATTTTGCTTAAATTTCTTCTTCTGTTCTTGATATTCTTTGCTACCATAATGAGATTCATTATTAGGCATTAATTCAATGGTTTCTAGGCCTTCATTAAAACCATAAAATAAGACGGCTGCTAAACTGATGTAGCCTGAACTATTCCGCCAAATGGCAGTTTTACTTTTTTTGTCAAGACGGTTAGTTTCCGTATGAAAAAATAAAATAGCTAATATTGTTTCTGGTGTTAGTAAATTAGCAATTCTTTTGTCAAGTAATATCTTTCTGTTTAAAGCCGCACTTCCATAAAAACTTTGATTAAAATAATCCTTGTTACATATCGATTGGATTTTTTTAATATTTTCACTTGCTTCCGAGCTAATATTCAATTTCCTATGTTTAAGTGGAAATTTCTTTCGCATTTCCTTAATTAGCAGTGATAAAGCAACGGTCATATCTTCTCCTGCTCACAATCCCTGACAAGCTTAGTGTCTATAAAAATACTTGCATTTATTTATTATACATCTTGAGCATTATGTGATTATTAAGTCCGTTTATAATTCAATACCTTTTGTAAACATTTATAGGCGTGGAGCCTCTTGTGGAGAAACCTTTATTGAGTGGCATTTTTGATGAATAATTTTCAATCAGCTAACAGAGATTTTAATAGGTTAGCTCTCTAATCTTGAGTATAACAAAGAGTCAATAGCCAGCCGGACTATATACTGACGGATGATAACGCTTGCTATGATGATGTTAGGTACCTATCCATGGGATAGTTGCTCCCGGGCATGATTGGATTCTTAAGATGATAAAAATCAGAAAAGCAAATTTAACCCTAAAGAGACGGTATCGGAAATATCCGGTGTAGTACTTTCATTTTCGAGTGTTTTAAATGCTCCGTAATTGTGTTCGTTTTCATATTCAACAAATATACTTAATCCGGGGATAAGACGATAATACGGTCTTACTGTGTAGCGCATTTGATTCAAGCCACTGCCAATTTGAGCATTAACAACTGTTTTAGTCGCTAAAATACTGCGAATTCCTGTCCTGATTAAAAAATTATTGGTAATTAGTGTGTCGCGAGATAATTCAATATCAAATTTAATACTGCCACCATAAAAGTAAGTTCTTATGTCGGTATCAATAAAAAAGGGCATTAATCCTTCCAGACCAAGACCTGCTTGCCAATAGGGCTTATTGGCCGGTTGATTAAAATAGTTTGCTCCACCTTTTATGGCCCAAAATTGACTGATTAAATGCCAGTAAAAGATATCTATATCTGCATTTTCTAGCTCCCCCTTATACATTTCAGCATCCTTGATAAATAATTGCAGTTTATTATAATCAGGGCCAAACATGCCTTTGTAGGTAAGGAGCTGTGAATTGTGAACAGGATCAGCACCTACATCTAGAAAATTTGATAGCCAAAAGCCAGCGCCATGAGCCATGGGGTGTTTCACCAAATCCAGATTAATCGGCTTAATGGCCTCGTCGACTCGTATTATGGGGCGGTTGTAATACGAGGTGTCTTTAATGATATGTTCCGGCTGAGTTTTGTCTTCGGCTATTTCAATAATGGTTGTATATTGGAAAACACGGTTCATTCCAGTCATCATGTGATAAAGCATATGACAATGGAAAAACCATTGGCCGCTTGCATCAGTATCTACATCCGCTGTGATTGTTCCTCCTGGTGGAATATCTAGAGTATGTTTTAGCGGATCAAAAGCGTCTTTTCCAGTACGAACAATAAACCAATGACCATGTATATGCATTGGATGATGCATCATCGATGGATTTGTAAATACAAAGCGATAACGTTTACCCGGTTTTAAAGGTATCGGTTTTGCCTTATAACCAGGTACTCCATTCACAAACCAAATATACTGCCCCATATAGCCAAATAATTCCAAATTAATGACTCCCTCTACAGGTTTATTGGGATCATTAGTCGGGACCTCAGCGGTCAAATCGCGATACTTTGTGTCCATTGATGTCATATAGGATGAGGTGGTAGGGGCTATTGTATCGTTAAATCGAGTTGGCTCAGTTGGCATTTGCATGTTCATAGAGTGTCCCATAGGCATACTATGATCCATGTGCATCGAGTGCTTATGCTGTGAAGCAAGTGCATTGTCTTGTTTTGTGTGCGTTATGGGTAAATTGCCTTGATACATACCTCCCATCATGACGTTCATCATTTCTCTTGTAACCGGGATGGGCTCAGTGAACGGTTTGATTTGAGCATAGTCGACTGTTTGATCAGGAGCTGTTTTTAGAGCACCATAGACAGTACCTACAGTATCTTTTGAACCCGCATAAATAATATAAGGCTTATTTTTTTCTATTTTTACTAAAACATCATAGGTTTCAGCAGGGGAAATAGATAATTCCGTACTAGAATAAGGTTTTACGTCGTTTCCATCAGCTTGTATTACAGTCATATCAGAATCAGGTATTTTAATACGGAAAATCGTGCTGCTTCCTGCATCAATAAATCGCAATCGGACAATATCACCTATTTTAACTGGAGCAGTCCACGGATTGTCTTTAGGATGCCCGTTCATTAAAAATGCATCAAAGGCAACGTCACTAATGTCATAAATGCTCATGCGCATTCGCTGCATGCTTTTATAGTCATCAAGAAGTTTTTGTCGTTCATTTTTTGATGCTTTTCGGTAATCATGGATAAATTTTGCTAGGGATGGTTGGAGAGGAAAGCGCGGTGCATAATAGTCTCCGGATTTTTTTAAATGAGCTAAAACTTGGTCCGGTTTGGTATTAATCCAATCAGATAGAACGACTACGTAATCTTTAGTGTAGGTGTAATGAGGTGGTTTTTTAGGATCAATCAAAAAAGCACCATATAATCCCTGTTGCTCTTCCAAGCCAGCATGGGCATGATACCAATAAGTACCTGATTGCTTTAAAGTAAATTGGTAGTGAAAGGTGCCACCTGGAGGAATTTCAGTTTGAGCCACACCTTCTACACCATCCATTTGCCATGGAACCAAAACACCATGCCAATGGATCGCTGTTCCTTTATCAAGATGATTCGTAACATTTATAGTTACCTGATCACCCTCTTTAAAATGTAATGTGGGTGCCGGGATTTGATTATTTACTGCAATAGCCCTGGCTGGTTTATTAGTAAAGTAGACCGTTTTATAACCAATATCCAAATTGATAACTTTATGTGCTGCGAATGTAGAAAAAGAAACTAAAAAAAATGAAATCAGGCAGAGTAAAGCAATCCAATGATATTTCTTAGATTGGACGTCATGAATATTTTTTAACATGATGCATTCCATGAATATAAGGTTGATCTTTTGTACTTAAACCCAATCCTAAGGTCTTATAAATTTGTACAATATCTTGCAGCACGAGAGTTTGTTGCGTTGCAAGATTGTAGTTAGTTTGGAGTGCCCCTAAATTCGTCGTTAAGTAACTTGAATCATCGACAAGCCCACCCTTGTATTGAGCAGCGGTAATTCTTAATTTATCTATAAATATTTTCGATTGTAGTTGGTAAGATTGTAAGGCTAAATAATCTTTTTGATAGGAGGATAACGCATTATCTACTTCCCTAATTGCATTGATTACGGTATTTTTATAATTTAAAAATGCAGATTCAAACTGATATTTGGAGCGCTTGTATTCACTCATTCTTAAGCCAAAATCAAAAATTGGCTGCAAGATATTGGTTCCGTAATTCCAGAAAATACTGCCACTAGAAAGAAAGTTTTTTAAATTGGGGCTGGAAAATCCATAATTACCCGTCAAATTAAATGAAGGTAAAAAATTAGCTATATTTTGTTTTTCAAGATAACCGTAAGAAACCACTTGATAAAATGCTCCACGAATATCAGGACGCCTGCATAAAACGGCAGCGGGTATATCTTTGGGTACTAGCCCAGTAAACGAGTGATTAATGAGTAAGTTATTAATTGGAAAATTAAAATGTTCTGGATATTGGCCAAGCAAATAAGCCATTGAATTCAACAGTATAGCTTTTTGTTTTTCAAGACTGCTGATATTGATTTTTATCGATTCTATTTGATTTTTTACATCATCAATAGATTGAGCATCAACAAGACCACCTTTGAATTGGCTCATAGTTAGTTTTAAGAGCTCATTAGAGAAATAAATTTGTTGTCGCAAATTGGCTAAGTTTGAATTTAAGGCAAGAATTTGAAAATAAGTATTTACTACATCACTTATTAAAGTCAGTTTAATCACATCACTATTTGCAGCGCTAACCACTGTATTCGCCTTGGCTTGGTTGACGCTGTTATGAATTTGGTTCCAAACATCAAGCTCATAACTGGCTGATACGAAACCCTCTATTGACGTAAATGGGCTTGAGAAATTTCGTAATGGAACGGATGGGTTCGTTGAACCTAAATTATTTGCGGTGCCGAATGTGTTAATTGCGTTTTTAGATAGTTTAATGCGTGTTGCGTCAAAATTTAAATTAACTTGCGGCAGTAAGGCAGAGGCGGCTTGAGTAACATAAGTCTGTGAAATTTGAATGTTTTTAATCGCTATTTGATAATTTAAATTTTCTTTTATTGCCCAAGCGACCAATTGGTTCAATTTTTTATCGTGAAAATTTGTCCACCATGAATTGTTTATATTTTTATTAGTGAATTTGATAGAGGTTTTAAAGTGTTTGGGTACCTCTAAAGGAGCGATTTTTGGTTTTTGATATAATGTACAGTTGTTTAAAATCAATAAAGTTACAAGGAAAAATAAGGATTTTATTGGTTTCATTTTTTTCCCTTGATGTAAATATCAACTAATTGTCCTGGGAAAATATTAATGTCCTCTGGTTTGGTAAATTTGAATAGGACAGGTAGGACTCTTACATCAACACGTTCTGTTCTCTCATTTGAGAGTTGAATATTAGGAATCAAATAGGGTTGAATTTTTATAAATTCGAGGGGGATACCTCTATTGGATACTCCGCGTACGAACATAGTCGCTTCTAGATGAGAGGAACTTGGTAGTGTAGGAACTAGAATTTCATCTACAAAACATCGGACTTCCATGAATGGTTTGGTCACACCCATTTCAACAACAGGTAGCATGGCTTGTGTATAGGTATCAAAACGACCTAAAGGAGAACCATAATCTCCTAATGCAACGCCTACACGTAAAATAATCCCATCAATGGGAGACCTAAGAGTATATTTATCAAGAAGAGCCTTGTCGGCATCATATTGCTTTTGAGCAACATGGACGTTTTCCATTTGTATTTTTACTGCGTTAATTGCATTGTCTAGAGCATTTTTACTCACTGATTTGGGATCTAATAAAAAAGATTTACGGTTTTTTTCTAATTGTTGTTGTAAATTTACCAAGCTCGCTTCTTGATAGCGTATTTGAGCCGCATCCTTTGCAACCAGTTCTTTTTGTATTGAATCATCCAGCGTTAAAATCGGATCACCTTTTTTAAGATATTCTCCTTCTTGAGCAAAAACTGCAGTTATCTCTCCAGAAACTTGAGGGTAAATATTAACATTTTGACCAGTAGGTTGATGACTTTCGACAATTCCAGTAGCATAGATTCCTTTTTCATAAGGATTATAACTTACCGTAATAGGATTTTCTGGTTTAATCTTTTCGTTATAAATAATTACGCTTGCAATACCCGCTAAAATCCCCAGGCAAGCGATAATAAACAAAGTTCTTATACTCATTGAGAACCTTCCAATAGTCTTCCATCTTCCATAGTGATAATTCGCGTTGCAAAATCAAAAATTCTATTATCATGCGTCACTATAATAATTGCACGCGTGTCACTTAAAATATTTTCTTTAATGAACGTGATAATATGCTTCCCAGTTTCACCATCTAAAGATGCGGTTGGTTCGTCAAATACAAGTAACTCAGGTTCTGTAATAATTGCCCGTGCGATGGCGACACGTTGTTGCTCCCCTATGCTTAACTTGTAGGGAGGAACTAAGATCCGGTGGCTTAGTCCCACTATTTCAAGGGCTTTTTTTGCTTTTTCCAGTGCTGCAATCCAGGAGACTCTCTGGAGAATGAGTGGTATTGCTACATTTTCTTGACTCGTTAATTTAGGGAATAAATGAAAGTCTTGAAATACAAAGCCTAATGAGTAGAGCCTGAAATCAGCTAATGCATCATCATTAAGCTCCCAAATGTTTTTTCCCTTAACGAGCACATATCCTTCATTAGGTCGAAGAATTCCTGAAATAATACTTAATAGCGTTGTTTTTCCTGAACCTGATGGGCCGATAATGTAGAGCATTTCACCAAAATCAAGTTCAAAACTGACATCCCTCACTGCATAAGTTTTATTGTTACCCGTACCAAACCATTTAGTTAAATTGAAAGCCTGTACAATCATAGCTAACCTCGAAAAATATCAAATGGATCAATACGAGTTACTTTTCTTATTCCTAAGTAGCTTGAAAAAGCAATAATAACTATGACCATAAAAAAAGAGAAAACTAAACTCGGATAGGTCACTAGTGATGCATAGTTAGAAAGCCTGAGCTTTGCTAATGCAATTAAAACGGAAGATAACAGTACACCAAACCCATATCCTAGAAACCCTATAATTCCTGATTGGAAAAAGATCATTTTGATCATTTCATTCTTTTTTGCTCCAATCGCTTTTAAAGCGCCATATTCCTCAATATTTTCCAAGACAAAAGTGTAAAAAGTTTGGCCGGCTATGGATAAACCCACAATGAAACTGATTAGCGTCATGATCAGCAAATTAGTTCCTAAACCCGTTTCATATAAATAATAATTTTTATTCTTCTTAACAAATTCCTGGCGAGTGACTGCAGAATACCCCAATTTTTTTACCTGCTCTTGAATGTAAGGAACATCTTGAGGTGATTTGGGCTCCAGGAGAATGTAGGAAATAGTGAAACGAGTGGTTGGTAAATCAGAAATGGCTCGGGAATAAGTAGTATATAATGTCGGTGTACCAAATAACCCATTAACTAAGGCCTTACCCAATGCAATGACAATCGCTCTATGGTCATTGACTTCAAACGTTGTACCTATTTGGGGACTATCTAATTTGTAATATTCAGTGTCTTTGATTGCAATATACGCATTATTACTAAAAATGGCATTAATATTGCCATCAATAAGTTTAGGTCTGCCAAGTAAAGTTGAGTCATCCAAACCAATTATCGTAGTTGCTTGGTATGTTCCTGTTCTTAATTTAACAAGGCCTTGTCCAGAGTAAAGCGGAGCAGCATATTTTACTCCTCTAATACTTCTCACTACATCAAGAACATAATATGGCATAGGGATATTATCCGTTTGAATTTTGACTGAAGGATCCATAACCCAAACAGAAGAGCCTATATTAAGAATGGTTGCAGAGGTTCTTTGCATGATCCCGGAAAATACAGAAGTCATTTGCATCATAAGAAAGACAGCAAACGTTATCCCTACAATTAAAGTAAAAAATTTCCCCCTATCATTTACTAAAAGCTTCAGGGCAATCCGCATCAATCCATCTTTCATTTTGGAAATATCCTTCTCCCTTAAAACCTACTCTAGTAAAGGGTATTTTTTCTTAAATTTCATTAGCATATTCGTTATTTTGAGTAATTTCTAGATAATAAAGATTTATAAATTACAGATTTGTACCATAATCTTAAAGGGATATTATAAATTTGAAGAGACTCATTTATGTCTTTATCTAGGGATGATAAGGGGTGTTTGATTGGTAAAACCGTACAAATTCATGGTTCTGTCATAACCATTGCTTGTAAGGTTTTGCCCCCTTTGCATCAAGCGCTTAAAATTTTTCGAAAGGATGATAGTTATATTTTGGAGGTTCATAAACATATCGATCACGAGCATGTGATGGCTATTGCATTACATCGAACTTCAGGGCTACAACGAGGATTGGATGTATTTGATCTGGGAGCCCCACTTGAAGTCCCGGTTTCTATACATTCATTAGGTAGACTTCTTGATGTGTTTGGTAACCCTTTAGATGGATTAGACCCAATACCCGCGAGCGAATCGCGTCCCATTTTATCAAAATCACCACTAATTGAAGGCATCACAACACCACAAACAATTTTAGAAACTGGAATAAAGGTTATTGACTTGCTTTGCCCTGTAGTTCAAGGAGGAAAGGTGGGGTTATTTGGTGGTGCTGGAGTTGGCAAGACGGTACTCTTGATGGAGTTTATGCACGCGATTATCAAAATTCATCGCGGAGCTTCTGTTTTTGCGGGGATTGGAGAGCGAGTACGCGAGGGCCATGAGTTATGGCGTGAAATGCAAACAGCTGGTTTAATGGATAACACGTTAATGGTATTTGGGCAAATGGATGAATCTCCCTGTGTTCGATTTCGTGTTGGTTTATCCGCACTCACTAATGCAGAATATTTACGAGATACATTACAACGTGATGTCTTGTTTTTGATTGATAATATTTATCGATTTGTCCAAGCTGGTAGCGAGATATCAGGGTTATTAGGAAGAATGTCGGCTAATGTAGGCTATCAACCGACGTTAATGACTGAAATAGCAGAAATCGAAGAACGTATTAGCTCTTCATCTAAGGGCGCAGTCACGTCAGTTCAAGCAGTTTATGTCCCTGCAGATGATATGAGCGATCCAGCAGTTGCAGGAATTATTACACATTTGGATTCAATAGTGGTCTTGACTCGTTCACAAGCTGGAAAAGGGATATATCCTGCAATTGATCCTTTGCTATCTAAAAGTAAATTTATGAATATTGCTGTAGTAGGGCAGCGCCATTATTCAATCGCACAGGCAGTCAGGGAACATCTGTCACATTATCGGGAGTTAGAAGACATTATTTCTATGATAGGAATCGATGAATTGTCGTCAGAGGATCAGAAAATTGTTTTAAGGGCTCGTAAATTGCAACGGTATCTTACCCAACCATTTCACGGTATGGTTGAGAGAACGGATATTCAGGGGGTATCCGTACCACTAGAAAAAACATTACAGGATTGTGAGGCATTTTTAAATGGTGATTTTGATTATTTGACTGAAGAGCAATGTTATATGAAAGGCTCCTTATCTGGAGTTCATTAAATGGCAACATTTACGCTGCATTTACATAGTGCCCTACAAGAGGAGCAAGTTAATGGGCTAGTAAGTTTTGTTGGTGAGGATGATTCAGGACAATTTGGCTTATTTGCCCATCATACGCGAATGATAACTTGCTTAAATTACGGATTAGCCCGATTTCGTTATGAAGAGGATAAAACAGAATATTTAGCAATACCCAGTGGTTTGCTTTATTTTATTGATAACGATCTTCATATTTTAACAAGACATTACATACGTTCCCCAAGCTGTCAGGATATTTTGTTTGCTATAGATCAACAGCTGCAAAGAGAAGAAAAAAAGTTAATAACTATTAAAGAAAGCATTCATCGATTAGATTATGAAATGTTAAAGAGCTTATTAGAATTAAAGAACAAGGATTGGTATGACCTCTAAGAACTCCCAAAACAAACTCAGAAACAACGTAGAGAAATCCGTTGTTAAAATAGAAAAGTCAAAAAAAGAATCCCCTACAATTTTGGCGCAAACCATTTTTTTAGGGACATTAGGAATACTTTTTATTCTGCCCATAATTATAGGCGCTTATTTGGGCGTATGGCTGGATAATAAATTGCATGGTTATTCTATTGCCTGGACAATTAATTTGATTCTTATTGGAGTTTTTGTTGGTGCGCTTAATGTATATTTATTTATAAGGGATTAATAATAAGCTGTTTTGTGCTGCTATGAATCCCCTCTCCCACTTGTGGGAGGGGGGTAGGGGGTATTAGTTAAAATCAATACCCTCATCCGCCCTCCGGGCACCTTCTCCCTACGAGGAGGAGGGAAATTACTTATGGAATACCATAGGGCTGTACCCAAGGTTACATCATGAAATGGAGAGCCGATTGATGCTGACTCAAAGCATATTAACCAGTTGGTTAATTATTTTAATTTTACTGATATGGGCCTGGTTATCTGGGCGAAAATTAAAAGAAAGGCCAAGCTCATATCAAGTGGTTACTGAAGGGATTTATTTGGCAATGTATGATGCAGTAAATGAGGTATTGCCTGAGCATGTTGAACTAATATTTCCCTTTGTTGCTACTCTATGGCTTTTCATTGTGCTGTCTAACCTAATTGGAGTAATTCCTGGATTGAGTTCTCCAACAGCAGACTTATCAGTTACATCAAGTCTTGCTATCGTAACTTTTTTTTCCGTTCATTGGTTTGGTATACGTGCAGAAGGAATTAAAAATTATTTGCGACACTATATTTCACCGAGTCCTTTGTTACTGCCTTTTCATTTAATCAGTGAGCTATCGCGAACATTGGCATTAGCGGTACGATTATTTGGTAATATGATGAGTCTTCAGTTAACTGCTATGATTGTACTTATGGTTGCAGGATTATTGGCTCCTGTCCCTATTTTAATGCTGCATTTATTAGAAGCGGTTATCCAAGCGTATATTTTTGGAATGCTTGCATTGATTTATATTGCAAGCGGGATTCAATCACAGGTAATACGAAGAGAAAAGGAGTTTCTTCATGGATAACATGAGCTGGTTTACCTTGGTGTCCACGGTTGTAGCTGGTTTGGCTATTGCTTTAGGAACTATGTTACCCGCCATTGCAATGGGGCGAGCAATTAGTAAAGCACTGGATGCAATCGCAAGGCAACCCGAAGCAGAAAAATCAATCACACGCACTTTATTTATTGGTTTAGCAATGATTGAATCCTTAGCAATCTATTGTTTGGTGATAGTATTGATTATTTTATTCAGAAATCCCTTATTGGCTTATTTAGTCAATCATTGAAGAGGATTGGAAAATGGAATTTTCCTGGTCAAGCTTTATTCTTGAGTTGATTAACTTTATTGTTCTTGTATGGATTTTAAAGTTTTTTTTCTATAGACCAGTTCAGCAAGTTATTTTAAAGCGCAAGCAGGCAGTGCAAAATGATCTTGATAAAGCGCAGACAATGCATGATGAAGCCCAGAAATTACAAGAACAATATACAAATCGTTTACAAATTTGGGACATTGAAAAAGAGCAGGAAAGAAAAAAAATAGAACGCTCACTGGAAGATTGGAAAATCAGTCAGCAAGAGGCCTTTAAAAAAAACTTGGCTCAAGAAAAAGAAAAAATGATAGAGCAACAAAAGCAAAAATTGTCCTCCATAATCCATCAGAATGCGCAAGAAGCTTTATTAAACGCCAGCAAGTTTTCTACAAAATTTTTGCTGAATTTTGCTGATATTCATCTTGAAAAAAAATGTATTGATAAAACCATTGCTGAGTTGTCGTCTTTATCAGAGGAGAAAACAACCCTATTACAGCAGGGTTTAAATGAAAATAAAGAGATTATTATCGAAAGTGCGTTTCCTTTAGAGGAACAGCAGAAAAATACGATAGCTTATACAATCCACAATAAATTTGTTGTGCCCACGGTGTTAGTGTTTAAACAAAACCCAGATCTGCTTGCAGGATTAAACATTAAAATAGGACATTTTTTTTTACAAGCCAACTTGCGTGATGAATTAGCCTTTTTTGCGGAAACTGAAAATGAAAAAAGCTAAACAGGGGACACCTACCTTGGGGCACGCTCATCTCAGAGCCAAAGGAACACCACATAATTTGAGAATGCAGCAGAAGAAGGTGGACTCATATGCTTTTAATCTACGTATGCAAGAGTTTGGCTCCATTAGTTCTGTTGGCGATGGAATTATCTGGATACAAGGGTTACCCTCTGCTGCAATTGATGAAATTTTGATTGTCGAAGACGGAAGTAGGGCCATGGTTTTCCATCTAACGGAACATCTGATTGGAGCTATTTTGTTGGAGCAATCGGATGTAATTAAAGCATCGATGCGAGTTTTTCATTACAGTCGCTCATTAAGTATTCCGGTTGGTGATCGTCTTTTAGGACGAGTCATTGATCCACTAGTACAACCCCTTGATGGTTTTGAAATACCTCAGTGTCTCGAGTATGGTTTGCTTGATGTTCTTTCACCACCAATCACACATCGTGATTTTATTAATCAGCCACTTTATACGGGTAACAAGATAATTGACAACCTAATTCCCATTGGCAAAGGACAGCGAGAATTAATTATTGGTGATAATGGCCTGGGTAAAAGTTCGTTAGCGCTCGATATTGTTATTAATCAAAAAAATAAAAATGTACGTTGTATTTATGTCTTAATTGGACAAAAAAGATCATCTGTTCTTACCTCCATTCAGTTGTTAAAGGATGCACAAGCACTTGAATATACGACCGTTGTTGTTGCCGAGGCGTCTGCATTGCCTGGGTTGCATTATCTCGCGCCCTTTAGTGGCTGTGCTATTGCCGAATATTGGATGAAGACTGGTTATGATACCTTAATCATTTATGATGATTTGAGTGCCCATGCGAACAGTTATCGAGAACTTTCTCTCTTGTTAAGACAACCTCCTGGAAGAGAGGCATTTCCAGCAGATATTTTTCACTTACATGCACGCTTGCTTGAACGTTCGAGCTGTCTTGCTCCTGAACTGGGTGGGGGCACCATGACCGCTTTTCCCATCATCGAAACTAAGGAAGGGGAGATTGCTACGTACATTCCAACCAATTTGATTTCAATTACTGATGGGCAAATCATTTTTAATGAACAACTTTTTTCAGGTGGATTCTTACCGGCAATAGATATTACTCGTTCTGTGTCACGTATAGGGGGAAGAGCACAACATCCACAAATCAAAAGGGAAGCGAGTAAAATCAAACTGGATTATATGCAATTTATTGATTTGGAGGTGTTCACTCGCTTTGGATCTAAACTTGATGAAGCTATGGAACTTCAGGTCCAGCGTGGACGGATATTGCGTGAAATTTTGAAACAAAATCAATTGTCCCCACTCCCTATTGAGTTTCAGCTTGCTTGGCTTATTGGATATAACGAGGGTTTTTTTAATGGAATAAAACTTGATGAACTACCCAAATATTTAAAAAAGATAGAACAACAGGTGTCTCACTGTGATTTGACATTAGATAGCCCTCGAGAACAATGGAAAAATAAAGTTTTTACCTGGTTGACTGAATCATGACAAAAAAAATGCGCTTTAAAGCCCATCTGCAAACTCTAAATAAAATAGGTACCATGATGACTGCCATGAGAAATCTTTCATTCATTGAGATGAATCGGGTGACTCAATGTGTTGCGACTCAAGAAAAAATGAATGCAATGATTCAACAGATAGGTATCGATTTTTTATCAAGTTATCCACAATTACTCGCTCAGATGGAAGTTGTTGAGTCTAATGTATATATACTTTTAGGGGCAGAACGAGGATTTTGTGGGGGCTTTAATGATAATCTTATACGTTATTTGGAGACACATTTACTTCATCATTCAATAAATAATCCAAAAATTATCATAGTTGGACAAAAATTGGCGGCTAAAATGATGGATGACCAACGAGTAATCCAAGTCATAGCAGGTCCAAATACCCTAGATGAAATTTCAAATATTATTTTAAATGTAATCAATGCATTAACTTTGGTTTTTACTCAGTTCAAGCTCAGTTCCTGGAATATAATTTTTAATAAGAAAATAAAAACCAGGGTAGAGGCTACTGTTAAACAACCTTTTATTGAGTTTATGAATATAAAAAAATCTGATTTTACCATTTCACCTCAGCTCAATTTATCTTACCAACAATTCATGATTGAATTTATGAATCAGTACGTTTTCTTTATGTTGTACTCACTTTTTTATCAATCGTTTTTTGCTGAAAACTATAATCGTGCAAATCACTTAGATAGCGCTTTAGAGCGGCTACAAAAAAAGGTGACTTGTCTGACGCATAGCATTAACTTATTAAGACAAGAGGAAGTTACTCAAGAAATTCAAAATATTATGCTAAGTACTCAAGTTATTTTAGAAGAAATCCATAATGAAATTAGTAGTTGAGTTGGAGAAATTACCTTCGTCATCCCGAGTGCAGCGAGGGATGCTCAAGGGAAGAGATACTCGCTATGAGAGAAAAGAGAAGGATTGTTCGCAACGAGGCTTACCGTGAATAAGGTCTAAGTTATGTGGCTAATCTTGGAGGTGGTGGTGCAGATGAAATTTCGTCCTCAGCATCTGATTTTATTTCAAGATCATAAGTCTTTTGAATTAATGCAGCCTCAGTTTTCGCTTCATTTGTAGCAATTTCTAATTCTAGTGGTGACAATTGTAAATATTTTTGTGATCGGAGTAATGCTTGTGAAAAATTGGTTATTTGTCCATTACTGGCCTCTGATAATGATTTTCCTTGATACGCATTATTGATCATTGAATGTGAGTAAGATTCCAATCTTTCAGCAACACTTATTGCTTTAAATGATAGATGACGTAAATTCAGTCCAACTAGGCTGGGTTGATTTTGGTATTTGAGTAACTCTTGATAAGTATTCGCTAAGAGTAAATAACCCGCTGATAAATAATATTTTGCAGCGACTTGAGCATAGAGGATTACTTTTCTAGCAATGTCTTCATTGAACTCCTGTTTTAATAAATCTAATCCACCCTGGCATAAGGCGTTTAAGGCAAAAAAACACCCATAGAGACCTGATGCTGCTAAAAACTCTTCGGCATCCGTATAAAATTCATCAGTGTGTTCTTTATCCTTAAAAGTATTTCTATAAATCTCATAGAGATAGAGCCCTTTTAATAGGTCAAAACATGAGGCAACGGTACACATTGGTTGATATTCATGAACTGGTAAACCATTTTGTTCCGCACGGTCTTTTGGGTTTACTCCGCAAAGACGCCATAAATCTTCCCAGTGTGATTTTAATTCGGGTGATTTACAGATTTTATCGATTTCTGGATTCATCATTGCAAGCTTGAACAGTAAGTCATGATCGAGATTTTTAATTACTCGATAAAAAAAAACAGGGTCCAAGCTTTTTTTTAAGCTCAAAATTTTAGTTTGCTGGTCTTTTTCTCGATCGTTTAACTCAAGAAACTTAGTTAGTTTCATGCATACTTCCAATTGAAATGACTAGGTACTGATAGTAAATTACTGGATTTTTTTACAAATAAGAAAATAAGAAGAATCTTATGATCTAATCTCAGTAATTAATTGTACACCGTATTCTTCTTTTTCCACAGTATCTTTGGATGTTTTTGCAGCTGTAGCTGAAGAAATAAAGATACTTGCATCTTCTGTTTCTCGTTGAGTACCCAGCCAAGATAAGAGTTGTGATTTTGATTTGCCAACGTCATGTTTGCCCACTCTAGGATTACTGTCCATCTGCTTCAACATCAAATGCGCATGTCCTTTAATTTCAATAATACTGTCCAGTTTGTGTTTCTTCAAAAGATCTAGAATCATTGAATGGGATGCGCCACTGGTACTCGATTTTCTTGCTTGTAATAAGTCATCTACAAAATGTGCAACAACGGTTTCATCAATTCCAGCCTTTTCAAGGTAGTTTATAATGAGTTGATGGCTATCGATGTTCGCATTGATGCTTGTTGGATTTATGCCACTCCAAAAATTATAACACTTAATTTGTGCTCTAGTAGGAGGCATTGAGCCAGGACCAACGTCACCACCAATATTTTCTGAACGGAGCCATTTCCAGGTTGCATCCATATATTCTTTTTCTCGAACAGCCATTGCTGCTGCACC
Source organism: Legionella cherrii (assembly GCF_900635815.1). Lineage (NCBI taxonomy): Bacteria > Pseudomonadati > Pseudomonadota > Gammaproteobacteria > Legionellales > Legionellaceae > Legionella > Legionella cherrii. The sequence goes on from NZ_LR134173.1 coordinate 2,541,594, forward strand.
GAAGAACATTACATTTTTATCCGCTGAGCATACATTAAGTACCATGCCATTTTTGTCATAATTGAGTGATAGATTAGTTTCAACTTCATGGCAAATGTTTCTTGTAACTTTGTCATCCTGTCCAACAGAGTAAATCAATTGGTCACATTCAATGTCAAAGGTAGGCACTTTGGGGTCATTTTGTTTAAACAATAATAATAGTTTGCCGCTAGGCTGTGGTTCAATTTTAATTAACTCGGCTTCCATTAGTTCGCCACGTGATTTTGCAGAGGATAAGGCCGTAGTAGCAAGTTTGCCGGTGCCTGCTTTCTCAAATTGTTTTGCTATCCAAATAACCGAATTTTTTTGATTATCTTTATTGAACGCCATACCCTCAGTATGAATATCATGACCAAAAAAACCTTTTCTATAACATGCAGCAGCGGTTCCACCACCTCCATAAATCACAATTTTTCTGGGTGCTTCGCTTTGTTCCTCTGTATCCGATAAAATGAATTGATTGCCATCTACGACTGGAGTAAACCCTTTCTGAAGATCCAATTGGTTAAGGGTATGGAATTCATTCTCTGTTAGTAATGATCCTGAAAGGATGTTTCGTGCAGGACCAAGACCCGTACAAATATTTAACTGATTGGTATAGATATTTTTTATTCCATCCGATGTTTTTACTACTAACCGATAGTCTTGATCTGGGACTTTCCAATCCATCATATGATTAGTTCTTTTTTCAATCATTAATACAGTCGCACGCAATAATGGCGCTTCAGTAAAACCAAGGTTCGCTTGATTCGCCTGATAGACGTGTCGACCATTGGCATGAGGATTTTTTCGATAATAATCTGATGGTAAATATACAGATGGATTTTCTTTGGCTGTTGTGCGCTCAAGAATACTGTGAGGTTGTGCAAGAGTATAATCATGTTTCCAACTTCCTGAATGTTCACCGAGCATCAGAACGGAAGGAAGCTCCCCCTTTGCTAATAGGGCCTGGCAGGTTCCATGATGTGCTTTGAATTTTTCAAGCCAAAGTGTTGTTCCAGTATCACCTGAACCTATAATGACTTGGGGAACGATAGCGAATTCTTTATCTTTCAATACACGCAAGATGTCTTGATTGATTTCGTTTTTTTTCTGGTGAACTAATTCAAGTCGATCATAACCTTTTGTAACTTTAGTCAAATCATCATCAACTGAGTCAGTGGTTGATTCCACCGTGTTTTTTTTCTTTCTAGCCATAATAAGCTTGGGCATAAGCTCTTGATTTAATGTTATTTTAAATGCATATACGGCACTGTAAGTTGCTATCGCTTTTTTTAATATGTGAAAACATTGCTCTGAAGTATATTTTTCTTTGAAAATTTGCGGATTTAAACGAATTTGTTTAATCAGTTTGTCGAAATTAGCAATTAAATCCTGGGTGGTAGTGATGCGATTATGATTTAACACCTTACAAATATAATTTATTTCATTTTGTCTTATATCTTGGGGAACAGCATCTTTACCCATCATTTACCTCAACCGCATGGATATTATACGAACATATAGTCCGTAATTTTAGCAAATAAGTATTAAGGGAGTATTAATTGCACATAAAGGTTAAATGTTTGTTCATTGTGGGGTAGTAGAAGTTATTCGCATTGATGAAACGGTGTTTTAAATTGTTGGCATTTTAAAATGCGAGTTGCATAACATATACAGTAAATTTTTATGCAGATTTTATTAACTATGTCACGAACTGAGCGATTATTGGACTTAATTCAGATATTAAGACGTCACCGGTTTCCTGTAAGCGGCATAACCCTGGCACAAGAGTTAGGAATTAGCCTTCGTACTTTATATCGAGATATTTCCATGCTGAAAGGACAAGGGGCTCCAATCGAAGGGGAGTCAGGGATAGGATATGTGCTACGTCCAGGATTTACTCTGCCTCCTCTTATGTTTACTGCGAATGAAATCGAAGCAATAGTGCTTGGTTCGCGTTGGGTAATTGATCGCGCAGATACCCAGCTTAAATTTGCTGCACAAAACGCCTTGGCGAAAATAGCAGCAGTACTTCCAAACGAATTACGTGAACAATTAGAACTTCCAGGCCTACTTATTGCCCCAGGGCAGGTCGCTGCAAGCAAAGACTCTGATTTAATTCTAATCAGAAAAGCAATGCGATTGGAAAAGAAACTTCAATTAAGTTATCAAGATGTCAATGAAACAGCATCACAAAGAACGATTTGGCCACTAGCATTAGGTTTTTTTGACCAAGTTCGTATTCTGATTGCTTGGTGCGAGCTAAGGCAAGATTTCCGTCATTTTCGAACTGATCGTATTGTTGAAATCAGTCTAATGGATACAGGTTATCCTGAGCGTCGACAAACGCTTTTAAAAAAATGGAAAAAGCTGACCCTAAAATAACAAGCACGCGTGTTTCGTGTCCCCCGTAATCCCACGGATAGCGACAAAAGGTTCAAGGCTCCAGTTCATTACACCCGCTGACTCTATCATCTCACTTTCTTTCGGTGGGGCCATAAATTTGGGATTAAGAGGTTCTGGAACAAAACGCTCAAGGATAGCATCAATTTCTTTCAAGGCTTCTGCTTCAAGTGTCCATCGCATAGCCTCATTAATGAGTATTCATCGCTCTGGATGACTTGCGGCCAATCAGTATCTATCAAAAAACAATGCGCTGCTTTAGTGACAATAAGGTTAGATTGTAACAATTGATGCACTAATTGATTTATTTTTTAAACGATACTATAAAGTAATTTATAATCATACACTTAAGGGTTTATCTTATGCTTGAAGAATTTACACACAGACTGGATAAGATTGATATTCCAGCCTTTATATACGGTACTGCCTGGAAAGAAGAGCGTACCCAAGAATTAACATTTCAGGCATTAAAAAGCGGATTTGTTGGAATTGATACCGCAAATCAACGAATGCACTATTTTGAAGAAGGTGTTGGGCATGGAATTCAACAATTTTTAAACGCTACGGGAAAAAGTCGTAGTGATTTATTTTTACAAACAAAATTCACACCTGCCCTTGGTCAGGATCATCGCAAACCCTACGATGAAACAGATTCAGCTCAAAATCAGGTGCTGCACTCTTTTTTGAGTTCTCTAGATCACTTACAAACAGATTACATTGACTCCTATATTCTTCATGGACCTACTTTTCGTTCTGGACTTGTTCAAGATGATTTAGATATTTGGGCTGCAATGGAGGGTTTATATAATCAAGGAAAAATCAGATTGCTTGGTATTTCCAATGTAACTCTAGAACAGTTGCAAACCCTGTATCGTGTTGCTACTGTGAAACCCTCATTGGTACAGAATCGATGTTTTGCTAGCAATCAATGGGATTTACCAATTCGAGAATTTTGTAAAAAAAATGGATTAATCTATCAGGGATTTTCTTTACTTACTGCAAACCAATCCTATTTGCTTACAGATCGGATGCATGCGCTTGCGAAACAATATAAGAAGACAATACCACAAATTATATTCCGTTTTGCATTGCAAATAGGCATCCTGCCATTGACCGGCACAAGTGATCCACATCACATGAGGGAGGATTTGGATTTAGATGCATTTGCGCTCACATTAGACTCAGTAAAATTTATAGAGGAAATTAATAAAGGGTAAGCCCTTTTTCTACTGACACAAACTGTCATTAAGGTCGATTATACTCTTAATTCTTTTGAGCGTCTGGCAAAGAATCATGAGTAAATGTTGGTTGGCTGTTGCCTCGGCAGAGCATGTGCGTTTGGGCAAGCAAATGGGAATAATGCAGGTCTGCCATGGTAGGCTTGCTCCTTTAAAACGAATTCAACCCAATGACTTTGTCATTTATTATTCACCAACGAGTATTTTTAAAGCAAAAGATAAGCTGCAATCATTTACCGCTATAGGGATTGTTAAGGCTGGTGAGCCCTATCAAGTGGTGATGGATGACGATTTTCATCCTTTTCGAAGGGATGTACAGTGGGCCAAGGCACTCGAGACTCCTATTGCTCCTTTGCTTTTTGATCTTGATTTCACGAGAAACAATAAAAACTGGGGTTATTCATTGCGGTTTGGACTAATTCCAATTAGTGCCCACGATAAGTCAATTATTGCTAATGCCAAGCAGGCTCAATGGCTATAATCCACAAAAAGAGAGAATGAGATGATACACATTAAACCACAACAAATTAAAGTTGAAGCATTTACCGTGACTGGACTGAGTGTACGCACTAAAAATGCCGATGAATTTAATTCTGAAACAGCAAAGTTATCAAAGCTTTGGCAAAAATTTTATGCCTCACCACTATCAATAAAATCAGACTCACCAATTTATGGAGTGTATTCTGCGTATGAGTCAGATCATAATGGATTTTATACGGTCACGGCTGGAGTCGCGACACCTGATCCACAAATAACTGATTTTGATAAGATTAACATCCAAAAAGGTAATTATCTTATTTTTAAAAACTCTGGTCCGATGCCCAAAGCGATCATCGAAATCTGGCAAGCAATTTGGCACTATTTTGATACTCAATCTACTGTTGCTAGAGCTTATGAGACTGATTTTGAAGTGTATATGGAACAAGAAGAATGTGCGGTCTATATTGGTATTAAAGATCAGATTGAGAAAAAGTGATTGAGACAGTACAAGATCTGCAATGTATATAAAAGAAATAGATTTCGTTTCAATTGATTAGAGATGCTGCCTTTAAACATGGGAGATGCGAATGAAAAAAGCCTCTCCCGTACTCCGACTGAGTAAGCAACGAGTTATGATAGAACACACCGCGTATCAGGTTACACCATTTGATAAAAACAATGAAACAGATCAAGAATAAGAGACTAGGCAATTGATAAAATAAGACCTCCATCCACGCGAATAGGAGCACCATTAGTTGCGGAAGACAGAGGGCTAGATAAAAATGCAACCATATTCGCAATTTCTTCAGTAGAAGCCAATCGCTTGATTAATGAAGTAGGTCTTAAGTTTTCAAAAAGTTCTTCTTCAACTTGTTTTGCCGATTTGTTTTGCTGTTTTCCAAGATCGGCCACAAACTGGCTCACACCTTCGCTGCTTGTAGGTCCAGGAAGAACTGAGTTGACCGTTACATGAGTTCCTTTTGTGAGCTCAGCGATACCCCGGGCAACTGCAAGTTGCGCCGTTTTGCTCATACCATAATGAATCATCTCTTTAGGTATTTGTAATGCAGATTCGCTGGAGATAAAAATGATTCTGCCCCAATTTTGTTTCAACATGGGGGCAAGGTAATGACGGCTTAAACGAACACCACTCATAACATTGACTTCAAACATCTGCAACCATTCTTCATCCGAGATATCAGCAAAAGCTTTGGCATTATAAATACCGGCATTATTAATAAGAATATCTACTGTAGGAACTTGTTTAATCAATTCATCTAGTTCTTTTTTGTGATTTAAATCAGCAGGAGCGGCAATCAAATTGGCTTCAGGAGCGCACTTTTTAATCTGATGAATTGCCTGAGTCACTCTTTCTTGGGAGCGACCATTAATGACCACAGTTGCACCTTCTCGAGCTAATATTTGGGCAATTGAAAATCCTATTCCTGCAGTGGAGCCGGTTACTAAAGCGGTTTTACCTTTGAGTTGTAGATCCATGATTTTTCCCTGAAATAAATTTGAAGCGTGTTACGATTGACACATTACTTTAATTCCCAGATTAACAAATATTTCAATTTTTTTAATCTATTTTTTTATAGTGACCTATTTTAATGCGGAGAAGTGATGGTTAAAAATGGGTATGCTCTATTTTACTTCAATGAAATGATTATCCGCAGGAGCGACAGATTCATCTTTAACAGAATCTTGCTTTTCGGTTCTAATTTTAAACATATGGTCTCTCATTTTCTCTTGCAATAATTTTCGCGCACCATGTCCTTGACCCGCATTTAATGTAGCCAACCCGCGGGATGTTAAGTCGGATTTAAGGTCTAGTTTTCCACCTGTTATTTTGGATAGTACGAATGAAAATCCATCCAAGATGGTGCCCAGTAATATTTTCATTCTTCCACATAAGCATTTTAAATCCGGATAGTTAATTGAGAGTTTATCATGAAGGTTTGTATATTGAGCGCATGTTTCTGGAGTTTGAGCTTCGGGACTAATTGCCATTGAAGTAGTCCTAAGAGTAGTTTCTAATAATAAACGTTTACCACTCCCATGCTTTTGTTTACTTACTTCATCTATAACGTTCATTCCTTTTGATAGAGCATCTAATTTTTTTGCTGTGGTTTGGGTTTGCGCTTGTAGTTCGTGCAGTTTTGTTTGCAGTTCACGTAGTTCTGGTTCTTCTTGTCGCTCTTGTAGTCTTGCTTGAAGTGTGCGTGTTTTGTCTTGAAGCTCTTCTAGTGTTGGTGTTGTTTCAAGCGCTTCTTCTGTTGGTTCTATTTGTGGTTCTTTCAGTAATTTTTGAAGCTCTGATTCTAGTTCCTGTTGTTTTGTTTGTAGTTCTTGCAAAAGCTTGTGCTTGTGATTAACTAATTCTTTCATACACTCGCTTGTGCGTTTATTTAATAAAGCCCCAACACGTTCATGAGGGCAGTTATAATCTCTCCATTCTATCAACCAAGCTTGATCTTTGTTGTGCATTAATTGATCATAATGTTTATTCACATAAGCATCAACGACGTTCCAGATGATGTCGATATGATGATTCATACCACGACCTTTAACCATTGTAGGTGCAGCATGTAAGGCTTGTTCAAACTCTTCCCGATTCATTGGGATTTTTTCAATTCCGGCATTGGCTTCCTCTTCAGTTGTTTCTTCAAATGATTTCATTAAATTGAAATAAGCAGAAGCAACCCCACCGCGGTCAATTGCATCTTTACAGGTAAAGTTAATACTTTTAGGTTTTAAGGATTCGATAATGTGATTTGTCAGTTCAAATTTTATAAAATGAAACCAGACAGCTTGTCGTTGAGCATCAGATAAAACAGTTTCATTAGAATAGCCTAATGCTTGGAAGCTTTTGTCTAGTAAATCATTGATGATTTTGGCTTCCGCTTCAGGTGTATATTTTCCATATTCATTACGAAATATTTTCTCACGAACCCGCTGACTAATGTGGAAATCTTTTACTTTTGTTAAAGGAGGGGTGTGCCCCCCATTAGCTGTGATCCATGTTTTAACTTGTTGATCATTAAGTAATATAGGGTTCTCAAGTGTCTTTTCTGTAACCTGTTTATGTTTTTGCTCAAATACAGATTTATGTTTTTGCTCAAATACAGAAAAATCCTGAATGTTTACTTTTTCCTGTTGACCATCTGATTTGATATAGAGTAGTTCTTTATCGCTCCCGTTATCGATATAGATGTAGCTCCCTTTAAATTGTGTTAGATCAGCAGGTAATTGTTCCATCAAATGCAGGTCACGACCCTCTCGTGCAATTCGTAAAAACTCTTCTTTCACATCGCCAATATTATGTTTGGCGTCGGTACTTGCATAATGATGGTGGCTCATTAGTCCCTTGTCGGCAGGAAGTGTGATAACTGCGACATTTCTATGGCCTGATAGATTATTTACAGGATCAAACTCAAGCTTTTCTAGCTGCTCTGTTAATGCACTTTCCTTAGCTCGCTCATGTGCTATGCTTTCCATAACTCCCGGAACAATATCACGACCCAGTACATTAAAATAAATATGGGTTATTTTATCTTCATCAATAGCAGGCTCTTCTTTTTCTACTAGCGCTTTGTCTACTTCAGCTTGGACTAGTGCGGGTTCATCTAATTTAACTTGGTCTTCCTGTGTTAATTTTTTCTCAGCGCGTTCTTTTTTGAGCTGTTCTATCCTGGCTGCTTCTCTGTTCTCTTCGATAGCTAGGAATCGCTCGAATAAAGGACTAACCCGCGCCTCACCTTGGTGACGTTGCCCCTGTGTTCCAAAACGGTATTCAGTAAAACCAAAATTAGAGCGGTACCGTCTTATTGTAGATAAACTGGTACCATGTTGTGGTTTATAAACATCAGCGTAAAGTGCTGAGACTTTGCTTGTTGTTGATTCTTGCTCTGCTGGTGATTGACTTTCACGGTTAATTGATTCCCCTGTATCGCTCACATGATCAGCGATGGATTTTTGGATTCTATCTGAGTTAGGGCTATGCTCTAGCGTAATGTGTCTGATATCATTATAAGTATCCTTCAAAATCTCATTATCATTAGCATAAAGAGAATAGATAAAGTCTTCTAAAGCTTCGATTTCTTTACCAAGAAGTTGGGCTTTTTGATTGAGTTTCTCATCAAATGTTTTTTTACAGATGTTTTTTGTTATTAATTTAGTAACTTGATCACTATTAAGATGTAGTGAGAGTCTTTTTGGTTTATTAATCTCTTCTAAATCAAGATCAAAACTCTTGAAATCTTTAATATTTACTGTCTTACAAGTACCATCTGCTTCAATATGATATAATTTCCTTTTTTTATTATTGGTTTCAGAGTCATAGCAATATATGTAGCTTCCCTTATAATTTGCAAGATCCTCAGGCAATTCAGCTAGCAAATGGAGGTCAGCATCCTTATCCCGGATGTTATCTGTTATCAAGCTGGTAACTTGATCCTCTCTAAGATGAAATGGGGTACTTCGCTGTGGATTCATCTTGCCTAGAGTTTCGTTAAATTTATGTTCGTCAACATTCAATTCATTTGGAGTACCATCTGGACTGATATAACAAAGGCTACTTCTTTCGGAGGTATTGACATAAATATAGCTTCCCCTATATTCGGTAAGATCCTGAGGTAGCTCCTTCAGCAAGTGGAGATCACTATGTAAATCTCTTACCTGCTGACGAAGAAGAATTCGCAGAGCTTCTTGTAGCCTATCATTTTCTTTTTTTGGAAGATTTAGATAGTTGTTAATTTGCTCGCGGGTACTACTTAAGGCTGTTCGAGGGGCATCATAAATTGTTTTAATATGCTCATCTAGATAATCAAAAAATTTAGTGTACAAATCGGCGTAGGGAAATTTTGAATCATAGGCGTCTTTATTTTTACCACGAAGCGATTTTAAATGTTCAGCCATTTTGGTGGGAAGCCTATCCAATATCGAATCAGGAAACTTAACATTTCTTAAGTAATTAAAACAATTTCTATTATGCAGCTGATCACTGGTTATTGACTTCTTTGTTTTTTCTTGAGAGCCAGACATATATTTATCTCGAATAACTATTTGAACACCCTATTTATATATAGTTTAGTTGATTTTCCTTAAAAAAATATGAACAAAGTGTTTTGTGATGAAATTCTGTTGTTATTTATGATAAGGATAAAAAAACGTTGCTTCATGTTTGTTATAAAACAGGTTCGTGATAAATGAGTTGGGTATTATTTGGAATAGTTTTATTGTAGATAACTCCACTTTGCCTTGTAGTTTAATCGTAAAAATCATCTGCTTCGCTTTTCCAGACTCTATCCATTTCATAATGAGTGCATAAGCACGATCAGGGTAACATGCAACATCCGATAAAACCCAATCATAGTTTTGCTCCATTTGGGCAGGGTCTATAGCAAAAGCACTTTGTTGTACGTAGTTTATGTTAGGCAGCTTGGCTATTTTAGGATCTAATAAAGCCTTATCAACAGCAGTGACTGAGGCACCTAATGATTGCATGACGTAAGTCCATCCTCCGGGAGAAGCGCCTAAATCCAGAACTTTATCTCCTGATTTTGGATGTTTTTCAAGAAGAGTGAGTGCTTCCCAGAGTTTTAAATAAGCACGGTTTGGAGGATTGATTTTATCTTCAATAAAATAGCATGTTCCTTGAGGCCATTTTTTTTGGCGTGTGGCGCTATAAATCAAAGTGTTTTTATCCAGTAAACTGAAAGCACCAATGGGGGGAATCTCAGACTCCAGGGGGAAATGACGCATGAGCTCTGGAATGGAACGTAATTGTTCTTCAATTAATCGAGAGCGTCTTATATGAGAAATGGGATGTAAGTACCAGAATTTTCCCGCTTGGCGAAGAATTTTTACCGCTTCAGAAATGGATTGAAATGTAACTACCTGGGGATCTAACCAAATATCTTGTGCAAAACAGACATCCAATTTTTTATTGGGGGAACTGAGCAAATCTTCTGCAATTTTTGTAACATCACCTAGCTCTTCTGAAAGCAGTGAAAGAAACTCGGGTTTGGTGACATAAATTGCAGCAATTTTGTTTTCCATGAGTTGAACCTAAAACTGGATTAAAAAAGCGGTATCTTACCATCAAGGCTTTATGGGAAACGAGTACTATTTAGTAAAATAGAATAATCCATCAGGTACTGAGACTTTGAATTTATTTGTACTATACTCGATGCAATGAGGTTTTCATTAAAAGGGAATTTAACATGAAAAAGAAAACGGTTCTAATTACAGGTGCTCTTGCTGGAATTGGTAGGGCAACTGCTTTTGCTTTTGCACAAGAAGGTGCAAATATCGTAATCTCTGGTCGTAAAAATGAAATAGGGGAGTCTTTAGCAAAAGAGCTAGGTGCGAGTGGAGTTGATGTGGTATTCATTCGAGCTGACGTTCGTTATGAAGAAGAAGTAAAATCCCTTATAGACACTGCAATAAAACGATTTGGGCATTTGGACGTTGCGGTGAATAATGCTGGCACAGAGGGACAACCGGTTTCGATTATTGATGAGACTTTGGAAAACTATCAGGCTACGTTTGACACAAACGTACTAGGTGTCTTTTTGTGCCTTAAATATGAGCTCAAAGTGATGATGGAACAAGGTTCTGGATGTATTATTAATCTTTCATCAATCGCCGGTCACACCGGAGTGCCAGGTGCTTCGATTTATTGTGCAACAAAGCATGCAGTTGAAGGGTTTACAAAAGTCGCCGCACTTGAGGCCGCTGCAGCTCATGTTCGCGTCAACGCAGTTGCTCCTGGCCCGATTAGTACCGATATGTTTGAGCGTTTTACAGGCACTGACGAAAATAGAGCAGCTTTTCTCGAGAGGGTGCCTCTAAAACGTGCAGGTCTTCCTGACGAAGTCGCTCAAACGATTGTCTTTTTGGCTTCAGATAAGGCATCTTATATTACAGGAAAAGTGCTCGGAATCGATGGTGGTATGGCCTGAGATAGTACATGCAAGATAAAAATTTAAGATTTTTGATGGAAAAGACAGAATGTCTTTTCCATCAAAGTTAATTATTGTACGTAAACAGTGCTCGCTGCGGGACCATCGTTGCTTTTGGCTTCAACAAACAGAACTTTTTTTCCGACTTCTAATTTATTGAAATCATAATCGATGACACTTTTACTGGTAAAACGGAGTCTTCTTCCATCAATGGTTTCAATAAAACCGTAATCCGCAACAGGTGCGATTTCGCGAATTAGTCCTACTGGTGGTAGCTCGTGGTATTTTACTTTTCCTCGCTGTTTGTCAACATATTTCTTAAGTTGTCGGGTCATGGCAAGAAAAGCATCTCTTATTGCAACATAGACGTCTTCATGCGCATGATTATCTGCAAGATCACGATTGACTACCAGTTCCGCATTGGGAACCGAAAGATCGATACGTATATGATAAATTTTCCCTTTATTATGATGTCGATGCGTTTCAATTCCTACGTTACAACTCATAATTCGATCACAATACGTTCCTAATTTTTCAGCATGCTTACGAACATTGCCCTCAATAGCTCGAGAGTGCCTTAGATTATTGAATACAATTTTTATAGGAAAATGTACTGAATTGTTCATTGCTTGCTCCTTATATCACAGACATCAATATCGTTTTTTAAAGCTATGTTCTTTGTCTCGCTTCTTTTTTTTGTTGAAGCTTAACTACGTCAACTATATGGGTCATTGTTTCAGTCAGAACTTCAATAAGATCATCTAAGGTAATTATGCCTATAAGCGTTTTGTTTTCATTGATAACAGGTAAGCGACGAATTTTTTTGGAATGCATTATTTCTAGCGCATCAAAAAGACTATCATTTTCAAAAACACAGCTAAAAGGATCGGTGAGAATATCTTGGACTAATAATGACTCTGGTTGAACGCCTGCTGCCATAACTTCAATGACTAAATCACGATCGGTAACAATGCCTACTGGTATTTTTCGGTTATTATGTTCTTCAACTAAAACTAAATCTCCGACATGGTAGGTACGCATGAGCTCTGCAGCGTTTTTTACCGATTCATTGCCATTGATAACCACTACATCCCGGTTACAGTATTCGCCAACTCTCATAGAGGTCTCCTAAAATAATAGCCTTTTTAGTTTTTACCTCGTAAATAAAGTACTTTTTGGTAAAACGCACTTTATCTTTACCCCATCGAACTACGAATTGACCGCAGGAAAACAAATGTTAAATATTTTATTAACTGTTTTTAGTATAGTATATAAAAGCTCTATTCGGTTGAGTTGAGCGAGTTAATCCTTTTATTTATGCTGAAACGGAGCTGGTATACTGCTGATTTTTGAGAAACTCAAAATAGAACAAGCTTAGATTAATGAATAAAAACAATATCATTAAGCTTAAAGATAAAAAAAGATGCATTTTTGATGTAATCAAAATAAATAAGATTAAAATCGAACGCATTATCTCAGTGATTAAAATTTTTTGTTTTCCATTGGAGACCGCCCCCAGAATATAAAGCGTAAATAATATAAAAACTCCAAGAAGCCATGAATTCAATGAATTCAATGTGAATATTAATGAAAGATAGGCATATAAGACGATTGCAAGAGCGGTGTTAAATAACATGTAACATTTAGGTGATTTGCAATTTTTTTGCTGAACAATTCGTTTAGGGATGTTGTTATTCTCTTGTTGCAAGCGATTTATTATCCACTCCGGAGGCATAAAAAAAGCACGAATGATATCCAGCTTATTTTTCAGGTTTTTTCCATAATACAATACATCCTTAATGACTTTAATATTTGCATAAAAAGGGTTCCATGAGTCTAAAGGTTCAGTAACTCCATACTCAGGAGGAATATTTTCTGGCTCGAAAGTTCCAAACAGTTTATCCCAAATAATTAAACTTCCTGCGTAGTTTTTATCTATATATTGTGGGTTTTTACCATGATGTACTCTATGATGAGAAGGGGTATTGAAGAGTGTTTCAAACCATCCCATTTTGCAGATTGATTGAGTATGAATCCAAAACTGATAAATGGTATTACAAGAAGAAACGATTAAAAACATCCAAGTCGGAAAACCAATGAAGGCTAAAGGGAGATAAAAAATCCAGGATGTAAGGGTTTGCCAATAGCCTTGCCTTAGGGCAACTGATAAATTAAAACGCTCACTTTGATGATGAACAGAGTGTCCTATCCAAAAGAAATTGCACCGGTGACTTGTCCGATGGTACCAGTAGTAACAAAAATCCACGCTGAGCCAAAGTATAATCCAAGAACCAATAAAGTGCGGGTTAATAGAAAAAAAAGCACTATGTTCATAGATATAATAATAACCGAAAATTATGAGTCCTCTTGCTGGCACCGTAGCAATTTGCTCAAAGATACCCGCACTGAAATTATTGATGGAGTCGTTGAATTGATAAGTTTCTGATTTAAATAACAATTCGATACCGATTAAAATAAGAAATATTGGCGCAGCAAATACTATTAAATTAATATCCATATCCATCCCTTAGAATTATACGCCTACTTCCTCACTCACAGATGATTTTAAAAATTGCTGATATTCCGTGTCGTATCCTATGCATGCAGGTAAATGCGCAACTGAACGGATGTGGTATTTAACTGGAGCCTCTAGAGACATGTTATCTAATGATTGATTATTAATAAAGCAATAATCAATCCCAAAATTTCGTGCTCCGTACCCATCGTTAACCATGGAGTCACCGACCATTAATATGGAGCGTTTGTTAATTGAGAGTTTGTGCTTGTTCGTAATTTCTTGCAGGGCAATATTAAATATTTCTACATTGGGTTTTGCAACACCCACTTCATCAGAGACAATATAACAGTCAAACCAATTATTGAGTTGAAGGCGTTGCTGCTTTTTTCCCTGCTGTTCAACGTAACCATTGGTAATTATGCCTAAAATATGACCTTTTTGATGTAAAAACTCAATGGCAGTTTTAACATTGGGTATCCACTGAGCATGTACGCTAAGATTTAAATCATATTCTGCCGCTATTTCTTCCGCAGAAGCAGAACTAGGAAGTTTTTGATTTAATTGTATAAACCGTAACAATCTTACTTCGCGTGGGGTAAGCGCATTGCTTTTAGCGCCAACTTGATTCCATAGATGGGTATTAATTTCTTTATAAAGGTGCTCAAAAATGGGATATTCAACTGATGAGTAATATAGTTCATATATATTTTTTAAGCCCGCTCGTTGGGAGTATGCAAAATCGATAAGTGTGTCGTCTAAGTCAAATAAAATAACTTGATAGGGCATTTATGAATCCTGTTATTCATCTTCTTTCAAAGGGCACTCTGTATTAGGGAACAGCCGTATTGGGTACCATTTATTCAATGTTCAGACATATCTTGGAACTGATTGCCATCTTACATCCAAAGATGCAGATACCAGTTCACGATACTATGCCCCCAGAATAAAGAAATTAATCCACTGATACATAAAAAAGGACCAAAAGGAATCGTGGTATCTTTGGATTTATTTTGTAAATGCAAATACAATAAACCAATAATTGTACCACTAATTGAAGAAAGAAGAAGAATTAACGGCAAAAATACCCAACCAAACCAAGCTCCAAAGGCAGCAAACAATTTAAAATCGCCATTGCCCATGCCAATCTTACCAGTACATAAATAAAATATTTTTATAAATAACCATAGTCCTATATAAGCTCCTGCTGCACTGAGCACTGCTTGAGGCAGGGGGGCAAATAGATTTTCTGTATTGGCAATAAGTCCTATCCATAACAAGCTTAAAGTCAGGCTGTCTGGTAAAATTTGATGATCTAAATCAATGAAAATTAGACAGATTAAGATCCAAATCGCAATCAATACAAAAATGAGTTGCAACGTAAAACCAAAATGCCAGCTCGCGTATATGGAAAGAATCATTGTGCCTAGTTCGATTAAAGGATAGCGAATAGAAATAGGACTTTTACATTGATAACAGCGCCCGCGCAAAAATAAATAACTTAAAATAGGTATATTTTGCCAGGCCTTAACCATGGTTTTACATGAAGGGCAAAATGATCTTGGAAAAAATAAATTAATCGGTCTTTGTTCCTCTTCCTTGATACCCGCTAGCTCATTATATTGTTGCTTCCATTCACTTTCCAACATAATGGGTAGGCGATAAATAATAACATTAAGTAAACTACCCACAGCAAGAGAAAACAAGACAACTACGACATACATAAACCAAGAATGATTGATGATTAAGTCATATATCATTAAATAATTCCATTTAAAATGTAGCCAGGGTGCAGCGCAGCGGAACCCGGAAAACTCATATTAAAGAACCCGGTTTCTGCTGCGCTGCACCCAGGCTACAAAACTATTGGGACTAAAGAGGGTCTTATATTGCAGATCCCAGTTTGAAGATGGGTAAATACATTGCAACCACAAGTCCACCTACCAAGACACCCAAAACAACCATAATAACAGGTTCTAATAAACTACTCAGTGAATCGACAGCATTATCCACATCTTCTTCATAAAAATCAGCAACCTTACTTAACATTTTTTCTAAAGCACCTGACTCTTCTCCAATGGCTACCATCTGGATTACCATGTTGGGGAATAATTGAGTGTTTTCCATGGCCTTATTCATTTGTTGACCGGTTGATACCTCTTCTCTAATTTGATCAGTGGCTTTGGCGAAAATTATATTTCCTGTCGCCCCTGCCACCGATTTAAGTGCCTCAACTAAAGGCAAACCTGCAGCGAAAGTAATCGACAGTGTTCTTGAAAATCGAGCGATTGCAGCTTTCTCAATAATAGGCCCAATAACAGGTAGCTTTAATAAGGTTCTATCCACATTTTGTGCAAATTGAGGGGAGTGTTTTTCTGCATAAATAAAAGCGTAAACCCCTCCGCCCAATGCGCCAAAAATTAAATACCAATAGGATTGAAAGAATTTGGACATGCTCACTACTGCTTGGGTCATAGCAGGTAGATCAGCACCAAAACCTTTAAATAGGGATTCAAACTGAGGAACAACAAAAATAAGTAAGCCGGTCGTAACAATCAGAGCGACAACCATGACGGCCATAGGGTAAGTTAACGCCTTTTTAATTTTCTTTTTTATGGTTTCTATTTTTTCTTTGTATGTGGCGACTTTATCGAGCATGATATCTAGAGAACCTGACTTTTCTCCAGCTTCCACCAAATTGCAAAATAATTCGTTAAAATAGGCAGGATGTTTCATCAATGCTTCTGAGAGAGTTAACCCTGTTTCAACATCAAGTTTAATGTTTTCAATTAATTCTTTAAGTCGTTTATTTGTCTGTCCTTTTGCAACAATATCAAAGGATTGCACTAACGGTATCCCGGATTCTATCATTGTAGCGAGTTGGCGACTAAATACCGTGATATCACCTGACTTAATTTTCTTGCTTTTAAAATTGAAGAGAGGGGCGCGTTTTTTAGCAATTTTGCTTACGATAATTCCCTGTCTGCGTAATTCTACTTTAGCTAAAGCAAGACTTCTGGCGTCGATATCGCCATTTATTTTTTGAGCCGCTTTATTAACACCTGTGTAATGAAAAGTTAAGGTGGTATTGGCATTTTTTTTCATTTTTTGCGCAGTTAATCAACGGTTACCCGATTGACTTCCTCTATAGTTGTAATACCTTGTTTTACCTTCTCAAGCCCAGATTGATAAACAGTAATCATGCCTTCATCCTGAGCAATCTTTAATATATCTAATGAATTCCCTCCGGACATGATGACCTGTCCAAGTGTTTTGGTCATAGGTAATACTTCAAATAATCCTATTCTACCGCGGTATCCATTGTTACATTTAGGACATCCTCCAGCTTTGTATAATTTAATCCCTTCTATATCTGCCTCGGTAAAACCTAATTCCAACAAACCTGGTTTATTGACGTCATCTCTCAATACTTTACAATGTTCGCATAATTTTCGAGCTAAGCGTTGTGCAATAATAAGTGTTACTGAACTGGCTACATTAAATGTCGCGATTCCCATGTTAACCAAACGATTAAGGGTTTCAGCTGCACTGTTTGTATGCAATGTTGAGAGTACCAAGTGTCCCGTTTGCGCTGCTTTAACTGCTATTTCCGCGGTTTCCAAATCACGTATCTCACCAACCATGATGATGTCAGGGTCTTGACGTAAAAATGATCGTAACGCGTTTGAAAAGGTTAAACCTGCTTTGGGATTAATATTAACCTGATTGATCCCTGGCACTTTAATTTCAACGGGGTCTTCAGCTGTGGAGATATTAACCTCTTTAGTATTAAGTATATTTAAGGCGGTATACAAGGTTACCGTTTTACCACTACCGGTGGGGCCTGTTACAAGGATCATCCCTTGAGGACGTTCAATTGAATGGACAAAATGTTCTTTTTGGATCGGGCTAAAGCCTAAAGCCTCAATACCAAGTTTTGCTGAGCCAGGATCTAAGATACGCATAACCACTTTTTCACCTGAAGTAGTAGGGCAGGTGCTTACGCGAAAATCGATGGATCGGGTTTTGGATATTTTCATTTTAAACCCCCCATCCTGAGGTATTCGCCTTTCTGAAATATCTAGGTTGGACATGATTTTTATGCGCGCCGTAATTCGCGTAGCCAAACTTCCTGGCGGTGTGGCAATTTCGTGTAAAATACCATCTTGCCGATAGCGTATTCGATATTCTTTCTCGTAGGGTTCAAAATGTATGTCGGATGCTCCTTGTTTAATGGCATCAAGAAGTATTTTATTGACGAATTTTACAATGGGAGCATCTTCGGTGAGTGACGTTGCAATATTTGTTTCATGCTCTTCTTCATCATTAATGATAAGTCCATCAAATTCATCACTATCGCCACCAACAAACTCCGATAAACCCTGAGTTTCCTGCAATGTGAGTAAGTGATCAATTAGCGCGCTCAGCTTATCAGCCTCTACGACAATTGCATGCGTATTGAGCCCAGTATGGAATTGAATTTCTTTTAAAGACGCTTGGATACTTGGATCTTCTGTTGCTAGGTATAAATTGTTGCCTCGGTAAAATAAGGGAACCATTGAATGTCGACGAATTAATTTCTCATTAACCAGACTAGTGGGGATAGAATCGACTTCAATGCAGTCAAGATCAAGTATGGGAACGCCAAAATTTCGCGACGCTGCAAGTGCAATTTGTGTGGCTGATAAAATATTATTTTTTACAAGATATTGAACCAAAGAGATTTTTTCTGCAGCTGCTTGTTTGCAGAATTCGACAGCTTGAGCTCTATCTAACAACTTTTCAAGAACAAATAGCTGTCCTATTCCATGTAATTTGAATTCATCCGTTCCTAACATAGGCTTCTATCAGCTCATAATAATATTAACTATAGTTAATCCATTTAATAAAATCACGTGTTTCAGTCAACATTATTGCTTACGTTGCGCAGGTTGGACGAAAACAATACTAAAACAATCATATCCTTAATTTAAATAGTGTCTATAGACAATTCGACTATCCAGGCCATTTTGACTCATTATTATGAGTTGTCAACAGCCTCAGCAGAAGATATTTAAGTTCAAAAAAAGAAAATGGATTGTATGTATGAGAAACTCGTTGTATTGTAGTTTAATTCAGGATTCACTATTTTAAAAGGCATTATTTTGTTGATTGAACGACAATTAAAACAATATCGCGCCCTGAATAAATGGTTTCAATCACCCCTGGGGCTTTTTGCTGCACATGAGTTTTTAGTTAATCTTGAATCTGAAAGTGATTATTCACATGGCGATACATTACTGCAATTAGGAAATTGCGGCGATAACATTTGGTTAAAAAAATTCAATTACACTCATAAATGGATTGCTTCTCCTTTTTTATTGGCTCATAAAGTGCAAATTAAATGTGCTTTAAATCAACTTCCACTCGACCGTAATAGTGTGGATTGTATTATTGTCCCACTTACCCTGGAGCCTTTCAGTAATAGTTTGAGTCTGATCGATGAAATCGATCGCGTTCTTAATCCCATGGGTTTTGTTGTTTTATTAAGTATTAATCCTTGGAGCCTTTGGGGTGGGGCAATAAAAACTGGATTACTACATTGTTATAGCGATCAAAAAGTTAAAATGAGAACCCCATTTAACATCAATCGAATTTTTTTGCAAAGAGGGTATAGACAGTATTCTTTAAGTAATTTTTGTTATATCCCGCCAGTCAATAACGCATCACTAATTAAAAAATTTACTTTTCTGGATGAAATAGGCAAGATGCTTTGGCCATTACCCTCAGGATTTTATTGCTATATTGCTCAAAAATATCAGGCTATACAACCTAATTTGCAATATAAACCAGTTGAGGAGCCAATAAAAGATTATCAGGCCCCCTTGCAGCCTGTTATTTTTTCTTCCCAAGTACCTAATTTGCGTCGATCAGATAAAATCAAATGATTTATAAATCGGTCACATAGAAGATCAAAAACTTGAGCGAACGATAAAAAGTTGATGCCAGGATCATCCCTTGATCCAGAGTGGTCATTTACATGGAATGTTACTTCTGATCCTTGGGTTTCGATGTCATATCAAACGGATTTGGGCTTTTTATCTCTCCTAAAGTAGGAGATTCTGTTTCTATGGAGCCAGTCGATTGACTTCTTTGCGTGACTGTTTCGTTGAATGTTTTTAAACTATCCATTAATTTTTCTTGACCTGAACTGCCAAAAGGTATTTGACTAAT